>NZ_JAACYW010000199.1 GCF_015356825.1 Catenulispora rubra | reverse complement strand
CCACAAGCCCTTCCCCCGCCCGCCGGGCTGGGTCTCCATGGTGATCGGCGTCGTCGTGGCGAGCGTCGTCTTCGGCATCGGCTCGTGGTACCGGTCCGGGTCCGTCGCGCCTGCTGCGTCCTCGGGTGTCAGCTGCGTCGGCGCGTCGTGCGACGGCCTGGACGCCGAGCCGACGTACTGCGGCGGCGACCCCACCCCGCTGGGCACCCGGCCGATGCAGGGCAAGACCGAGCTCGACCTCCGCTACAGCGTCGCGTGCCGCTCCGCGTGGGGACGCGTCTGGGCCGGCACGCTCGGCGGCCGGGTGTCGATATCGGTCGCGGGCACAGACACCCGTTCCACGGTGGTTGAGGCTACCTGGCAGACCACTGATTTCGTGGACACGTTGATGGTGCCGGCGGTCACGAGCGGGACGATGTTGCAGGTGTGCTGGGCGCCGCTGCAGGGCGCCGCGCAGTGCCGGTCGGTTGCAGTGCCTCGATAGGGCGCCCTGCAACCTCCGCAGGCATAGAACCGGCCGCAGAAGCAACATCTCTGCAGCCGGTTTCCCATATCGCACTGAGGCTTACCCGAGCGAGAACCTCTGGTAATTCCCGCCGTTGCACGGGTCTATGTAGACCGAACCAACGTTATTCCCCTCACCATCAGTGTTGCTGTCCAGACACCACGTGCCGGTTTTGAAGGTGTTGGTGCCGTCGGAGTTGATGACGACGGCGAAGTTCACCGCGTTTCCGGCGCATGACTCCGTCTTCATGAGGACGAGGTTGCTGTTGACCTGCGTTCCTGTGGTCAAGCACAGGCCGGTCTGGCCGTCCTCAAGGTAGTAGCCGTTGCCACCGTTCGTGCCGGTGAACCAGTTCTGGTAGGTGCCGCCGTTGCACGGGAGCGCATAGGCGTTGCCCGAATAATTGCTGTCCAGGCACCGGTTCGTCGCCTTGTCATGGAGTCTCACCGTGCTGCCCGCCCACGCCGAGCCGGTGAACGTCATCGTCAGCGCCGCAGCACCGACAACGACACCGGCCGTCTGAATCAACCTGGTGCGGAACATGATTACCTCCATCGCGCGGTGCCGAGGCGCGATCGGGCGCACGGACACCAGACTTGCGCCGCGACCGTGTGGCCGGGGCACGGCAAGTCTCCTGGGTGGCTGGGACGCGAACGCGGCACGTCTTCCGGATATTGACGGCTACCCGGGATGAGATGGCGCCTGACCTGGCGTTTCCCATCGGCATGTGACGAAATCGCGGGCCCTACGGTTCGAGCCATTCCGCGGTGGTCGGCGGCGGGAACAGGCTCATGACGCCGTGCCGGCGCGACGTGGCGACGTGGCGCGCCTGTCAACCGTACGGCGCTTCAGAATCTCCACCTGGACCGTCGAGCCCTCGGCGCGCCAGACGATGTCGTCCACCAGCGCGGACAGGATCGTCCATCCGAAGTCGTCGTCCTGCGGTGGGGCCGAGGTCCAGGCCTGACGGCCGAGCACGACCCGGAGCGTCGAGGCGTCGAGGACGAAGCGGCACTCCAGATCCCCGACACCCGCGCCGGCGGCGGCCGGGCGGTCCCGGGCCGTGTGCCGGACTATGTGCCGGACCGTGTGCCGGAGCAGCAGGCCGCAGGCCTCGTCGACCGCCAGCCGCAGGTCGGCGACCTCCGACAGCGTGCCGCCGAACCTGGTCGCGACGTGCGCGGCGGCCGACCGGATGACGGCCACGTAGTCGGCGTCGGCGGGCACCTGGATCAGGACCGTCTCCACCGCGTCCTCGGCTACGCGGGATGTTCGCTCGGGCTGTGCTTCAGGATCCATGGGTCTGCTCTCCGACGGTGTCTCGTTCGCAGCGGTCGTCGATCACCACCGGCGGCCACCTGCCGCTGTGTCCGTTTACGTCCGGTGTAAACCGTCGACACTCGGCGGGGCCCACCCCGGAAACAAATAACACGAGAACTATTTCATGTATCAGTTGACAGAATCGGCGGGCATGACGAAAGCTGGTGTCACCATCACCGGCGACTCGACGCCGGCGAAGCCGGAGCACCGGGAGCCGTCCATGGAGTTCTCCAGCACCGCCAGGCACGACGAGGCCCGCGTGGTGCTCACCGTCGCCGGCGACGTGGACCTCGCCGCCCACGCCCGCTTCGAGGCCGACCTCGACCAGGCCTGGGACGGCTCGACGGACCTGGTCATCGACTGCTCCCAGGTCGAGTTCCTGGACTCCATGGGACTCCGGGTGCTGGTGCACGCCAGGCAGCGCGCCGTCGACAACGGCCGCGACTTCGTCGTCGCGGACCCCTCGCAGCCGGTGCTGCGGGTCCTGGAACTCGCCGGCGTCACGGAGCTGTTCTCCGTCAAGGGGCCGGTGACGGACGCGTAGCCATGACGCGCGGCTCCGACGGCGTGTGGACGTTGTTGACCGGGCACGGCCACGTACTGGTCGCGATCGCCAAGAACCCCGACTCCAGAGTCAGTGACCTGAGTCGCGAAGCGGGCGTGACCGAGCGCACCACCCAGGGGATCATCAACGACCTGGAATCGGCCGGCTACATCAGCCGCCACCGCACAGGCCGCCGCACGACGTACACCGTCCATCCCGACCGCGGCTTCCGTCACAGCTCCCAGGCGGGGCTGGCCATCGGCCCGTTCCTGGAAGTTCTGGCACAGACACGGATCTCTCAGAGCAACCTGGGGCGATCCGACGAGTAACGGGTCGAAACCGCCGCAGCCGGTGGGCTGATCCGAGGTTGGTTGTTGGACGTCCATTGGGCCAGTTATCTAACCGCACCAGCAGCGTGTGCCGCCGAACAAGCGTCAGGCTCCGGCCCCCGTCGGGAATGGGCGACGGGTTCCGGAGCCGGACGCTGTACGAGATGCCACCTTCTCGCCGTCATACAGGCGTCGGGACGCGCTCCACCGTTACACCCTTTGCTGACCTGCGGCGGGACGCGACCGATCACCATCCGAGAGGATGGGGTCGTCCCCGAAGACGGGGTGGGAGTGGTTCTGGCTTGTGAATGGAGTGGATCGTGGTTGCGCATCCGGACGGAACGTGCCCGGTGACCGCGTTGTTGCCGCAGGGCCCGGTGAACAACGTGGATCTGGCCGTGGCGGCGGCACGAGACCAGCTCGCGGCGGAGCCGCAACGGCACAGCGAGATCAGCGCCGTCCTGATACACCTGCTGGATCACGGCACCGACCACCGTCCGAAGGTGGCGCGCGCGATCGCCACCCTGGTCCCCGAGGCGCGTCCGCAGGCGGCGGCACGAGTCCGCGGCTACCTGGCGGACCGGGCCAGCGATCCGGTTCCGGCCGGCTATCCGGACTGGTACACGCCGAACGAGCGCTACGAGAAGCTGGCGCTGGTCATCACGCTGGGGCTGCTGGATCCCGCGCAGGCCCCGGCCGCGCGCGCCGCATTCGCTGAAGCAGACACGCGGATGGTGCTCAACTTCGGCGACGGCTACGCGGCCCTCGGCCCGGACTACGCCCGCGAGGTACTCGCGCGGTTGACAGAGACCGCCGCGGGCGGGCGCGGGGAAGCGGAGCAGGCCGCGGCGACCATGGCGAAGCTTGACGCCGCGTACCACCTGGAAGCGTGTCAGGCCTTGGCGACGGTGGTGGCCGGTGGGGTGCCGGTCGGGCTGGTGGCACGGCCGTTGACGGCGCTGTCCCCCGAGGCCGTGCAGGTCGCGGTAAGCATCGCGATCGCCTCGCTGCTGCTCGACCCCGCCTCCTACCTGTCAGTGCAGTCGGGCCCTGATCTGGTCGACGTAATTCGCGCGGCCGGAGAGCAGCACGCATCCCAGATCGACGCCGCGCTTTGGACTCTGGTGCGTGACAGCGCCAATGACGTGAAGCTGCGGCTGGAGGCCGCCGCGAAGCTGCCGCCGTCCTCGCGGACGCAGGCCGAGTCCCAGATACTCGGCATACTCGACGCGCCCTCTCCCGACGAGAAGGCGAGCGCATCACCCATACGCGCAGCCGTTGCCGACGCGTGGCGGCGGATCGAACTCGCGCTCGCCACCTACGCACCCGACTCCCTCAGCGGCCTCGGTGCTCCCGCCACCCAACTGGACGTCGAAGTCGCCGAGGCGAAGCTCGGCTACCCGCTGCCGGAGGACTTCAAAGCGTCGTGCCTGATCCACGGCAGCATCGACATCCTCGGCGCCGACCAGGGCGACTGCGCGCACATCGACCTTGCACGGCTTCCCGACATGCGCGATGCCATGGACTGGGGCGACGAATGGCGTGCGTGCGTGCCGCTGCTGGCTGAACCCGACGGCTCGTACGTCGTGCTCGACCTCGATCCCGAACGCGTCCCGGGCCGGCTGCTGTACTCGGATCAAGGCGGCGAGCCGGACCCCGATGACGTGCGCGCCCCGAACTGGCTGTCCGTCCTCGAACGCTTCGCCACCCGCCTGGAAGCGGACGCCCTCGCCGACGCCGAACTGGCTGCCTTCATCGCCGCGGTCCGCCAGGACGACGGCCCGTCCGCGCGCGAACTCGGTGCTGCCGAACTGCGCCGGGGCCAGCGTCAGCGAGTCCAGGCCCAGCCGCGCGGTCCCGAGGTGGGCACGGTCACCGACCTGCCGGTCGGCCCTGACCAGGTCCCGGTCCGGGTGTACCGGCCGACCGGCGAACCACGCGCCACGGTGGTGTTCCTCCACGGCGGGATGTGGGTCATCGGCGATCTGGAGTCCCACGACCGCGCCTGCCGCCGGCTGGTCGAGGCCGTGGGCGTGACCGTCGTGGCCGTCGACTACCGCCGGGCGCCGGAGCACGTGTGGCCGGCCGCCGTGGACGACGCCGTCCAGGTCCTGCGCTGGGCCTACGACGACGGGGGCGCGACCACCGGAACCGCCGCCGGCCCGCTGGTGGTCATGGGCGACAGCGCCGGGGGAAACCTCGCCACGCTGGCCTGCCTCCGCCTGCGCGACGAAGGCCGCCCGCTCCCCGCGCTCCAGGTGCTGCTGTATCCGAACACTGACTTGACGCTGTCCCAGCCCAGCGTGAAGACCAAGGCCACCGGCTGGGGCCTGGACGCGGACGCCGTCGCCTGGGGCGCCGAGCTGTGGGTGCCGGACCCCGGCCGCCGCGCGGACCCCACGGTCAGCCCGCTGTTCGCCGACCTCCACGGCCTGCCGCCGGCCGTCGTCGTCACCGCGGAACACGACCCGCTGCGCGACGAGGGCGACGCCTACGCCGCAAGGCTTACGGCGGCAGGCGTACCGGTGCGCCATCGGTGCGAAGCCGGGCAGGTCCACGGATTCCTGACCCTGGACCTCGTCTCCCCCGCCGCCGCGTCAGCCGGCAGCCGGGTGTTCGCCGACCTCGCCGACCTGTTGTGACGGTGTAGGCGGTCGAGACGGCGTAGACGGGGAACCTACGCCTTGGACGCCGTCATCGCGGCCCCGACGATCCCCGCGTTGTTCCGAAGCGTGGCCGGGACGATCTCAGCCCGGATCCCCTCGACGAGCGGGAGGAACTTGTCGGCCTCGCGGCTGACGCCGCCGCCGATGATGAACAGGTCCGGCGAGAAGAGCATCTCGACGTGCGCCAGGTACTTCTGGACGCGGCGGGCCCAGTGCGCCCAGCTCAGATCCTCGTCCTCCTTGGCCTTGGACGAGGCGTGCGTCTCCGCGTCGCGGCCGTGCAGTTCCAGGTGCCCGAGCTCGGTGTTCCGGACGAGGTGGCCGTCGGTGAAGACCGCGCTGCCGATCCCGGTCCCGAAGGTCAGCAGGATGACCGTGCCGTCGCGGCCGCGCCCGGCCCCGAACCTCATCTCGGCCAGGCCCGCCGCGTCGGCGTCGTTGAGCACCGTCACCGGCAGGCCCAGCCGGGCGCCCAGCAGCGCGTGGGTGTCCAGGCCGATCCATTTCTCGTCCATGTTGGCGGCCGTGCGGGTGACCCCCGCGGTGACGACGCCCGGGAACGTCATGCCGACCGGTCCGGTCCACCCGAAGTGGCCGACCACCTCGGCAACGGCGTCCGCGACGGCGTCGGGGGCGGACGGATGCGGCGTCAAGACCTTGTAACGCTCGGCCGCGAGCTCACCACTGTCCACGTCCACGGGAGCGCCCTTGATCCCGGAACCGCCGATGTCCACGCCGAAAGTCTGCACGGACACGACGATAAGGCCCGACGGCGACGGCCGCAGCCGGACCCACCCCGGCGAGGCGAGTGTCACAAAACCGCGGGCTGTCTCGACTCAGGTCTTGAAGACACCAGCCGGATCAAGACACCAGCTCGATCAAGACATCGGCTGGATCAAGACACCAGCTTGATCGAGACATCGAGGGAGAGACCCGTGAACGTGGCACTGTGGATCGCCGCCGTCCTGCTGGCGGCGGTCGCGCTGACCGGCGGCGTGCTGAAGTCGTTCGTGCCCAAGGCCAGGCTGGCCGCACAGCACGGCGGGGAGTGGACCGAGGGCGTCAGCGTCGGCTTCATCAAGGGCATCGGGGTCCTGGAGATCCTGGCCGCGGTCGGCCTGATCGCGCCGCGGGCGGTCGGCATCGCGCCGGCGATGGTGCCGGTCACCGCGTTGTGCTGGGTGCTGCTGATGATCGGCGCGATGATCACGCACGGCCGGCTCGGGCAGAACAAGCTGGTGCTGGTGAACCTGGTCTACCTCGCGCTCGCGGTGTTCGTCGCGCTGGGCCGGGTCTGAACTGGTGTTTCCCTGTCAGCCCGGAAGCCCCAGCAAGAACTCCGGGTACAGGTTCACCGTCTGCTCGATCAGCCCGTGCAGCCCGTGCAGCCCGTCCGTGTACTCGGCGAACTCGGTCACCCCGCCGATCTCGTCGACCGTCGCGTGGAGCCCGTCGATCAGCGGCCTGACGATCCCCGCGAAGGCCCGCAGCCACCCGGGCTCGGTCAGCCGCGCCGCGAACGCGTCCCGGGCCTCGGCCGAGTCCGCGCACCCGACGAGCAGCTTCTCCGCCGCCCCGCGCTCCGCCTCCGACAGCGACTCCAGATACCGCACCACCATGTACGTGGCAGTGCCGTTGCGCAGGTCCTCGTACCGGCGCGACGCGATGTCCCGCTGGTCGTTGACCACCTGCCGAAGGACTCCGAACCGCTCCCCGAAGTCGCGCAGGACGTCCACCTGCGCCGGATCGCATCCGGCCAGCACCGCCCCCATCGCCGCGGCCATGGCGTAGGGCGCGCCGGTCTTGCCGCGGTAGCCGGCCATCACCTCCTCGGCCGTGGCCGTCGCAGCGGTCAAGGTGAGGTCTGCCAGTTGCCCGGATATCGCCCGGTGCCAGCACCGCGACAGTTCCTGGCGCAGCGCCAGTGCCCGCGCCGGTTCGTCGCGGCACGCGTCGTCCAAGACCGTGGCGGACAGGTGGCAGGCGATCCCGACCACCGCGAGCAACTGCCGGTCGGCGTCGGAGGCGGCGATGGCCCCCGGCGCGGCGTCGGACAGGTCGTCGAGGTAGCGCGCCGACACCCACCACAGGACGTGCGCCATCGCTGCCGGCTCGGCGGCCGCCGGCTCGCCGGAGTACAGCCCGTGCACCAGGAACGGCAGCGCGACGATACCGTCCACCGCCGGTCCCGAGCCGCGTCCGGCGATCCGATCGAGAAAGCCGATCAATGCCTCCCCCATCGCGCGGTCGGCCGTGTCGCCGGGGCCGGTTGACACGGCCAGCCCCTCCCCCAACTCCCGCAGCCGCCGCAGCACGCCGGCCGAATCCCAGGTGAACGCACCTGCCGTCATGTGGTCCTCCCCCGCCCGGGCCGGCGTGGAACCGGCCGCCCCGCCATGCTCGATGACAGGTTCCGTGAAATTTTCATCACTCCATCGACAATCAGTTCGCTGAGACGCTAGCGTACTGAAATACGTCAAGCCAGTGGCCTTATTCACACTCGTTGATATAAAGCCCTGGCCTGGATAGGGCCATGTCGCGACCCGGGGGGGTCTTGGCTCGGCGCGTCCACGCGCCACAAGGGGAAGGTGACGCCGGTGGCCGACGTCGATCAGCGGGTCGGTCAGCGGTTCGACTGGCGGCGCGCGATCACGCCCGCGCTGTTCGGGATCGGCCTGGTGGTGAACGCCGCCGGGTTCGCGATCGTCCTGCACCGCCACGACGAGCCCGGCCGCGCCTTCGCGCTGGTGTTCATCGGCGCCAATCTGCTGTGGCTGCTGGCCGAAGCCCCGGTCAGCCTGGGCAAGCCCGGCTCGCCGCCGCGCGAGGTGTCCACGCTGATCGCCTACGGTCTCACCCGGTTCGCCACGGTCGCCGCGGCGCTGTTCATCGTGCCGCTGGGCACCGAGTCGCCGGTCCGCGAGGCGGTCGCGGCGGCGGTGTTCGCCGGCGGCGTCACGCTGCGCCTGGTGGCCATCAGGACCCTGGGACGCTTCTACTCCCACCACGTGATCCGCCACGACGAGCACGCGATCGTCTCCTCCGGCCCCTACCGGCTGATCCGGCACCCGGCCTACGCCGGCATGCTCCTCGGGCACGTCGGCCTGATCGTGTTCTTCTTCAACTGGCCGGCGCTGGTGCTGCTGGCCGGGCTGGCCGGCGTGCTGTCCTGGCGGATCCGGGTCGAGGAGCGCACCCTGCTGGTACTCCCCGCCTACAGCGCCTACGCGGCGCAGCACGCGCGCCTGCTGCCGGGGGTCTGGTGAGCCCGCCGACCGGAGTGCCCGGGCTGGACGCGGACGTCTGCGACACGCTCCTGAGCACCACACGCTCGGTCCGCCGAGCCCTGGACCTGGAACGTCCCGTCCCGCGAGAAGTCGTCGAGGACTGCATCCGCCTGGCGCTGCAAGCACCCAACGGCGCCAACCGGCAGGACTGGCGCTGGATCCTCATCTGCGATCCGAAGCGCCGCGAGCAGGTCGCCGAGATCTACCGGAAGGCCTTCCACGGAAGGTACGGCGACACGGGTGCGGAGAACAGCGTCCTGCGTGACGCCGGTGAGCTGGCCGACCGCTTGCACCGCGTCCCGGTGCTGGTCCTCCCGTGTCTCCAGACCGGCAAGCCGCTCCCGGCGGGCAATCAGGCCGGGGTGTGGACCTCGCTGCTCCCGGCCGCGTGGAGCTACGCGCTCGCGGCGCGCAGCCGAGGCCTGGGGACCACGCTCACCACGGTCCACCTCGGCCTGGAGGCCGAGATGGCCGAGCTGCTGGGCCTGCCGGAGTACGTCCACCAAGGGCCGCTCATCCCGACCGCCTACACCCTCAGGACGACATTCGGGCCCGGTCGGCGGCGCCCGCTGAAGGAGGTTCTGCACGTGGACGGCTGGCAGCCTGAGCCCGTGACGACGGCCGGGGAGCCGGACCGGTGACGGCGCCCGCCGAAACCCGGCTCCCTGCCAGACCGCAGGACCCGGACACCGGCGCGGACAACCTCACCGACACTGGCACTAACACCGGCACAAGCACCGGCACGGCTCCGGCCCTGCTCCACGGCGAAGCCCTCCTCGATCCGGCCGCCGCCGGCCACAAGTTCTCCCGCCTCGCCGAGCTGCGCGCCGCAGGATTCGCGGTCCCCGACCTGTTCGGCATCCCGGCGGCCGCCTTCGATCGGGCGCTCGCGCCGGTGCTGGCCGACCTGGACGCTCCGCCGGCCGCCGCGGTACCCGAAGCCGTGCGGCGCTGGAGCGAGAAGGCGCGCGCCGCGGTGCTTTCCCTCCAGGTGGACGAGGAGCTCGCCGACGCCGTTCTCACCGCGTTCGACGAGGTCATCGGGGCCGACGGGCTCGCCGCCGTCCGCGCGTGCGTCGTGCCCGGGCCGGGCCAGCACGGCGAGGACAGCTCGGCCGATCCGTTCGCGGGGCTGAGCGACAGCTTCCTGTACGTCCCGCGCGCCGGCCTGCTCCGGCGGATCGTCGAATGCTGGGCATCCGCCTACAACGCCGAAGGGGTCCTGTACCGGCTGCGGCGCGGCGCCGATCCCGGTGCTGTGCGCGTCGCGGTCGGCGTGCAGCGGATGGTGCTCGGCGCCAGCTCGTTCGTGGCGTTCACGCGTGATCCGCGCGACGGCGCCGACCGCGTGGTCGTGGCTGCGGCATACGGCATCGGCGAGGGCGTCGTCCAGGAGCGTGCCGACGTCGACCACTACTTCACCGAGCGGGCCACCGGCGCTGTGCGCACGGAGATCGCCGTCAAGCGCCGCATGGTCGGGGCGCCCGAACCTGGGGGCCCGGCCGAGCCTTCCGAAGCTGAGGTTCCGGCGGAGTTGGCCGAGCAGCCGGTCCTGTCCGACGGCGCCTTGGCGCGGGTCGTGGAGACGGCCTACCGGATCGAGGAGCATTTCGGCCGTCCGCAGGACATCGAAGGCGCGTTCGCCGCCGACGGCGAGCTGTGGATCGTGCAGTCCCGGCCGCTGGCGGACCTTCCCGAGCAGGTGGTGTGGAGCAACCACAACATCACCGAGAGCTATCCGGGAGTCTCCTGCGCGCTGACGTACTCGCTCGCTCGCGACTTCTACAAGACCATCTTCACCGACCTGTACCGCCGCATGGGCATCCCCGAGGCGCGGCTGCGGGAGAACGCGCACCATCTGGAGCGCATGGTCGGCCTGCGCGAGGGCCGGGTCTACTACCGGCTCGACGCCTGGTACGCGTTGCACGGCATGATGTCCGAGTTCGAATTCATCCGGGACTGGTGGGAGCACTCGATGGGGCTGCGGCCCCAGCCGGGGATGGACCTGTCTCCCGGCTGGCGCGGCCGGGCTCTGCGCACGGCGCCGGGGACGCTGGGCCGCAGCGCGGGCCACTTCCGCCGGGTGCGTGGATTCCTCGCGTGGTGGGACCGGACCGCCGCCGAAGCCGGTGACCTGGAATCCCTCGATGCCGAGGCGCTGATCGCGTTCTATCGCGGTCTGTGGGCGGAGGTCGGCGCGCAATGGGGGGTCACGCTGACCAACACGGTCCTAGGCATCTTCCCCGCCGCGGGTTACGAGGGCTCGCTGCGCCGCTGGACCGGCTCCCAGCATCGGGCGCTGTTCGGCGCGCTGCTGGCCGGCGGACCGGAGAACCGCACGTTGGCCGGGCTCCGCGGCGCTCTGGAGCTGTCCGACCTGATATGTGCGCGACCCGAGGTCCGGGACCGGATCCTGAACGCCGCGAACGCTGTGGAGGATGCCGCGCTGTGGCAGGAGATCGTCGACGGCGGGTACGGGCCCGAGATCGCGGACGCGGCGCGGCGCCAGTTGCGCTTGTACGGGGACCGGGCCGTCGGCGATCTGAAGCTCGAACAGCTCACGCCGCGCCAACGGCCGGCCATGGTGCTCGACATGCTGCGCCCGCACCTGCGGCAGATCACAGACACGGGTGCGGACACAGGTACGAGTACGAGTACGGGCCCAGGCACAGCGGCAGGCGTAGGCACAGGCGCCGAGGCCAGCCGCGCGGACGAGCGGAAGGTCCGCGCGGACGGCGAACGCCAGCTGCGTGAGCAGTGTCGCAATCCGCTGCGACGCGTGATCATCCGGGCCTTCGCCTCCCGGATGCGGGCCCATCTCAAGGCGCGCGAGGACACTCGGTTCTGCCGTACCGAGTTGTTCGGCCTGTCGCGGCGGGTGCTGCTGCGCCTGGGCGTCCTGCTGGCCGGGGCCGGTCGGCTCGACGATCCGCGCGACGTGCTGGACCTGACCGTGGAGGAGGTCCTCGGCGCGTTCGACGGGACCTTGCCGGGCAGCGATCTGCGCGTGCTCGCGGCCCTGCGCCGTGCCGACCGGGAGCGCTGGGAGGCGCTGCCGGCGCCGCCGCCGCGGCTGGTGAGCCTGGCGGGGCGGCCGCTGGACCAGGCGCGGCCGGCGACCGCGGCGACCGCTGACGGTGCAGACGGCGATGCCTCCGACGACGAGAACGTGTTGCGCGGCCTGGCCTCCAGCGCCGGCGTGGTGCGGGCGCGGGCACGCGTGGTGCTGGATCCGGACGTGCCGGCCGACACCTGCCGCGACGCGATCCTGATAGCGCGGGAGACCGATCCCGGCTGGCTGTTCCTGATGACCGCGGCGCGCGGGCTGGTGGTCGAGCGCGGGACGCTGCTGTCGCACACCGCCGTCACCGGCCGGCTCCTCGGGGTGCCGACCGTGGTCGCGGTCGACGGGGCCACCACCCGGATCCCGGACGGTGCCCTGATCGAGCTCGACGGCGCGGCGGGCACGGTGCGGATCCTGGCGGAGGAGGCGGTCGGCGACGGCGGTGCGCCGATCCCGGCCGAGGAGGCGGAGCCTTGATAGTCCGGCTGCGCCGCTACGTCCGGGGCAGCTTCCCTCCGGCGGTCTACCTGCCCTACGCCCTGGCCTGGGCGCTCGGCGGAACGGCCATGTTCGCCCTCGGACAGCACGGCGCCAGCACGTGGCGGCCGGGCTGGGCCACGCTGGCCACGGTGGCGTCGTTCACCGCACTGCTCCTGGTGGTGCGCGCCGTTGATGACCTGCGCGACCTCGACTACGACCGGGTGCACAACCCGCGGCGGCCGCTGGCCTCCGGCGCGGTCACCATCCGCGACGTCGGCGTGCTCATCGCGGCCGGGGTCGTCGTCGTCCTGCTGCTCAACGCCCCGCGCGGCCTGGCCTTGGCCGGTGCCGTCGCAGCACTTCTCTACCTGGCATTGCTACTGTCCGCCGACCGGCTGGCGCACTGGCCGTCCGGCGACGCGCTCATCATCAGTGCCCTGATCAGCCTGCCGGTGCAGCTACTCCTTGGCGGCTACCTCTACGCCGCCCTGCTGCACGACACCGGCCGGTCCGCCGGAGCCTCCGCGCTCCTGCCGCTGGCCACCATGCTCGCGGTCTTCACGCACCTCGAACTCGCGCGCAAGACCACCCGCGTGCCCAAGGCCGGCGAACGCAGCTACGTCACCGTGTTCGGCGTCGAGGCGACGGCGCGCGCCGCGCTCGCCGCCGCTGCGGTGGCGACGGTTCTCGCGCTGGTGCTAGTCCGGCCCTGGAGTTCGGGCGCCGAGGCCGGGTGGCTCGTCCTGCTGCCGGCCGTGCTGCCGGTGCGGGGCGCGCTGCGGTTCTGGCGCGGCGGTGCCGAGCGCTGGCCCGCGGCCGATGCAGGGTTCTACATCCTCGCGGCGTTCACCGCCTTCTTCGTCGTCGATCTTTTGGAGAGGCACGCACCATGACCGACGAGCCCGATAATCCCGACAAGCCCGAGCCTGACAAGCGCTCTGAGCGCGACAAACCGCCGGCCTTCCCGTTCCCCCATCCGCCGAGCCCACAACCGCCCGCGCGGTTCGCCGAGCTGACCGCCGAGCCGGGGCTGCCCCGGGTGGTCCTGTCCAACGGCGCGTCGGCCCTGCTGGTCAGCCGCTACGCCGACGTGCGCGCCGTGCTGTCCGACGACCGGTTCAGCCGAGCCTCGTTCACCGGCAAGCCGATGTTCGCGCGCTCCAACGCCTCGTTGGCGCTGGCGACCAGCGACCCGCCGGTGCACAGCCGTCGGCGGCAGGCCGTGGCCAGTGAGTTCACGGCGCGGCGCGCCCGCGAGACGGCGCCGTGGCTGCGCGACCTCGCGGCGTCCAGTGCCCGGCGGCTGCGCAGCCTCCCGCAGCCTGCGGACCTGGTCGAGGAGTTCACCGTCCCGTTCGCCCTGCGCACCGGCACCGAACAGCTCGGCCTGCCGTACGACGAGGCGGTCAAGCTGCGTCCGGCCATGGCCGTGATGATGTCGTTCGGCAGCCACACGCCCGAGGAGGTGGCTACGGCGCACGCCGAGGTACACGGGTATTTCAGGGACCTGGTCGCCCAGCGCCTCGCCGACGCCGCCGGCCGCCCGAACGACGACCTGCTCACCCGACTGCTCCACGGCAAGGGGGCCGACCGCCTCAGCCACGAGGAGGTCGCGGTCTTCGGGGCCGGGCTGCTGATGGCGGGTTTCGACACCACCTCGCGGCAGCTCGCGATGGCGGTGCAGATGGTGCTGCGCGACCCGGCGCTGACCGCGCGCCTGCGGCAGGAGCCCGGGGCGTTGACGCCGGCGCTGGAGGAGATCCTGCGCTGGACCTCGCTGATCGCGACCGGCGGCGCGGCCCATGTGGCGCTGGAGGACGTCCGGCTCGGGGACGTCCTGGTGCCGGCCGGGGAGGTGGTGGTGCCGCTGACCGCCGCCGCGAATCAGGACGCGTCGATCTTCGCCGAGCCGGACCGCTTCGACCCCGGGCGCGAGGACAACCCGCACATCGCCTTCGGCCACGGCCGCCACTACTGCCTCGGCGCGTCGTTGGCCCGGCTGCAACTGGAGGTCGGGATGGCCGCCTTGCTGGCGGAGTTCCCGACCCTGCAACTGGCCGTCCACGAGGACCAGATCCGCTGGACCGCGGGCCAGTTCATCCGCGGACCGCTGGCACTGCCGGTGCGGTGGGACGGCGCGGGGTGGCCCGGGGTGGCTTCCTCGACCGGGGAAACCACCGTGGGGGCGTCCGGATGCCCGTGGTCCCCAGACACAGGAAGCGAGGAACCATGAATCCTCCGTCCGCCGCAGCGCCGATCGTCCTGGTCGGCGACCGCTTCGACCACTTCAGCGGCGCCGGCCTGGGAGTCGGCGTCACCGGCTTCGCCGAGGCCGTGGGCCGCGGTGACTACGACGACCTCGCCGGGCCGGTCCAGGTCCACCTGGGACAGGGCCTAGACGAGGCCGCGGTCGCCGAGGCCGGCGAGGCCGTCGAACGCCGAGGCCTGGCGAGGCAGCTGCTGCTCGACCCCCGTGACCTGCCGACCCCGGTCGAGACGCGTGCGGTGCACAAGCACGACGCCCGCAACGTGCTCCTCGCGGACTTCGAGCACTGCGGCCCGTACACCTTCGAGGCCTCCTTGCGCCTCCACAACGACAACGAACTGCTCCAGGACCACCAGGCCGGCGCACACCTGCAGGGCATGGTCCTGGTCGAAGCCGCACGCCAGATGTTCCTGGCAGTCTGCGAACTCGCCTACCTGCGCCCGTGGCCGGACCGGAGGTTCTCGTTCCTGCTGACGCAGGTCGACACCAAGTTCGAGCGGCTGGTGTTCCCACTGCCGATGCAGATGCGGCTGACCGCCCACCGCGCGGACACCGAGAACGTGAACCGGATGCAGTTCGACACCGAGACGCGGTTCGTCCAGGGCGGGCGCGAGGCGGCCACGACCAGGGTGGCTGCCATGGTCCGGCCGCTGGATCGGACCACACCGGTCGAGCTTCGCACCGCGGCGACGGCCATCGCCGCCCTGGAGAAGGCTAAGAAGGCTCGGCCGCTGGCTGGACGGTGAGGGCTCGGGTGCTGGCCGGACGGTGAGGCACGGGTGCCGGCGTCGGTCACCGCCGACGCCGTCCCTCCAGCCTCAGATCCACTCCCACCGCGCGCCGAGTATCCCGGGCCGTATATCAGGCACCACCATGTGAATGGCGCGATGGCTGTCCACGGTGAGCTCGGCGCTCTCCTCGATCGGCCCCTCGGTGCGGCGCGCCGCGAACCGCTGACAGCGCACCGGGAGCGCGTCCGGATGGAAGCGGACGTAGAGCACGAACATCCCGCCGGCGAAGCGATACCCGTTGAAGTGCTGGCAGCATTCGATGTCGCTGTGGGGGCGGATCGTGTAGGTGAGCACCTGCGTCTCCCCCGCCCTGAGCGAGCGGTCGAACAACAGCTCGGTGAGCACTGAGCGAGTCTGCGCGTGCCGCCGGACGCGGCCGATCCGGCAGCCGTCCCCGACGACGATCTCGATGGCATCGGCCACCGTTCCCGGATCCCCGCTGTAGATCATGAGCGCCCGGTCAACGCCTTCATAGTGCGCGCGGAGCACCCAGATCACGTCCACCTCGACCAGTTCGCGCCGGGCCCCGACGGTGACCGAGTTGTACTCCGCGACGATGTCCAGCTTCCCGGCGGCCGGGCTGTCCAGGTCGGCGATCTGCCGGCCGAGGTCGCCGGGGACCCGGACGATGTCGGCGAACGGGTTCGGCCACTGGCTGGTGCGCACGGCGAAGCCGCGCGGTTTCGGCGGCCCGAGCAGGACCGTCAGCGAGTGCGGCGGCAGGCCGAGGATCCCCTCCAGCGCGGCCACCGCGCGCAGCGACTCGGGGCGTTCGGGGCGCCGGATGCCGCGCTGCCAGTAGCTCAGCGTGGTCACGCCGACGTTCAGGCCGTTGTCGACGAGCCGGTTGCGGAGCCGTTCCAGGCTGAGGCCGCGGGCGGCTATCGCCGTGCGCAGCGCGACGTCGAACGGGCCCGTGTTCAACGCGGCCGCCACCGCGGCGTCCGCGACACCAGTCCTGTCGGGTGGTGCCATCACACCTCCGATTCGCGACCGGTGTGAATATACCGGCCTACCCGTGCTCCTTCCATGCACGCGCCTTGATCAATCGCGCATTGGCGCACGTCGGACGGGAGGCGGCGGTCGCGGCGGCGGGCGGTTCGTTCACAGGCGTTCCCGTTATGTGAACGGCGGCGTCGCAGGGTCCTGTTCGGGCCGCTCGCGCGTCCCTATCTTCCCCACCAGCACATCCATCGCCACATTCACCGCCACCGCAAGGAGACTGGAATGGGAGCAAGAACTCCGCTGCGCGCACCGACCCGGCGCGGCACCTTCGTCGCGGCCTGCACCGCGGTACTGGCCTTCGCGTTCGCCACCACGGCGTCGGCCGCCGAACTCGGCATCAACATGCAGGTCCAGGAGCAGGACGAATGGTGCTGGGCCGCCTCGGGCGACACCATCGCCACGTTCCTGGGCCACGGCACGGACCAGAACTCCTTCTGCGACCTCGCCATCGGCCAGGACACCTCGCAGCAGTGCCCGAACCAGCCGGGGCAGCTCGCCTGGGACCAGACCGCGTTCCAGTCCCTGGGCATATCGCCGGGTGTGGAGAGCGGCGCGGTCGGCTTCGACCAGATCGCCTCGGACATCAACGCGGGCCACCCGCTGGAGACCGGCATCTCCTGGACCGCCGGCGGCGGCCACGCCGAGGTCATCTACGGCTACGACTCGGGCAGCCAGACCATCAGCTTCGGCGACCCCTGGCCGGACGACCAGCGGATGAACCAGATGGACTACAGCAGCTACGTCAGCAACGACCAGTTCACCTGGGACGACACCCTCTCCCAGATCGGAGCGTGAGACGACCATGCGTGCCTTCACAGTGTTCTCCCTCCGCACCCTGCTCGGCGCCTCGGCCGTGGCCGGAGCGCTCGTCGTCGCCGTCGCGCCGCTGAGCTCGGCGGCCACCGCCACCCCGGCCGTCCCCGGCGTGTCCAGCACCGACGTCTCCGCCGCGAGTCAGGCGGCGGGGTCCCCCGCGGTGCTCCAGCGACTCGGCGGCTTCTTCGCCCAGCTCGGCCCGGCCGGCGCCCCGCTGGCGGTCCACGCCGCCGCCCCGGCGGCCGACGCCGCTGCGGCCCAGGCGCCGCACCTGATCGGCGCCACGGTGCCGGTGTACTACCTCAACCCGGCGTTCGTGACGGCGAAGTACGGCACGGCCGCGGTCGCCAAGCAGGAGTTCATGGCCACCGCGGCGGTCTCGGCGTCCGGGCAGCGCGCCTCGGTCTGGACCACTCACAGCGCGACGCACCCGAACGCCTGGACCGAGTTCAACATCGCCTCCGGCAGCACCGAGACCGACATGGCGGCGGCCGCCGCCAAGCTGGGCCCCGGCGCGATCGCCTTCTACGAACCGCAGATCCACGCCTGGTACGCACTGCTGAAGGACCACGTGACCCCGCTCAACAACGACGCGGTCCGCTCGGTGGGCTCCAGCGGCATCTCGCTGCTGGGCTACCAGCGCCTCGTGCACGGCCGCTACGCCGACAAGGTCCCCGGCACCGCGTACGCGGACCAGCACCTGCTCGGCGGCTTCAGCCGCGGCCCGGCGAAGCCTTCGGGCGGCGGCGGCAGCACCGAGATCGCGGTCGGTGCGGCCAGTGCGGCGGCGTTGGCCGGGCTCTACGGCATCGGATTCGCTGTCCGCCGGCGGCGGGGCACCACCTTCGACGCCGACTGAGAACGTTGTTAGGGGACGGCCGCGCGGGGAACCGCGCGGCCGTCTCGACTGTCTCGGCCATCCCCGTAGCCGCCGAGCACCATCCGCAGCCGTCAACCTCGCTCCGCCGCTACGACGACTCACCGAGGCCGCGCGCGAGCCAGCCGGGCGTGTCGAAGCGGATGGCGGGGACGCCGACGAGTGTCGCCAGCCGGCCAGGACATCGCCGGGCCGACCGTGTTCCGGCTCGCGACCACGCACGCCCCCGACGTCCTCAGCCTCACCGCGATCGAGACCGGCCTGCCGGGCTTCGGGATGGAGGCACTGGCCGACGTCACGCACGGCGGCGTCTGGTACATCGGAGTGCTCACCGCGCCCGGCATCCCCGAAATGCTCCTCATCGGCCGCGAGCGCGAATTCATGGCGCAGTTCCTGTTCCCGGCGCTGACCGCGGTCCCGGGAGCGATCACCGACGCCGACCTCGACGAGTTCGTCCGCACGTACGCACGGCCCGACGGCTGGCGCGGAGCGATCGGCCTGCACCGGTCGATGCTCACTGAGGGTGCTGACATCAAGGCCCTGGCTCAGGCACCCGGACTGAACGTGCCCGTGCTCGCGGTCGGGGCCGGCGGGGGCTCCTTCACGCTGGCCACCCTGGCTCAGGCCGCATCGGCCCAGGTCAGCTCGGTCTCGCTGGACGGTGTCGGCCACTACGCCGCGATGGAGGCTCCTGAAGAGCTGGCCAAGGCCATTGTCGAGTTCGCTGCGAGCATCGATCGATAGCAAGACCGCGCAGCGGTCTGAGTCACTGCGCACACGTCGTGCGGGCGGCTGTCTGCCGCGTTTAGTGGGCACCTAAGGTCAAGAGCAGGCGCCGAAATACTCGGCGACAAGCTCGGATCGGGTCATGCCGTGGTCTCGCCGGAACCGGCGGGTACCGGTTCCGGCGAGACCTGGTGTTCTGTCTAGTCGGCGGCTGGGCTGGTGCCGGCGGCAAGGCCGACCGGGGTGGACCCGGTGTAGCTCCCGGCGCCGACGCCGTAGCGCCAGAGAGTGTTGCTGCCCGACGCGGAGAACACAGTCTGGAAACCGCCCCCGGGCAAGGCCGTAATAGCCGGGCTCGTTCCCGCGGCAACACTGACCGACGTACTGCCATCGGTGACGCCGGGGCCGTTGCCATAGAAGTAGAGCTGGTTCGTTCCTCCTGCGTTGAAGGCGACCTGGATGCTGCCGTTGGCGAGAGTGGCGATGGCAGGGCTCGTACTCGCGGCGAGACCGACCGGGGTGGACCCGGTGTAGCTTCCAGTGCCTACGCCGTAGCGCCACAGGGTGTTGCTGCCCGCAGCAGAGAACACCGTCTGGAAACCGCCCCCGGGCAAGGCCGTAATAGCCGGGCTGGTCCCCGACGCAACGCCGACCGACGTACCACCATCAGTGGTACCTGGGCCGTCGCCATAGAGATACAGCTGGTTCGTGCCGCCCGCGTTGAAAGTGACCTGGATGCTGCCGTTGGCGAGAGTGGCGATAGCCGGGCTGGTACCCGCGGCGAGACCGACCGGCGTGGACCCGGTGTAACTCCCGGCACCAACGCCATAGCGCCACAAGGTGTTGCTACCCGCGGCAGAGAACACCGTCTGGAAACCGCCCCCAGGCAAGGCCGCAATAGCCGGGCTGGTCCCCGACGCAACACCGACCGCGGTAGCGCCGGTCACGCTTCCCGCCCCCGCGCCATAGAGATAGAGCTGGTTGGTGCCGGCGGCGTTGACAGCGACTTCGATACCGCCGCCGGCCAGCTCGGCGATGGCGGGGCTGGTCCCCGGCGCGATGCTCACGCCGGTGCCGCCGTTGATGGCGCCGCCGCCGTTGCCGTACAGGAAGAGCTGGTTGCCGGTGCCAGCGCTGAAGGCGACCTCATACCGATTACGTGCGTTCACGACCAGCGCTGCCGCAGCGCTGGACTCGGTCCCCGTGGACACGCTCTGGACCGGACCGGCCCAGCTCAGGCCGAACTGCCCAGCGCTGTTCGTATCGTGCGCGACGATGGCATTCGCCTGCGTCTGCAGGAAGCCGTCGTAGGCGGTGGTCCCGGCCGCGGTGGCGAGCGTACGCAGGCCCCTGACATAGATGCCCTTGAACGAGGGCCCGTCGGCCCCGCAGTTCGGCTCGCAGGGCTCGACGACGACCCCGTTGTGCGAGAAGTACGCCGTGGAGGCGTTGGCGAGACTCTCGGCGGTGCTCAGCAGGCTGTTGTCCCCGGTGGCCCGAGCGAGTTCGGACAAGCCGGCGAGCACAACGCCCTGGTTGTAGGTCCACACGGTCTGCCCGTTGTTCTGGCAGCTGCCGCTCAGCCCGTCGTTGACCAGGCGCGAGCCGTTGATCATCCCGCTGCCGTCGAACCAGTTCCACTCCGCGTTCGCCCACCCCAGATAGGTGGTGTCGCCGGGGACCCGGTTGTGGAGCGCGGCGGTGAGGTCCAGGAAAAGCTCGTTCGGGATGGCGTTCTTGTACGTCTTCGCGGTGCTCCACCACACCCCGCCGCCGCAGGTGGAGTCCCAGTAGCCGTGGATGTACGCGGCGTCGGTCTCGGCCATGTGCAGGTAGTCGACGTCGCCGGTGATGTCGTAGGCCTGCACCCAGGCCAGCGCCCACCACCCGGTGTCGTCCAGGTAGGAGTTCTCGAAGTTCGAGCCCTTGTTCGCGTTGAACGCCCCGGAGATCGCGTAGCTGTAGGACGTGTCGTTGGTGGTCTGCTGGTACGTCATCACCGTGCTCAGCGCGACCGCCGAGGTCCACCAGCCGTCACCGATGAGACCGGTGCCGGAGTCATAGCTGTCCATCAGCACCTTGACGCCGGCGGCCGCTGCCGTCTGCGGAGCGGCGGCCTGCGCCGGGCCGGCGGTCAGACCGGCGCCGAGCGCGGCGCCGAGGGTGACCGAGGCCAGAGCCGCGATCACCCTCCCAATTCTTTTTCCAAGCATCTACGGCTCCTGATTTCATCGGCGTGGGGTGGTGGCCTGGGGCGATGAACGCCTCAGGCCACCACGTGGTCAGCGGGTGATCGCCGTTGTTCAGTCGACGCTGGGGCTGGTGCCTGCGGCGACCCCGTCGGGGGTACTGCCTGTGTAAGAACCGGCGCCCAGGCCGTAGCGCCACAGCGTGTTGCTGCCACCGGAGGCGGTGAACACCGTCTGGAACCCGCCGCCAGGAAGGGCGGTGATCGCCGGGCTGGTGCCCGTGGCGACACCGGCCGGGGTCGCGCCGTCAGTGGTACCGGGGCCGTCACCATAGAGGTACAGCTTGTTGGTGCTGGCAGCGTTGAACGCCACCTGGATCGAGCCGTTGGAAAGCGTCGTCACTGCCGGACTGGTACCCGCAGCGACACCGACAGGCGTAGATCCGGTGTAGGAACCAGCACCCGAACCGTAACGCCACAACGTGTTGCTGCCACCGGAGGCGGTGAACACCGTCTGGAACCCACCACCGGGAAGGGCGGTGATCGCCGGACTGGTCCCCGTGGCGACACCGGCCGGGGTCGCGCCGTCAGTGGTACCGGGGCCGTCACCATAGAGGTACAGCTTGTTGGTGCTGGCAGCGTTGAACGCCACCTGGATCGAGCCGTTGGAAAGCGTCGTCACTG
>NZ_JAACYW010000198.1 GCF_015356825.1 Catenulispora rubra | reverse complement strand
ACCTTGATCGGCGCGCCGGACCCGCCGTCTCGCCCACGTCGCGGAGAACGCGGTCGAGCTGGACTGGGACTTCGAGTTCGGCGGCAGCCAGTTCTTCGGCCGCGTCGCCTCCGGCGGTCGAGGTGCGGTCGCTCGCGGAGACCGACAGAGTGCTGCGATGCGGGCCGGGAGCCAGATCCACCACGGCACCGCAGTGAGCGACCGCGCCGGGAGCGAGTCCTGACGAGGTTCCGGTGCAGGTGATCCCGCCTGCCGGGACCAGCGGATCGGACAGCGAGAAGTCGTAGACCGGTACGTTGCCGGTGTTGGTGACGGTGTAGGCGAAGGTCGCCCGACCGCCGGTCGCAGTCGGCGTCACCGTGACCGAGTCGGTCGCCGTGATCAGGCTGCTGATGCCGCGGTAGCCCACCGGCGCGGACGTCGACACCGACCGGTCCCAGTCGCTGTCATCGAACGGCCACCAGTGCCCGGCGTTCCCGGTCGCGGTGACCGTCCCGTCGTGGCTACCGGCGGCCGCGCTGAAGGTGGCCGTGCAGACGACGCTGTCGTGTTCTTCCAGTTCCGGGACGTCGGCACCGCCCGAGGGACAGACGATCGCCTCGCCGAGCGCGGCGGCCAGGTGGACGTCCTCCATGTCCCGGTCGTTGTCGTTGGTCACGCGGTAGACGACGCGTACCTCGCCCCCGCTTCTGATCAGCGGATCAGGGGACGCGGGGCGTCCGTTCACCGTGACCGACATCTCCAGGCGCGGAGGATGGCAGTCCGCGTCGGAGAACAAGGCCGACACCGGCAGGGTGCCGAGGAGTGCGCACAATATCGAGACAGGGCTCGCCAAAGGGGTCATCGAGGCGCAACGTAGCAATGCGCCATGGCCATGACCAGCGGCGGAGCACCTGGCGAAAGTGGCGAAAATCCAGGGGAAGAAAGCATCGGCGACATATCCGCGAAAGGCGACGCGTTCTCACTCTTTCGGGAATGCCGCCGGGGCATTATGCCGGTGTCGCAGAGTCCAGATACGCCAGCGCCTCGGCCGGCTCGTCGGAGAAGTGCACGAGATCGGCGAGCGGCAGCGGCAGGAAGCCCTCGTCCTCCATGCGGCGGAACTGCTGCTTGAGGCCGTCGTAGAAACCGGCGGTGTTGAGCAGCACGATGGGCTTGTCGGTGCGGCCGTGCTTCTTCAGCTCCAGGATCTCGGTGGCCTCGTCCAGCGTCCCGGTGCCGCCGACCATCACCACGACCGCGTCGGCCTTCTCCAGCAGCAGCTTCTTGCGCTCGGCGAGATCGTCGGCGACCACCATCTCGTCGGCGTCGGCGCGCACCGAGGCCGACAGGAACCCGACCGACACCCCGACCAGCCGGCCGCCGCTGGCGCGGACGCCGTCGGCGAGGACCTTCATCAGGCCGACGTCCGAGCCGCCCCAGACCAGGGTGTGGCCGCCCTTGCCGAGGCGCTCGGCGAAGTCGCGGGCCGGGCCAGTGTAGCGCTCGTCGAGGTCGGCGGCGGAGAGGAAGACACAGATACGCATGAGATCACCGTACCGGCGGCTGATCGGTGCGCGGCCGACGTGTGATCAGCGTGTGATCAGCGCGCGATCGGTGCGCGATCAGTGCGCGGCCGGTCACGGCTGGTCCCGCCTGAACACGGCGATCACAGCTCGGCGCCGGTCTCGGGGGCCCCGCCCACCCCTTTCGCGTCCAGCAACCCCAGCCCGGCGGCGATCACTCCGGCCTGGAACCGGCTGCGTGCCCCGAAGGTGTCCATCAGCTCGGCGATGTGGCCGCGGCAGGCGCGCACGGACAGGCCCATGCGCTTGGCGATGACGTCGTCCTTGAGGCCGTTGGCCATCAGCGTCAGGATCGAGGACTTGATCTCGGTGACGGCCATGCGCGCGGCCGACGGTCCGGTCTGGAACGGCGTGCCCAGGTTCCAGGACTGCTCGAACGCCGCGCACAGGTAGGCCAGGATCGAGGGCTCGCGCACGACGATCGCGCCGAACTCGTGGTGCACGTGCGGCAGGAAGGCGGTCCGCTGGTCCACGATGATCATCTGGCCGGGGATCTCGGCGACGGTGCGGATCTGGGAGCCCTCGGCGAGGACGGCTTCGGCGTAGTCCTGGGTCGGGACGTGGAAGCGCGCAGTGTGCTGATACAGGCTGCGCAGCACGATCCCGCGCCGCAGCAGCGCCAGGTCCCGGGGCAGCGCGTCCTCCAGGGCGCGCGGGGGCCGGCCGCCGCCGGGCTGGCAGGCCATGATCTCGCTCTCGCAGGTCGCGGTGAGGTCGCTGATCAGGGCCCTGACAGCATGCATGTCCTCGATGACGTCCACACCGGGCGAGGCGCCCTCGCGGACGAGCGTGGAGTAGACCGGGGCCAGCGCCGCCAGCCGGGCCCGCAGCCGGTCGGTGCGGTCGCGTTCGGCGAGCAACTCGCTCTCGGCCTGCCGGTGCGCGCTCTCGCGCGGGCCGACCAGCGCCGCGATCGCCACGTCGGGACTGGCCGCGGCGACCGTGTCACCGTCCCGGATCAGGACGTGGCGCTCCTCCAGGATCGCGACCGCCCGCCGGCACTCCGCCTCGCCGTGGCCGAGGTCGGCGGCCATGCGCGGCACGTCCCCGTCGGCCGGCCGCCGCTCGGCGACCACCCAGGCGTAGACGGCGGCCAGGACGTCTTCCCCCGGCCCGGTTCCGGACGGTCCGTCCATCTTCGTCTTCCTTCCAGTTCTTCCCGGCCACATGGTGAACCATCCGGCCCCTGTCACCCCGCACATCCAAGGAATCACTGTGTAGGCAGGACCCCGGCCGACCTCTGAACCACCCGGGCGACCGGGTGTGGTGAGGCGGCGGCAGCCGGCCGTCGTCGGGTGGGTGGTGGGACCTCGCCCGGGAAGCCGTCGGCGGCACTGAACAAGTGTGCTCCATGGCAGGGCCCGAATGTGGCCGCCGGTCGACGACCCGCGTTCCGCAATCCGGCACGCCGGCCGCGAGCACCGGTACCGCGCCGATCGCGCTCTACCATGGTGGATATACGAGCATTTACACCGTCAAGGCCAGCAACGGTGACTTGGAGGAGAGCTACTTCAGCCAGCTCGGTGCGACCTGGACCAGCCAGGACCTGTCGGCCAAGTACGGCACGCCGAACCCGAAAGGCACCATCGACGCCCTCGTCCATCCGGACGCCAACCAGGCGATGACCTACGCCAGCGTTCATTCCGGACCCGAACCACCGAAGCCCGCATCGCGAAGGGACAGCACAGTGTCCAGCCCAGACTCCACTTCCACCCCCGGCAACCCGCTCGTCGGCCGCCGAGGCCTGCTGCGGAACACCGGCCTGGCGGCGCTCGCCGTGGGCGGCGGGTTCGGTGCCGCCGGCAGCGCGTCGAGCGCTTCCGCCGCGACTTCGTCCTCTGACTCGCCTTCTCGATCGTTCGCCGCCGCGGGTGCGGCCGCCCGGGTATCGCCGTCCATATCGTTCACCCCGCTGCGCGCGCCGGCCACGCCGCTGGCCGTGCGTTCGCCGTATCTGAGCACGTGGCTGCCCGGGGACAGCCTGGTCGGGACCTGGCCGACGTTCTGGAACGGCCACGTGACGGCGATCTGCGGCATCGCGCGGATCGACGGTGCCGGCTACCTGTTCGCCGGCGCGCCGGCCTCCAGCGTCGTGCCCAACTCGATGACGCAGATCTCCGTGCAGGTGACGGCAACGCGGTCGATCTTCACGTTCACCGCGGCCGGGGTGAACCTGACCGTGACGTTCTTCTCCCCCGTGGACCCGAACAACCTGCAGCGGCAGTGCGTGCCGCTGAGCTACGTCACGGTGCAGGCGGCGAGCGCCGACGGCCAGGCGCACAGCGTGGACGTCCATCTGGACGTGTCGGCGGAGTGGGCGCACGGCGATGTCACGCAGCAGGTCACGTGGGCCCAGGAGCAGACCGGCGCGGGCAGCGTCATCATGGGCTTCACGCCGCAGAGTCCGACGGTACTCGGCGAGCACGGCGACCAGGCGTCGTGGGGCACGTCGCTGATCGCGGCATCGAGTGCCAGTGGTCTGACATGGCAGGTGGGTCAGGACACTGTGGTGCGGGCGGCTTCGGCGTCGCAGGGCGTGCTGGCTGACACCCTCGATCAGAACCAGCCGCGGGCCATCAACAACAACTGGCCGGTGGCGGGGCTGAACCGGAATCTGGGGACGGTGACGTCGGCCGGTCCGTCGGCGGTGTTCGTGGCGGCGATCGGCCATGTGCGGACTCCGGGGCTGTCGTATCTGGGTGCTGATCTGGCGCCGTGGTGGACGACGTACTGGAGCAGTCGGGAGGCGATGGTCGACTGGTTCCTGGCGGACTATCCGGCGGCGTTGGCTGCGGCGCAGAGTTTGGACGCGCAGATCGAGAACACCGCGTCGGCGGCCGTCGGCGGGGGAACGGTCGGCGCGCAGTACGCGGCGTTGTGTGCGCTGGCGACGCGGCAGGCGTTCGGCGGGACGGAGTTGGTGGACCACAACGGGACGCCTTGGGCGTTCCTGAAGGAGATCTCCTCGGACGGGAACGTCTCGACGATCGACGTGACGTATCCGGGGTTCCCGGGGTTCTTGTTCCTGTCTCCGTCGTATCTGAAGCTGCTGCTGGAGCCGATCCTGGACTACAGCGAGAGTGGCCTGTGGCCGAAGACGTTCGCCGTGCACGACCTGGGCAGCAGCTATCCGAACGCGACCGGCCACAACGACGGCAGCGAGGAGGACATGCCGGTCGAGGAGTCGGCCGACATGCTGATCATGACGGCAGCCCTGTTGCAGCGGCTGCCGGCGGCCGAGGCGACGGCGTTCGCGCAGCAGCACTACACGATCCTGAAGCAGTGGGCTGATTATCTGGTCGGCACGGCGCTGGACCCGGCGAACCAGAACCAGACCGACGACTTCACCGGCTGGATCGCTCACAGTGTGAACCTGGCGCTGAAGGGGATCGTGGGGATCGGGGCGATGAGCATCGTCTCCTCGATCGCCGGGGCTTCCCATGCGGCGGATCAGGCCTCGTACTACTCCACGGCGCGCAGCTTCATCAGCCAGTGGGTGAGCAAGGGCGAGGATCCGTCGGGGCCGTACATGGACCTGGCCTACGGCTCGGCGACGACGTGGAGCCTGAAGTACAACGGGTTCCCGGACAAGCTGCTCGGCCTGAACCTGGTGCCGACCGGGGTGAAGCTCCAGGAGGCGAACTGGTACCAGTCCCACGCCGGGTCGTACGGCGTGATCCTGGATCCGCGGCACAACTACACCAAGGCGGACTGGGAGCTGTTCACGGCCGCGTTCCTGGCGGACCAGCCGGTGCGGAACACGCTGATCGCGGGGGTGTACGGGTTCGCGAACGGGACCGGGAACCGGGTGCCGTTCTCGGACTGGTACGACGTGAGCTCGGCGGCGCAGCAGGGGTTCCAGAACCGGCCGGTGGTCGGGGCGATGTTCGCGCCGGCGTTGACGGTCACGGCGGACCGGACGCGGTGGTACAAGGTGCAGAACCAGAACTCCGGCAAGGTGCTGGCGGTGACGAACCAGTCGTTGGCCGACGTCGTGAACGTCACGCAGTACACGGACAACGGGACGCCGGACCATCTGTGGGCGGTCGTCCCGAATCCGGACGGGACGGTGCGGATCGTCAACCGGAACAGCGGCAAGGTGCTGGCGGTGCACAACCAGAGCACGACGGCGGGCGCGTTCGTGCAGCAGTACCAGGACAACGGGACGCCGGACCACCTGTGGCGGATCATCGACGCCGGCGGCGGGTGGTCGAAGATCCAGAACGTGCACAGCGGGCTGGTCATGGCCGTCTCCGGGGCCTCCACCGCGAACAGTGCGCAGGTGACGCAGTGGACTGACAACGGGACCACGGACCACTTGTGGCGGCTGCTGTAGTCGGTCGAGTTCGCCCTCGCCCTCGTAGTCGCCCTCGTAATCGCCCTCGTATGAGCGTTCGGCATGGGGTTCATGCCGAACGCTCGCTTGTCGCGGGTCCGGTGCGCTCGTAGCGTCGGGACGTGATCGATGAGATGCCGGTGGTGGGAGTTTTCGGGATCGGGATGGGGCCCTGCGCGACGGCCGCGGGGCTGCGCCGGATCGGCGCCCTCGCCGAGGAGCTGGGGTACGAGTCGCTCTGGGCGCCGGAGCACGTGGTGCTGCCGAGCCCCCGGGAGGCGCCGTCGCCGCTGGACCCGGACTATCCGATCCTCGATCCGCTGATCGCGCTCGCGCTGGTGGCGGGCGGGACGCGGAGGGTGCGGCTGGGGACCGGGGTGGTGATCCTGCCGCAGCACAACCCGGTGCGGCTGGCGAAGGAGGCGGCCTCGCTCGACGCGGTCAGCGGGGGCCGATTCGAGCTCGGGGTCGGCGTCGGGTATCTGGAGCCTGAGATGGCGGCGCTGGGCGTCTCGCCGCGCGGACGCGGCGCGCGGGCGGACGAGTTCCTGCAGGCGATCCAGACGCTGCTCTACGACAAGGCACCGGCGATGGACGGACGGCACGTCTCATTCGCCGGCGTCGACGCCCACCCGCGACCGGTGCAGGAACGAATCCCGGTGGTGGTCGGCGGCGAGTCGGAGGCGGCCTTCCGGCGCGCAGCGCGGTTCGGGACCGGATGGTACGGCTTCGCGCTGGATCGTGCGCGCGTTGCGGAGTGTGTCAGTTCCCTGCGCGTCGCGGCGGAGGCGGCCGGTCGGGATTTCAGTGAGCTGACGATCACTGTGACGCCGACGGAGACGCTGAGCGCCGCCGTGGTAGCCGACTACGCGGAGTTGGGCGTGCACCGGCTCGCCGCGATGCAGCTGGACTTCCGGCACTGGCTCGTGACGGCTGAGGAGTTCGAGGAGTTCGTCCGGGCCAACGCGCCGGGTGAGATCGGAGCTGCTGCTGTTGCGTGAGGGGAACCAGGCCACGCTCGCCTGGCTCGGACACCCGAACGGCGGCCGGCCACCCTCAGCTGAGCGATCCGAGCCCCGCGCTCACCGCGGTGATGATCGCGCCGCCGAGGGCGATGGCGACGAAGGAGCGCAGGAATCCGGTGCCGAAGAAGCGGGAGCGTGCCCAGGCCAGGGTGAGGAGTTCGAGGGCGATGGTCGCCAGGGCGACGATCACGGCCGCGCTGTACTGCGGGACCAGGAACGGCAGGGTGTGCAGGACGCCGCCGAGGAAGGTGCCGGCGCCGGTGATGGCGCCGCGGGCGAGGGGGTTGCCGCGGCCGGTGGTTTCGCCGTCGTCGGACAGGCCTTCGGAGAAGGCCATGCTCACGCCGGCGCCGATGGCTGTGGCCAGGCCCGCGAAGAAAGCGTAGATCGGCTGGTGCGTGGCGAACACGACGGCGAAGACCGGGGCCAGGGTGGACAGGGAGCCGTCGATCAGGCCGGTCATCGCGGGCTGGACCCGCTGGAGCAGGAACGAGCTGTCGAAGCGGCGGCCGGTGGTGGGGTGGAGGATCGCCAGGGTGGACATGGGGTGCTCCTGTCGCTCATGAAACTGAACTGGTGGTTTCGTTATTGGTGGTAACGCCGACGTCGGTGTGATTGTTCCCTTAACGAAACTAGGAGTACAGTTTTCTCTGAGACCGACACTTCGGGAGACTTCGGAGGAATCATGGAAACCACACAGCTGCCCACCGTCCCGCTCGGCGCCACCGGCCTGCCGATCACCCGCGTCGGCTTCGGCGCCTGGGCCATCGGCGGCGGCGACTGGGAGTTCGGCTGGGGACCGCAGCAGGACCAGGCGTCGATCGACGCGATCCATCGGGCGCTGGAGCTCGGCGTGAATTGGATCGACACCGCCGCCGCATACGGCTTCGGGCACTCCGAGAGCGTGGTCGGCCGCGCGCTGCAGGGCCTGGAGCGGCGTCCGTACGTCTTCACCAAGTGCTCGCTGCTGAACGACGGCAGCGGACGCGTCGTGCACAACCTCAAGCGCGACTCGATCCTGCGCGAGGCCGAGGCCAGCGTGCGGCGGCTCGGCGTCGACGCCATCGACCTGTACCAGATCCACTGGCCGAACCCCGAGGCCGACGTCGAGGAGGGCTGGGCCGCGATGGCCGAACTGAAGGAGCAGGGTCTCGTCCGGCACATCGGGGTGTCGAACTTCGACGTCGAGCAGATCCGGCGCGCGCAGGCGATCGCGCCGGTGGAGACGCTGCAGCCGCAGTACTCGCTGATCGAGCGCGAGGTGGAGGCGGAGATCCTGCCGGCGGCGCTGAAGGACGACATCGGCGTCATCGTCTACTCCCCCATGGGCTCCGGGATGCTGACCGGCGCGATGACCCGGGAGCGGGTCGAGGCGATGCCAGCCGACGACTGGCGCAAGAGCGACGACTGGTTCACCGAGCCGCAGCTGACGCGGCACCTCGCGCTGGCCGACCGGCTGCGGGCGGTCGGGGAGCGGCACGGGATGTCGGCCGGCGCCGTCGCGGTGGCGTGGACGCTGCTGAACCCGGCGGTGAGCGGGGCGATCACCGGGTTCCGGCGCCCGGACCAGGTGGATCCGATCATCGACGCGGTGTGGCTGACGCTGACCGAGGCGGATCTGGCCGAGATCGCTGGCGACACTGACGCCAGCGCGAGCGCCAACGCCAACGCCAACGCCGACGCCGACGCCGACGTCTGAGGCGCGGGCGATGAACGGGACCGCGGATCCGGCGGGCGCGGCGGGCGGTTCGGCGGGCTCGGCCGGCACGGCAGACGCCGCTGCTGGTTCGAGCACTGATTCGGAGGCGGGTTCGACCACTGATTCGGGGGCGGATCCGGCGTCCGACGCCCCGCAGCGGGGACGGCCGCGCAGCCACCGTGCGCATCAGGCGATCCTGGCGGCGGCCTCGGATCTGTTGCTGACGCGCGGCCTGTCGGCGGTGAGCATGGACACGGTCGCCGAGCGCGCCGGCGTCAGCAAGGCCACCATCTACCGGTGGTGGCCGACCAAGGAGAGCCTGGCGCTGGACGCGCTGTTCACCGAGTGGAGCGCGGTCCAGCCGACGGTGCGGGACACCGGTTCGCTTCGCAGCGATCTGGTTTCGCTGATCCGGCCGTGGGCGCGCCTAGTGGCTTCGCGGCCGTACGGCCCGGTGATCGCGCAGCTGATCGCGGCGGCGCAGGCGGATCCGGTGTTCGCGGTCGAGTACCGGCAGCGGTTCGTGGAGCCGCGACGGGAGTTGGCGCGGGCGGCTTTGCAGCGGGCTGTGGAGCGCGGCGAGATTCCGGCGGGCACACGGATGGAGGTCGCGCTCGATCTGATCTACGGGCCGATCTACCACCGGCTGTTGCACGGGCACGGTCCGGTGAACGACCGGTTCGTGAAGGAGGCCATCGACATGGCGCTGGACGGGATTCGGGGCGGCGGCGGTCGATAGTCGCTTCGACAACCTTTTCAACAACCGCTCGACAACCGCTTCGAGCGGCGCCGGCGGGGCAGGCTCCGGCGTGAGAGGGATGGCGTGCGATCCGTATGCTCGGTAGGGAGCAGCGCACGACGTCCCCACACGCCCTCCACACCCCGGGAGCCGCAGAATGTTCGAACTGGGTACGGACGGCCCACTCGTGATCATGGCGGGCATCGACGGCTCCGAGAGCTCCGTCCGCGCCGCCGCGTACGCCGCGGGGCTGGCCCGGCGCCAGGGCGCCAAGCTGGCCCTGGTCTACATCCAGCCGTACCCGGCCAGCGTGTCGCCGTCGGCCGCCTCGGAGATGATCGCCGCCGGCCGCTCCACCGCCGAGGATCTGCGCCGCCAGATGGAGGAGGCGGCCGAACGGGTGCCGGAGGGGACCGTCGTGCGCTGGGAGTTCTACACCGGCGAGGGCGATCCGTACCACGGCCTGTGCGACTTCGCGGTCAAGCTCAGGGCCGACGCGGTGGTGATCGGGGCGTCGCAGAAGGCCGGGCACCGGATCGTCGGGTCGGTCGCGATCCGGCTGGTGAAGGCGGGGAAGTGGCCGGTGACGGTGGTGCCGTGAGCGGCGCGCGGGACCGTGCCGTGAGCGGTGCCGACAACGCGAGCGACCGCACCCGGCTGCCGTAAGCTGGGCCGATGAACAGCGAACCGCCTCCGCCCGAGGGCACCGCCCTCGGACTGATGCGGGCCATGACGCGCCTGCGGGCCCGTCTGCGCTCCGAGGCCCCTGTCGTCGAGGACGTACCGGTCACCTGGTCGCACCTGACGGTGCTGCACCGCATCGTCGAACAGGGCCCGGTCACGGCGACGGAGCTGGCGCTGGCCGAGCACGTCCGCCGCCAGTCGATGGCCGAGACCCTGGCCGGCCTGCGCGCCAGCGGCCTCATCACCGACGGCAAGGACCCCAGCGACGGCCGCAAGGTGCTGGTCAGCGCCACCCCCGAGGCCCGCGCGCTGATCGAGCGCAGCTCGGCGACCCGGGAGGCGTGGCTGGCGAAGGCGATCTCGGCGACGCTGGGCCCGGAGGAACGCAGGGTGCTGGATCGGGCGGCGGAGATCATGGACCGGCTGGCGGACGCGCAGGCGTAGGGGTAGGCGGCGTGGTCTACGGCGCTTCCATGCGGTCGGAGCGCGCCAGGTGGCGGTCCAGGACCGTCATGACCAGGACGACCGCGGCGATCAGGACCAGGATCCACGCGACGTGGTGCAGGCCCGGGTCGGAGACGCGGGTGTGGAACGCGACGCCGGTGATGGCGGCTGAGGCGATGGAGCCCAGGTAGCCGAAGGTCCGCAGGAGGCCGGAGGCGGTGCCGACGGTGGCGGCGGGGGCTTCGCGGTAGAGCACGGTCTGGTTGGCGACCGTGCCGGCGCCGGAGGTGAGGCCGAAGACGGCGCTCGCGGCGATGACCGCGGGCATCGGGGTGCCGGTATTGATGAAGAGCATTGCTATCGCGCCGACGACCAGGAGGACCGCACTGGCCAGGAGCGGGATGCGGACTTTGGTGCGGCGGGCTGTCATGCGTGCGGTGGCGGCTGACAGGACACCCATGGGGAGCAACGCCAAGCCCGCTTGGTAGGCGGACAGGCCGCGTACCGCCTCCAGCCATTGCGTGAGGCCGTAGAGGATGACGTAGGTCCCGAGGAGTGTCAGGCCATTGCGTATGTAAGTGCGTGTCAGGGCTCTGTTGGAGGCCAGGAGGCGCACGTCGAGGAACGGTTGGGCAGCGCGCAGTTCCCAGCCGACGAGGAGCGCGGCCAGGATCGCGGCGATGGCGAGGGACGGCCAGTTCAGGCGTGGCAGGGTGTTGAGGAACACGACGAGTGCGGTGAGCGAGCCGCCGAAGCCGAGCATGCCCAGCAGGTCGATGCGGGAGGCCAGGGCGCGGGCTGAGCTGTCGGCGCGGTCGGCGCGTGCCGCACGGTCAGGGTCGCTGCCGGCGTCAGGGGCGGTCTTGGCGTCCGGGGCGATGCCGATCAGCGTCAGCACGAGGGCCACCACGGCGAACGGGATGTTGATCCAGAACGCGGTACGCCACCCGAGCCAGCCGACCAGCAGCCCGCCGATCGCAGGACCGACGGCGACCGTCGCGGCACCGGCCACCGCCAGACCGCCGAGCACGCGATGCGGCGGCGCCTGCAGGCCCGCCTGGTGCGCACGGCGCCGGATGAGCAGCATCGCCGACGGGTAGCCGGCCGAGGTCCCGGCGCCGATCAGCACGCGCGCGGCGATCAGCCCCGGCAACGACGTGGCCAGCGACCCGACGACCCCCGCCACCAGCACCAGCCCGATGCCCGCCAGGAACACCCGGCGCGGCCCGAACTCCTCGGCCAGGCGTCCGGCCGCAGGCTGGGCCAGGGCGCTGGTCAGGTAGAGGCTGGAGATGAGGATCGCCGTGGCGCCGACGGTGATGTGCAGCGCCGCGGCCAGGGCGACGAGGGCGGTCGCGATGATCGAGCTGTTGATCGGATTGAGCGCCGAGCCGAGATAGAGGGGCGCGACGAAGCGAGGGCCGTAGGGATTGGCGGGGACGGCGGGTCTGGCCGGTGCGGCAGAAACGGCCGGGCCTGCGCGGAGGTTGTCAGCGACGGACATGGATGCTCCCGGTGGTCGAAGAAGCGCAGGTTTCCTGACAAGAATAGCAGGCTACCTGCCTATCTCGACCAAGAGTGTGACCAGGCACACCGCGCCGCCGAACCACCTCGGACACCGCATGCTCGGCGACCCGCCTCAGAACATCAGGCGGCCGGAACAACGCAGGCGGCGGGTGCGAGGGCTCGTCGGTGAACCGCTGGGAACCGAAGCCGACCATCAGCCGGAGCTCTAGCGCTTTACCGGCTTCTACCTGTGGCAGCACAATTTCCACCGTTCCGAGTCTTCCCAGAGCGAAATCTCGGAGTACCGTCATTCAGACAACGGCGCGCGCCTCCCAGCGCGGCCCGCGCCGACCCTCGGACTCGGATCGTCCGGCACGTTCCTGCCGGTCAGAAGGGTAAGGTCGAAGATGGCTGGTGTGGTCTATCAGGACGCTTCCTGCGTCTACCCCGGGGCGGACTCGCCCGCGGTCGACAAGCTGAACCTGGACATCGCAGACGGCGAGTTCCTGGTGCTGGTCGGCCCCTCGGGTTCCGGTAAGTCCACGGCTCTGCGCATGCTCGCCGGCCTGGAGGAAGTGTCCTCCGGCGGCATCTTCATCGGCGATCGTGACGTCACGCACCTTCCGCCGAAGGACCGGGACATCGCGATGGTGTTCCAGAACTACGCGCTCTATCCGCACATGACCGTCGCGGAGAACATGGGCTTCGCGCTGAAGATCGCGAAGGTCGACAAGGCCGCCATCGCCAAGCGCGTGGAGGACGCCGCGAAGCTGCTGGAGCTCACCGAGTACCTGGGCCGCAAGCCCAAGGCCCTGTCCGGCGGCCAGCGCCAGCGTGTCGCCATGGGTCGCGCGATCGTGCGTGAGCCCAAGGTCTTCCTCATGGACGAGCCGCTGTCCAACCTGGACGCCAAGCTGCGTGTCCAGACCCGCACCCAGATCGCCTCGCTCCAGCGCCGCCTGGGCACCACCACCGTCTACGTCACCCACGACCAGGTCGAGGCCATGACCATGGGCGACCGGGTCGCCGTCATCAAGGACGGTCTGCTCCAGCAGTGCGACACTCCGCGCGGCATGTATGAGAAGCCTGCGAACGTGTTCGTGGCCGGCTTCATCGGCTCCCCGGCGATGAACCTCGTCGAGGTCCCGATCGTCGACGGCGGCGTGCAGCTGGACGGCCTGGTGGTCCCGGTCTCGCGGGACGCGCTCGGCGTGGCCACGTCCTCCGGCGCCACGAGCCTGACGCTCGGTGTGCGACCGGAGTCCTTCGACCTCGTCGGCGACCCCGAGGGCGCCATCGCGATGACGGTCCACCTGGTCGAGGAGCTGGGCGCCGACGCCTTCGCCTACACCAGCGCGCACGTCGGGGACAAGGACGTCGACATGATCCTGCGCGTCGACGCCCGCGCCGTCCCGATGAAGGGCGACACCCTTTACGCCAAGCCGCACGGTCACGAGACGCACCTGTTCTCGGCCAGCACCGGCGAACGGCTGGAGGTCTGATCCGCTGAGGCGGAACGGGAAAGCCGGGCGGGCCCGACCGCCCGGCTTTCGCCATATCCGGGGCCTGTGAGCTCTGGCCGGACACCAGCGTGTGCACGGCGTAGGTCTCAGGGCCGGTCGAATCCTTCGAAACGCTCCAAGGCGTCGCGAAGCGCGGCCCGGGAAGTCACTCCCAGCTTGGGAAACAGCTGGTAGAGGTGGGTCGAGACGGTCCGCGGAGACAGGTAGAGCTGCGAAGCGATCTGCTTGTTGGTCAACCCCGCGGCGGCCAGGCCGGCGATCTTCCACTGCTGCGGGGTCAGCGACACGTCCTCGCCGACCGCGACGTGCACGGCCCGGCCGCCGGCCCGCAGCTCCTTGTTGGCACGTTCGGTCCACGGCTTGGCGCCGAGCCGGCCGAAGGTCTGCGCGGCGGCACTGAGCTGGTCGCGCGCCTGCACCATGGCCCGGCCACGCCGCAGCCGCTCGCCGCAGTGGAGCTGGATCCGGGCCAGGTCGAAGGGCCAGCGCTCGGCACCCTCGACGGCCGAGGCCGCGCGGAGCCCGGCGACCGCCTCTTCGTCGTCCTCGGCGGCCATCGCCTCGCCGGCGATCAGGACCATCGCCAGACGCGGGGACACCATGTGCAAGCCGGCCTCCCGGGCAGCTGCCACGTGCGCGAGCGCCTCGGCACGTCGGCCGGTGCGCACCGCGGCCTCGATCAGGTCCAGGACGGCCCACAGCGCGTGCCCGGCGAACGGCGCGAACGTCCCGGCCGGGGTGATCGCGTTCGCATACTGATACGCCTTCTCGAACTCGCTCTGCGACAGCGCGGTCAGGGTTCTGACATGCGAGGCGTACCGGCGGACGGCTTGCGCGCGCCTCGGTGCGGCCCAGCGCTCCATCTCGTCGGCGTAGGCGGTGGCCAGGGTGTAGTCGCCGCAGAGTGCTAACACACACCCCAGGACCCACTTGCCGGTCCAGGAGCGCAGCGGGTAGTCGAACTCCTCGCACAATCGCAGTCCGTTGCCCACGATCTCGCGCAGTTCGGACCATTGGCCGGTGTGAAAAGCGTGGCTGGCCCACAGGAACGAGGCCTGGATCGCCGGGAAGTTGTTCTCGCCGGTGCGGCCGCCGCGGGCTGCCAGGCGCAGCGGTTCCTCCATCGCGCCGAGGCGGTCGGCGAAGGCGCCGGCCGTGGCGATGCGGATGATGCGGGCCAGGTCCGGGCTGCCGGACATCTCGGCGATGGCGGCGTCCAGCCGGGCCCAGTCCGAGGGCTTCGCGCGCGTCGGGTCGGCGAAGGTGGCGCGCAGCATCCCCAGGCTCGGCGGGACGTCGACGCTCTTGGCCAGCAGGGCGTCGTAGCCGGCCCACATTTCGGGGCGTGCGCCGTGGACGCAGACGATCAGCAGGGTGGACAGCGCCACTCTCAGGGTGACGTCGGTCGCGTCGTAGGGCTCGGGCAGCAGCGCGATGGCGCCGGTGAGCAGGCGGTAGGCGGTGTCGATGTCGCCGTGGCTGTTCATCAGGTAGGTCGCGGTGGCCACGGCCGCGGCCAGCGAGTCGGCGTCCGGTGCGACCTGGTGCGCGGTGTCGAGCAGGCGCGGCACCTCGTGCAGGGCGCCGGTGAGGTGCGCGCCGACGTACGCGGCTTTGGCCAGGCGCCGTGCGCGTTCGGTCGCCGACGGGGTCAGGTCGGCGGCGCGCAACAGCGCGGCGACCGCGTTGACCCCGTCGCCGCGCCGGAATCCCAGGTCGGCGACCTCCTCCAGCAGCGCGGCGATCGGCTCGTCGGGGTCGACCGCGGCCTGCGCGAGGTGCCAGGCGCGTTGTTCGGGCACGGCGGCCCAGGCTTCGGCGAGCGCGCGGTGCACGCCGCGGCGTTGGTCGCTCGTGGACAGTTCCACGACGGCCGAGCGCATCAGCGAGTGCCGGAAGGCCAGGCGGCCGGTGACGTCGTCGACGTGGACCAGCCGGGCACGCTCGGCCGGGGCGAGGTGTTTCAGGCTGCACCGGCCGGCCACGGCGCGGCGCAGGACCTGCATGTTGCCGCTGCCTTCGAGGGCTGCGACGAGCAGCAGGTGGCGGGTGGCCGCGGGCAGGCTGTTGATGCGGGAGGCGAAGGCGGATTCCAGGCGCTGGGTCAGCGGCAGGCGGGTGGGCAGGGCCTGGGAGGAGCCGCGTTGGGAGTCGGTCAGGGCGGCGGGGAGTTCCAGCAGCGCCAGCGGGTTGCCCTCGGCGTCGGCCATCAGGCGCCGGCGGACGCGCGGGGCCAGGGCCGGGAAGCGTTGGGTGAGCAGCTCTTCGGCGGCGGCGTCGCTGAGCGGACCGAGTTCGTGGACCGGCAGGCCGGTGGAGTCGAAGAACCCTTCGTCGCCGGGGCGCGCCGCGCACAGCAGGCCCGAGCCGACGGACAGGCGGCGGGCCAGCTGGCCCAGGACGTCGGCGCCGGCGCGGTCCAGCCACTGCACGTCGTCCAGGACGAGCAGGGTCGGCGCCTCGGCGGACAGCTTCGCGACCAGGGCGACGACGGCGTCGGTGACGGCGTCGTGGCCCGGCGTGGTGCCGCGGCGCAGGCCCAGGGCGACGGCCAGGACCGGGTTGGCGGTGACGGCGGCGCGGCCTTCGGGTTGCGAGGTCAGCAGGCGCTGCACGGCGCTGTAGCCGACCTGGGCCCGGTACTGGACGCCGACGGTCGACAGGACCCTGATGCGGCGGGCCTCGGCCACGCCGGTGACGGCGGCGAGCAGCGCGGTCTTGCCGACTCCGGGTTCCCCGACCAGGAGCATCGACGCGTCGCTGTCCGGGACGGCGGCTGCGAACTCGCCGAGCCGTGCCAGATCGGTCTCGCGGCCCACCAGGGGTTGCTGATCACCGGTCACGACTTCAGTGAACCCGGTCCTGGATTCGATCACCAGGAAGTCCGGCGTGCGAAAGTACGTCACATGACGGGAGCGAGCGGCTCGGCCGGTTTCCTACTGTCCTGGTCAGGGCCGGTTCCGGCTCGGCGGACCAGTGGAGGAACGATGAACGAGGGTGCGGGACGCGGGAGTGTCGTGCTGGTGCACGGCGGCTTCGTGGACGGCTCGGGCTGGCAGGGCGTGTACGACGTGCTGACGGCGGACGGGTACAGCGTCGGCGTGGTGCAGAACGCCACGGTGTCGCTGGAGGACGACGTGGCGACCACGCACCGGGTGATCGAGGGCATGCCCGGGCCGGTGACGCTGGTGGGCCACTCCTACGGCGGCGCCGTGATCACCGAGGCCGGCAGCCACCCGAAGGTGCGGGCGCTGTGCTACATCACGGCCTTCGCCCCGGACAAGGGCGAGTCGGTCGGCACGCTGATCGCCGACCCGCCGCCCGGCGCGCCGGTGCCGCCGATCCTGCCGCCGCAGGACGGGTTCCTGTTCCTGGACCGCGAGAAGTTCGCGGACTCCTTCGCCGGGGACCTGCCGCGGCCGCAGGCGCAGTTCATGGCCGACTCGCAGGTGCCGTGGGGCCTGGACGCGCTGAACGGCGCGGTGTCGCAGCCGGCGTGGCGCACGAAGCCGGCGTGGTACCTGGTGGCCGGCGACGACCGGATGATCCCGCCGCCGGCGCAGCGCGCGATGGCCGAGCGGATCGGCGCGACCACGGTCGAGGTGCCGGGGAGCAGTCACTCGGTGTACGTGTCGCGGCCGGCGGCGGTGGCGGATCTGATCAAGCAGGCTGTGGCGGCGGAGGGCTGAGGTTGGTGTGGGGGCGGGCGTGAACCGCTCACCGGCTGGGACGGGAGCCGATGCTCCCGTCCCAGCCGTGTTTCCCCTCCGCAGGAGGTCTTGTCAGTTGGCTGCGGCGTTCCAGGTCCTCGACGGTGAAGGCGAGGATCAGGCCGCCGGCGTGGTCGTCGCGCTGGTCGGCCGGCAGGGTCTGCAGGCCGCGGCGCAGGAAGACGACGTGCATTCCGGAGTCGTCGCGGGTCAGGGAGGCGAAGCCGTCGGCGGCCATCTCCTCGCGGAAGCCGAAGTGGTCGGTGAGGAAGGTGCTGGACACGGGGACGTCGTCGACGTTCAGGGATATGGCGCTGGCGGTGATGCGCATGGTTCTCCCGGCCCACACCTTGCGGCTGCTCTGGCGGACCGGCGAGGACCCCGCCGCGACCGCCGGACCGCGCCGCGGACCCCGCCGTGCGCTGAGCGTGGAGGCGGTGGTCGCGACGGCGCGGCGTACGACCCCGACCACGCATACGAGTTCGGGCTGGAGCGGGTGCTGGATTCGTTCCAGGCGTTGGTCGGTTAGCCGAGCAATGCCAGGTCTTCGTGCGTCAGCCGGATCGCGCCGGCAGCGATGTTCGCCTCCAGATGTGCGATGTCGCCGGTGCCGGGGATCGCGAGAACGTGCGGGCCCTGAGCCAGGGTCCAGGCCAGGCGGATCTGCTGCGGGCTCACGCCGTGGGCCTCGGCCACCTTCGCGGCGCGGTCTTCGTCGGCCTCGGCAGCCGTAGCGGTGGCGGCGGCTTCGGCTCCGGGGCGTGCGCCGGCGATGGCGAAGAAGGGTACGAAGGCGATGCCCAGTTCGCCGCAGGCGCGCATGACCTCGACCGAGTCGGTGTCGTCGAGGCCGAACTTGTTCTGCACCGCGACGACCGGGGCGATGGCGCGTGCCTCGTGCAGTTGCGCGGCCGAGACCGAGGACACGCCGAGGTTGCGGATCAGGCCTTCCTCACGCAGTTCGGCCAGGGCGCTGAAGTGGTCGGCGAGCGAGTCCCAGCGCATGTTGCGCAGGTAGACCAGGTCCAGGTGGTCGCGGCCGAGTTCGCGCAGGTTCTGCTCGACGTCGCCGCGCAGGTCCTCGGGGCGCGCCGCGCCCTCCCAGCCGCCGGCGCGGTCGCGGCGCGGGCCGACCTTGGTGGCGACCAGGACCTCGTCGGCGGGGAAGGCGGCGAGCGCGGAGTTGACGATCTCGTTGGCCGAGCGGAGGGCGGAGAAGTAGAACGCGGCGGTGTCGATGTGGTTGACGCCGAGTTCGACGGCGCGGCGGACGACGGCGATGGAGCTCGCGCGGTCACGGGGCGTGCCGTTGTGGAAGGCGCCGGTGCCGGTCAGGCGCATGGCGCCGAAGCCGAGGCGGTAGACGGTGCGGTCGCCGAGCTGCCAGGTGCCGGAAGAGTGGGTAGCAGTAGTCACAGTGACTCCTATCAGATCGCGGGAGCCTGCCGCCAGCCAGAATCAGCGCCGATATCGGCTATAAGGAATGCCTGTGGCCGCTTTGGAAGTGTGCGATGACGCGTGGGGTTCGATGAAGCGTCACCATCGGATTTCCATGAAAGGCAATTCTCATGACTGCATACTCCCTGGACGGGAACGTGGCCCTGGTCACCGGCGCGACCAGCGGGATCGGGGCTGCCGTCGCGAAGGCGCTGGCCGAGCAGGGGGCGCACGTTCTCGTCGCCGGACGGGACCGGAAGCGCGGCGACAGTGTCGTGAACGGCATTAGGGAACGCGGCGGAAAGGCGGATTTCATTTCCGCGGATCTCAGTGACGCGGCGGCGGTTCGACGCCTGGCGCGCGAGGCCGTCGAGGCCGGCGGCGGGCGGGTGGACATCCTGGTGAACAACGCCGGCATCTTCCCGTTCGGGCCGACCGCGGAGATGACCGAGGAGCAGTTCGACGAGCTGTACGCGCTGAACGTGAAGGCGAAGTTCTTCCTCGTGGCGGAGCTGGCGCCGGCGATGGCCGCACGCGGCAAGGGCGCGATCGTCAACATCAGCACGCAGGTCGCGGCCTACGGCAAGGCGGGCATGGCGCTGTACGGGTCGAGCCTGGCGGCGGTGAACCTGCTGACGAAGGCGTGGGCCGCCGAGTACGGGCCGAGCGGCGTGCGGGTCAACGCGGTGGGTGTCGGGCCGACGCGCACCGAGGGGACCGCCCCGATGGGCGACGCGCTGGACGGGCTCGCCGCCGAGGCGCCTCTGGGGCGTCCGGCGGCGCCGGAGGAGATCGCGGCGGCGGTGGTTTACCTGGCTGGGGACGGCGCCAGCTTCGTGCAGGGCGTGGTGCTGCCGGTGGATGGTGGTCGGACCGCGGTCTGACAGAGCACTGATAGAGATTCGCCAGTGCTCTGAGTAAGTCTGGGTGATAGCTGATCAGTCACGCTCGAACGCGGCGATCAGCAACCCCAGGTCGCGGCGCCGGGAGTCGGCGGGCCAGACCGCCCAGGTGCGGCGCACCAGCGGATGGCCCGCCAGCGGCTGCCACACCACCCCGTCGGGCAGCGGCTGCGACCAGTCGGCCGGGGCCAGCGCGAAAGCCTTGCCGGCCGTCACCGCCGCCAGCTTGACCTCGGCGATGAGGCGCTGGTTCGGCGGGGCGTCGGAGCCGAGGGTCAGGCCGTGGCTGCGCAGGATCGCGGTGACCTCGTCGTACCAGGCCGGGCTGTCGGTGCGCGGGAAGGCCAGCCACTCCAGGTCGGCCAGCGCGTCCAGCGGCACGCCGTCGGCGTCGGCCAGTTCCGCCGCCTGCCCCGCCGCCAGCAGCACGCCGAGCCGTTCGCGCGTCACCGGCATCGCGTCGAAGTCGTCGCCGGCCGGGCGTTCGCGCAGCAGGCCGACGTCCAACTCCCCGGCCCGCAGCGCGGTGATCTGCTCGGCGGTGGACAGGTGCCGCGCCTGCACGCGGGTGTTCGGACACGATTCGGCGAGCTCGGCCAACGCCGGCGCGAGCACCGTCGAGGGGAACTCCAGCGGGATCCCCAGGCGCAGGACGCCGCCGCTGTCGCCGGCGATGAAGCCGGCCATGACGCGCTGCGCCTGCTCGTAGCGGGCCAGCACGGCGCGCGCCTCGCCGAGCAGGACGCCGCCGGCCTCGGTGACCTTCACGCCGGTACTGCTGCGCTCCAGCAGCCGGACGCGCAGTCCGCGTTCCAGTCCCGCGATCGTCTGGGACAGGGCCGGCTGGCTGACGTGCAGCCGCCGTGCCGCCGCCGACAGGCTCCCGGCTTCGACGACCGCCACGAAGCCCTGCAACTCCCGCAACTCCATCGGACTATCGCACCACGGCGGCGGGATCGGCGGCGTGGTGGACACACCGGCAGACGCTCCCGGGTTGCGCGCCGCCCTTGCAGGGCCCTTGGCGTGCCCGTTTATTCATCAGGCTGACATGGGTCTAGACCTAATGGACTAGACCAAGGTCCCGGAAACCCTTGACGCGGTCCGCGCACGGCAGTAGACCATCCATGACGAAGGGTTATCCGCATCACAAATCCCGTATATGCGGATCTTCACCACATCGCCTTTCACGTGACGTGCGGGCTGCGGCGACGCCGGCGTGGGACGTGGGGGCGGTTGTCAGCGCTCTGCCTCGCTCGCTCCGTTCGGGGCACCGCGCCATGCCACGGCACCACCCCGGTTCCCGGCATGCCCGCCGGGACCGTCCTGATGAAAGGACCCCCCGCATGCAACGCATCTCCACCAAACGGGGCCTGGCCGCCGGCTTGGCCACCGCCGCGGTCGCGGCCGGGATCGCCGCCCTGGGGACCGGCGGCAGCGCCGCCGCCGACAGCAGCGCGACCTCCGCGGTCTCCGCCGGGCCCGCGACCTACAGCCAGGCGGTGCCCAGCGGCGCGCCGTCGGTGTACAGCTCGCCGCTGGAGCGCTGCTCCAACGGCGTGAACCACCCGGTCAGCGGCGCCAACCCGATCCTGAGCGAGCCGCTGACCACGCAGTTCGCCAGCAACGTCGGTCTGTCGGAGGCGGTGGCGTTCAGCGGTAACCAGTGGTACGGGAACTGGACGTTCACGTTCACCAACACCTCGTCCGAGACGCTGGCCACGGACTGCGCGGTGCTGATCTGGCGCGCGCCTTCGAGCTCTGACAACCACGCGTACTCGGCGTCGGTGGCGTACGGGCATCCGCAGCAGGACTACCTGGAGGTGCCGCGCGGGGACGGGACGTCGTTCTACATCGCGCGGCTGGGGTTCCACGACGTGCCGCTGAACCAGCGGCAGGTCGCGCCGGGGCAGACGTTCACGTACACCTGGGGCGGAGCGCCCAGTACGGCGATCTCGAACAACCAGATCCGGGACTCGCTGCGGTTCACGGCGGACCTGGACCTGAGCGCGAACCAGAACATGATCCTGCACTACGGGACCAACCGGCTCACGAACTGAGCCTGGTGGTGCTGCGGGGCGGCGGCTGTGGGGTTTTCGGGCCGCCGTCCCGTTCTCACCACTCGATCTTCTACCAGGAGGGAGGGCTTGATGCGCGCTGCGCGCCTCGGTTTGCGCGGCCGGGCCGCCGGGTGGTGGTTCCTGCTGGCGGTGGTGGTCGTGGTAGTCGCGGCCAACTCGGTGTTGGCGGGGTGGTCTCGGGGGTCTGCTTCGCACGGG
>NZ_JAACYW010000197.1 GCF_015356825.1 Catenulispora rubra | reverse complement strand
GTGGGGGGTGCGGGCGGGGATTCCGCTGCCGAGCGGGACCCGGCTCGGGTTGTACGAGCCGCGACATCCGGTGGCCCGCGGCCTGTGATCAGCCGGCGTTCTTCAGCCCGCGCCGGATCTCGTCCAGGATGCCCGGGACGGCGCGTTCGACCAGGTCCAGGACGTGCTCGAAGGCTTCGTCGTCCTCGTAGTAGGGGTCCGGCACGTCCAGGTCCGGGCCGGCCGAGGGGTCGAAAGAGCGCAAGAGTCGGATCTTGTCCCGGTCCTGTTCGTCGCGTGCCAGGGCCCGCAGCTCCCGGAGGTGGCCGGCGTCCAGGGCGATGACGAGGTCGTAGTCGTCGAACCAGCCGCGCTGGAACTTGCGGGCGGCGTGGTCGGAGGTGAAGCCGTGGCGCCGCAGGGTACGGACCGTGCGCCGGTCGGCGGCGTCCCCGGCGTGCCAGCCGCCGGTGCCGGAGCTGTCGACGATCGCCATCAGCGCCTCGTCCTCGATGTACTTGCGCAACACGTGCTCGGCCATGGGAGAGCGGCAGATGTTGCCGGTGCAGACAAAGGTCACGCGGTACGGGCTGCGGGAAGTGGTGTCGGACATGTGATCGATTCTCTCCGGTTCCGGGCGCCGGGAGGAATCGGGGGTCCGGAACGGCCGGAACAGTCTGAACGGTTGGAACGCCCGGTTCGGGACGGGATCGGGTGCTTGAGCGATGAATCGGTGAAGCGGCAGCTCAGGTACCCTGCAGTGCCGCTTCCCGCACTACCTCGGCATCTTCCGCCAGACGGCCTGCGGAACGAGCCGCGCGACGAAGTACGCGGGCCGCAGCGCGCCCGGAACCCAGACCCGGATACGGCGCTTGCGCAGGGCTTTCACCACCGCGTCGGCGACCTGGTCGGGCGTGCTGGACAGCGGCGCGGGGCTCATGCCCTCGGTCATGCGGCCGATGACGAAGCCGGAGCGGACCAGCAGGAGGTGGACGCCGGTGCCGTGCAGCCGGTCGCCGAGGCCGCTGGCGAAGCCGTCCAGGCCGGCCTTGGCCGAGCCGTAGACGTAGTTCGCGCGGCGCACGCGCAGGCCCGCGACCGACGAGAAGACGACCAGATCGCCGTGGCCCTGAGCCTGGAGCAGGGTGGCCAGCACGGTCAGGACGCTGATCTGGGCGACGTAGTCGGTGTGCACGACCTGGATCGCGTGCGCCGGATCGCGCTCGGCGAGCTCCTGGTCGCCGAGGATGCCGAAAGCGACCACGACGACGCCGACCGGCCCGGCGTCGGCAAAGATCTTGGTCAGCAGCTCCGGATGCGCGGCGACCTCGTCGGCGTCGAACTCGACGCGGTGGATCTCGCGGGCCCCGGCCGAGCCCAGCCGCGCCTCCTCGGCCGCCAGCTCGTCGCTGCGCCGCGCGGCCAGGACCACCGTGCGGCCGGCGGCCAGCCGCTCGGCCACCTTCAGCCCGATCTCGCTGCGTCCGCCGAGCAGGAGCACGGCGCCTTCTGTCATCGCACCCGGATTCACGGTCGCTCAGTCTGCCAGGTGCGTGTCGGATCGGGGTGCGGCCGTTCGTGGAAAGGGTGAGAGAAGCGCACGACCATGATCCAGATGCCCGTCAACGGCGTGCTGCAGGGCAACGGCGGACTGCACGAGCTCGACTGCAGGACTGGGTCCGAGCGCGTGGGCGGGCCCGGCCGCTGTTCGACAGTGAGCCGATGGCGTATGTCGACGAGTTCTATCAGCGTGCCGACGTGTTCGCCTCGTATTGGGGAGCGATGGCGAACGAGGCCAGTCCCATCGCGGCGGCACTGAACAGTCGGCGCAAGTACGTGGCTTCCACGACGCTCACCGGTCCGGTGTGGGCGGACACCACGGTTCTGGGCTCCGATTTGGCGGCGGCGGTGCGGGAGCTGAAGGCCCGGCCCGGCGGCGAGCTCCAGCTGCACGGCAGCGGCGAGCTGGCCCGGTGGCTGCTGGAGCACCGGCTGGTCGACGAGCTGAACCTGCTGGTGTGCCCGGTGGTCGTCGGCGACGGTGCGCGGCTGTTCCCGGAACGCGGGCTGGACATGGCGCTGGAGCTGGTCGAGTCGCATGTGTACCCGAAGGGGATCACGCTGCTGGTGTACCGGCTGGGTGGGCGTCCGGAGTACACGCGGGACGTGGTCGGCGTGGACGCTTGAAAAGAATCCTCCGGTCCGTTGTCGGATCGGGGCGGTGGTGTTCGTGGTACAGGTGAGCGGCGGCCTATGAGGGGCGCCGGCGACGTACAGGAGTTGGTCTGAGATGCAGTATCTGGTTTCCGTGCTCTTCGATGCTCCGGGGCGGGCCACCGAGGAGGAGGACGCGGCGATCGACGTGTTCAACGCGAAGCTGATCGCCGACGGGCACTGGGTTTTCGCCGGCGGGCTCGGCGAGCCGGTGAGCGCGACGGTGATCGACAACCGGGGTGCGGGGGCGCCGATCTTCACCGACGGGCCTTATGTCGAGTCGAAGGAGTTCCTGGCCGGGTTCTGGATCATCGAGGCGGAGGACCTCGACGTGGCGCTCAAGCTCGCCGCCGAGGGGTCGAAGGCGTGCAACCGGCGGGTCGAGGTGCGGCCGTTCCTGTGAACGGGACCGACAGCGTTGCTGATGTCAGCGAGGCCATCACCCGCGCGCACCACGAGGAGTGGGCGCGGGTGGTCGCGACCATGGCCAGGCGCTTCGGGGACCTCGACGTCGCCGAGGAGGCGGCGGCCGAGGCGTTCGCGGCGGCGGTCGAGCACTGGCCGGCCGAGGGCGTGCCGCCGAACCCCGGCGGCTGGTTGACCACCACCGCGCAGCGCAAGGCCATCGACCGGATCCGCCGCGAGAGCAAGCGGGGCGACAAGCAGCGGGAGGCTCAGATGGCTCAGATACTGGCGCACGATGATGCACCCGAGCCGCTGGGCGCGATCGACGACGAACGGCTCCGCCTGATCTTCACCTGCTGCCACCCGGCGCTCGCCGAGGAGACCCGCGTCGCGCTGACGCTGCGCATGGTCGGCGGCCTGACCGTCGCGGAGATCGCGCGCGGCTTCCTGGTGCAGGAGACCGCGATGGGGCAGCGGATCACCCGCGCGAAGGCGAAGATCAAGGCGGCGCGCATCCCGTACCGCGTGCCGTCGGAGGAGGACTTGCCGGCCCGGGTGTCGGGAGTGCTGTCGGTGCTGTTCCTGGTCTTCAACGAGGGCTATCTGGCGACCGGCCCGGACACCGATCCCGTCCGCCACGAGCTGACCGCCGAGGCGATCCGGCTGACGCGCCTGATCCGCACCCTGCTCCCGCAGGACGGCGAGGCGGCCGGGCTGCTGGCCCTGATGCTGCTCATCGAGGCCCGCCGCACCGCCCGCGTCTCCGGCACCGGCGAGCTGGTCTCGCTGGACGAGCAGGACCGCGGCGCGTGGGACCGAGCGCTGATCGCCGAGGGGCACCAGCTGGTGCGCGAACGCCTGGCCAGCGGCAAGGCCCCGGGCCGCTACCAGATCCTCGCGGCGATCAACGCGGTGCACACCTCTGCGCGCGACGTCCGGGACACGGACTGGACGCAGGTCGTGGCGCTCTACGACCAACTGGCACGCTTGGATCCCTCGCCGATCGTCACGTTGAACCGCGCGATCGCGGTGGCCGAGGTCGACGGCCCGGAAGTCGGGCTGGCCGCGGTCGACCGGCTCGCCGAGCGCCTAGAGGGCTACCACGCCTACCACGCAGCGCGCGCCGACCTGCTCCGGCGGGTGGGACGGAGCGGGGAGTCGCGGGCGGCTTACGACCGGGCGATCGAGCTGGCGGGGAACACTGCGGAGACGGCTTATCTGGTGCGGCGGCGGGATCAGTTGGCCGGCTGATGCCTGGCGCCATGCCGATCGCCAGTCAGCAGCCGGCGCGCCGGCCGATCAGCTCGCGGGCCCGCTGACCTGCGCAAGCTCCAAAGCCAGCTGGTTCATCAGCTCGCCAGCCTGCTGGCCTGCCCGCGATCAGGCAGCCCCTGATCCCGTCCAGCTATGGCGCGGCCAGAATCTCATCGATCGGCGAGTTCCCGGTCAGCACCACCAGCTTCAGTCCTCCAGCTCCAGCTCCAGCTCCATCGCCAGCCCCGCCACCGCCACCAGCCCCGGCGTCCGGAACATCGACACCCGCGCGATCCGGCCGCCGCGCATGGTCAGCACCTGCACCGACTCCGCGGTCAGGATGCGGTCGTCGCCGCCGGAGTACACCGCGAAGGCCGGCTGGCCGTTGGCGACGATCGGGATCATCTTGCGGTACTTGCCGTGCATGCCGAGGCGGTAGCTCAGCAGCCGGCGCACCATCGCCGCGCCCTGGAACCACATCGGCTGCGGCGGCATCTCGTAGATCGCGTCCTCGGTCAGCAGCTCCATCAGGGTGTCGACGTCGGCCTCCACGAACGCCCGGGCCCAGCGGTCCAGGATCACGCGCTGCTCGGCTTCGGTCGGCTCGGCGACCTCTTCGACGTCCGGGGCCACGTCCGCCAGCCGGGCGCGGGCCCGCTTGAGCAGGCTGTTCACCGCCGTCACCGTGAGTTCCAGCAGCGCCGCCACCTCTGCGGCGCGCCAGCCGAGGACGTCGCGCAGGATCAGCACGGCGCGCTGCCGGGGCGGGAGGTACTGCAGCGCCGCGACCAGGGCCAGGCGCAGGCCCGCGCGGGCGGCGACGACCGAGGCCGGGTCCGCGCCGGCCGTGGCGGAGATGCCGGCGACACCGGTGACGCCCGGCGTGCCGGTCGTCAGGACCGCGTCCGGGAACGGCTGCAGCCAGGTGATCTCCGGCGGGATCGGGCTCAGGTCGCCCTCGGGGTCGGTGTGCGGGGCGCCGATGCCGGCCGGCAGGGGACGGCGCGCGCGGTGCTCCAGGGCGGTCAGGCAGGCGTTGGTCGCGATGCGGTACAGCCAGGTGCGCAGCGAGGCGCGGCCCTCGAAGCCCTCGAAGGAGCGCCAGGCCCGCAGGTACGTCTCCTGGACCAGGTCCTCGGCGTCGTGGATGGAGCCCAGCATGCGGTAGCAGTGCGCGAGGATCTCCGGACGGAAGGGGTCGGCCAGCCGGACGAAGTCCTCCTCGACCCGCATGTCGCTCCCCGCCGTCGCTTGGTTCGTCACCATGGTCATCGCACTCTCCCGGCGCCTCAAGACTGGCACGTTCATGCCCTCGGCGGTACCGACTTGGCCGGACGCCGAAAGTGGGCGCGCCGCACGCGACCAATCCGGGCCGCGGCGGGGGTCAGAACCGGCATGACTACCACAGTGGACACAGACCGGAAGCCGCCGATGACGGCCGCGCAGCGCTGGGTTCTGGCGCTGACCTCGCTGGCCGCCTTCATGATCGCGCTGGACGGCACCATCGTCACCACGGCGCTGACCACCATCCGAAGATCCCTGCACACCTCCGTCGAGGCGCTGGAGTGGACCGTCAGCGCCTACATCCTCACCTTCGCCGTGCTGATGCTGACCGCCTCGGCACTCGGCGACCGATTCGGCCGGCGCCGGGTGTTCGTCGCGGGCCTGGCGCTGTTCACCGCGGCCTCGGCTGCCTGCGGCCTGTCCTCGACCGTCACGGAGCTGATCACGGCGCGCGCCGTGCAGGGCGTGGGCGCGGCGGTCATCATGCCGCTGGCCATCGCGCAGCTCGGGGCGGCGTTCCCGCCCCGGGAGCGGGGCCGCGCGATGGGCGTGTCGGCCGGCATCATCGGCCTGGCCACGGCCGGCGGGCCGTTCGTCGGCGGCGTGGTGGCGCAGGGGCTGGCGTGGCAGTGGCTGTTCTGGGTCAACGTCCCGGTCGGGGTGCTGGTCATGGCCGGGGTGCTGCTGAAGATGAGCGAGTCGCGCGGCCCGCAGGCGCGGCTGGACCTGGTCGGCGTCGGGCTCACCACCGGCGGCGTGTTCGGCCTGGTGTGGGCGCTGGTGCGGGGGAACGACGCGGGCTGGCTCTCGGCCGAGACGCTGGGGGCGCTGGCGGTCGGGGTGGTGCTGACGGTCGGCTTCGTGCTCTGGGAGCGGCGTTCACCGGCGCCGATGGTCCCGATGGGCTTCTTCAAGGCGCGGGCGTTCTCGGCGGGCAACGTCGCGAGCTTCACGATGACCGCCTCGATGTACGCGCAGCTGTACTTCCTGGCGCAGTACTACCAGACCGTCCTGCACTACGGTCCGTTCGGCGCGGGGGTCCGGATGATGCCGTTCACGGCGACGTTGCTGGTGTTCGGTCCGCTGTCGGGGAGGCTGGCGGACCGGTTCGGCGAGCGGCGGCTGGTGGCCGGCGGGCTGACGCTGCAGGCGCTGGGGCTGGCGGCGATCGGCGTGCTCGCGGGGCGGCACGTCGGCTACGGGGCGATGGTGCCGGCGCTGATCGCCAGCGGTGCGGGGGTGTCGACGGCGATCCCGCCGACGCAGAAGGCGGTGGTGAGCGCGGTGCGGCCGGAGCAGATCGGGCAGGCTTCGGGGGCGTTCAGCATGCTGCGGCAGTTCGGGGCGCTGTTCGGGACGGCGGTGGCTGTCGCGGTGTTCGCGGGGTCGGGGAGCTATGCGACGGTGGGGAGCTTTACGCACGGATTCACGGCGGCGATGGAGACTGCGGCCGTGCTTGCGGCCGTCGGCGCTGCGGCGGGGTTGCTGCTGCCGAAGTTGGGGCGCGCGGGTGCCGGTGCGGCGTCGGCGTCGGTTGCGGCTACGGAGCCGGAAGCTGTCGCAGTGCGCTGACGTCAGTGGTGGGGTTGGTGCCGGGCAGCGGGCTGGGTGCGCTGCTCGGTGTGCGGTTGGTCTGTGGTTTTACAGGCGATTTTTACGGCTTCGCCAATGGTTGGATGGCCTCGCAGGGGACGCAGTTCGGTTGAGCGTCGCGGGTTGCGCTGGCGGCCGCCGGTCTTCGCGAACACGACCGCGCACAGGTCCAAGTCTGTGCATGACGCGTTGGCGGGTGGTGGTTTTCGCGTGCAAGACCACGCATGAGTTCGAGTCACTGCGCACACGTCATGTGGGCGGCCGTCTGCCGCGTTTGGTGGGTGCGTTGAGGCCTCTGGCGGGCCTCCTCGACGAGGGGGCGACCCGCGCGACCTGCTTGATGCCGCCGGTCCGCGACTGTTCGGCTTTCTATCACGCTGTTGCCTGCGCTGCGCTGCCTGCTGGCGGTGCTGCTTGTGGTCGCCGAGGTTCTGGGTCCCTCGCCGCGTCATCGCCGTAAACGGAACCAGCCCGGTTTGGCGGAATCAAGCCGCACCCCTGCTGCTGTGGTCCAGCTCCGTCCGGCTTGACACCGCCAAACCGGGCAGGTTGGCTGCGCCCGCTGACGCGGCGAGGGACCCAGAACCAACACCCCGCATGGTCCGGTCGGACCCACGAACGACGTGCCCGGTCCGCCTGGCGGCACCGGAACACGGTTGTGGCCGGTCCGAACCCCCGGACCGGCCACAACCAGCGGCGACATCGGCGATACCCGCGCCGTGCGCCCGCGCAGAGGCGAGGGCGATAGCCCCTTACTGCCCGTTGCCCTGCGCAGCCTGCGAATATCCTTCGTACTGGTTCATCTCGCGGTCGTAGCGTGTGGTCAGTCCGTGGCCGTAGGCGTCCCAGAAGGTCATCCGCTGGCCGTGCACGGTGGTGTGCGTGCCGCCGTAGATGGTCTGGTCGTAGTTGATGCGGGCGTCGTGGAACTGCTGCTGGAACTGGTCCGGGGTCAGCTGCTGGAGGGCTGCCATGTTGTCCGCCGTGACTGAGCGGGCTGAGGTCACCGGGGTGTCGCCGCTGGCCATGGAGTTCAGGATCGCGCGGGTGCCGCCGATGCCGCGCATGTGGGCGCTGGAGGCGATGGCGGCGCGGATGCCGGGGTCGGTGAAGTCCTGGGCGCCTGCCTGGTCGGCGTGCTGGCTGAGGAGGTTCGCGACGACGGCCTGCTCCTCGGGGCTGCCCTGGCCGTACTGGTTGCGGGCGGCCATGATCTGGTCGTAGCCGTTGTGCATGCTCTGGCGGAAGCCGTAGACCTCGGGGACGCCGCCCTGGTTGCCGCTGGCGCCTTCGGAGTGCATCAGGCCTGTGACGAAGCCGTTCGGCAGCGCCTGGTGCGTGCCGGCCGCGGTGGTCGTGGCCGCCGCGGCCGGCACGGTCGGGGTGTGGGCCGGGGTGGCCGCGGGGGTGACAGGGTGCTGCGCGGCGGGCTGCGCCTGTCCGTTGGTCTGGCTGCCGTTGAGCGACAGGCTCTTGTAGCTGTCGGCGGTCTTCTGGTCCAGGGCGTTGTAGTCCTTCAGCACCGTGTTGATCGCTCCGGTGAGCGTCTCGATGAAGCTGACGACCTTGCCCAGGCTGCCGGTCAGCTGGCCGTGCAGGCTGTTGTTGGCGCTGCCGACGGCCGAGCCGATGCCGGCGAAGCTCATGATGTCCAGGACCAGGGTCTCGATCTCGCCGACGACCGAGTGCGAGCCCCCGGTCACGGACTGGAGCTGGGACAGCGCCGCCTGCACTCCGGGCGTGGAGACGGTGAACGGCGGGAGCGAGCTGCTCCCGATCTGGCTGGTCATGAACGCTCCCTGTCGAGGTCGTGAGTAGGACTGCCGGCGAACGGATCCGGCGGTGGTGGCCGCCGCCTCGGCGGCGGCCACCGGCCGTGACTACAGATCGCCGCCGATGACACCGGGGGAGACCGGGGCGCTGGCGCCCCAGACGTCCTCGGTCTCGACCAGCCACGCCGGGATGCGTCGGTTGGCGTCGCCGCCGCCCCCGGCCATACCGCTCATCGGCATCATCGGCATCATTCCGCCGCGGCTCGCGGCGGCCGCCGCCGCGCCGCCGGCGCCCAGCACGCCGCCGCCGAAGGTGTTGGCCACCTGGGCTTCCGTGGCGGTGAGGTTCCTCGCCGCGTCGGCCGCCGCGCTGGCCGCGGACGGGTTCGCGCTGATGCCCTTGATCGGGCCGATGCCGCCGATGCCGCCGCCGCCCGCGCCGGCGCCGCCGAACTTGCCGGCCAGGTAGCGCGAGCCGAGGACGCCTGCGGTGTCCACCGCGGCGTGCTTGGACGCGTCGTCCTTCGAGCCGTTCGGGTTCGCGACCGGCGTCAGGCGGCCGGTGATCGGGGTGTTGCCGGTGTTCAGCTGGTTGTTGTTCTGCCCGCTGAGCATCCAGTTCTGCCCGACGGTGCCGGAGGTGGCGAACTTGCCGCCGGCGGCCGCCGCGGCCGCCGCCAGGCCGACCGTGAACATGTCGCCGAACAGCGATTGCGAGCCCTGGTTCTGCTGGCCGGGCGCCGTCGGCTGCCCCGGAATCTGGTTCTGGGTGCCGGTCTTGGTGTCGGTCAGCAGGATCGGGACGCCGTTGCCGTTCAGCAGCACCGGCGGGGAGTCGGGCCCGAGCCCGTTGCCCGGGCCGGTGCCGTTCACCGACGGCGTGGCGCCGCCGGGGGTCGGGGGGAAGCGGTTCTGGGCGACCACGTAGCTGTCGGCCAGGGTCCGCATCACCGCCACCGCCTGCGCGTGCGCGGCGCTGGAGGCGCTGACCGCGGCCTGCTGCGCCTGCACCGCCGACACCGCGCGGGCCTGGTCGGCCTGCATCTGCGCGGCCGCGGCCGGCGAGGTGGTGGCGTCGATCGGCAGCGGGGTGGTGGCCAGCGCCAGCGTGGTCGGCGGGACCACCGGCACGTCGACCGGGGCCGGCATCGCCGCCCGCGCCGCGGTCAGCGAGTCGACCGCGTCGAAGGTCAGGTCCCGCATCTGCAGCGAGGTGTCGGCGACCTTGCGCAGGCCGGTGACCAGGTCGTTCACCATCCGCTTGTACTCATCGGAGGCGGTACCGGTCCACTCCCCGTCGAAGTGCCGCAGCCGGCCCTCCAGGTTCGAGGCCTGCTCGTGCAGCATCTTGCCGGTGGCGTCCCAGGTCTGGGCCTGGGTGGTGCCGGAGGCCGGGTCGCTCTCGAACAGCATCTGCGACAGCTGCGGCAGCGTGTACTGGTTGAAGTCGGTGACTCCGTCGGAAGTCGGAGACGTGGTCACGGACGCGTTCCTCCTTGCGGGGAGCCGGGGAAGGTGGCGGTCCAGGGGGCGTCCTGGCTCGGGGCCGGCGGCGGCGTCCACAGCGAGGAATCAGAGCCGCTGTCGAAGGAGTCGTCGAAACCCGCGCCGCCGGAGGTGTTCGTGGCCGGCGGCTGGTTCGCCTTGGACTTGCCGGCGACGCCGAGCAGCGCACCGCCCAGCAACGCGCCGGCGACCGGCACCGCCGTCAGGGGCGTGCCGGGGAAGGGTCCGCTGGTGTTCTGGTTCGGGACCCAGTTCGGGTTGGTCTGCGTCGACACCGGAGTGGCGTTGACCTGGTTGCCCTGGTTGTTCTGCGTCGGGTCGCTGTACGGGTACTGGTGGTTCTGGTTCTGGCCGCCGTACTGGTCCCCGCCGCCCCACTGGTTGGAGACGGGGCCGCCGCCGTACGTGTTCTGCGGCGGGCCGCCGAGGGCGTAGGCGATGCCCTCGTCGGCGTTGCGATAGCCGTCGGCCACTGTGCCGGTGACGTCGCCGGCGAACGCGATCGCCTGTTTGACCTGCCCGAGCAGGTTGGACATCTCCTCGATGGCGGCCTGTTCGCCGGCACCCAGGGACCAGGCCTCGTGGAAGGCGCCGTACTGCGGCGGCGTCGAGGACATGGCGGCGAGGTGGTCCATCGGGGCCTGAAGGCTCTGGATCTGCGTCGTGAACTCGTCGGCGAAATCAGTCAGCGACTTCAGGTGGATGGAGAAGGACTGTTCGGGCGAGGGCTCGGACATCGCTCACAGCTCCTGGTGGATTCGTCGGGGCTGGTGGGCCCGGACCCGGCCGCCGAGGCGGCCGGAGCCGTGGGCACGGCCGACGGGAGGGGGGGTCCCGCCGGGGTTGGGGGGTGCGCCGTGCCCGACGGCGGTCCGGTCAGGCGAAGTAGCTCGCGTTCTGGTTCTCCAGCGAGTACTGCAGGTCGTGGGCCTCGTTCACCTTGGCCGAGAACTGGTTGATGGTGGCGATGATGTCGTTCGTCGCCGCGCGCAGCTTGGTCTCGGCCTGGTCGGCCGCGACACCCGCGGAGGAGCCGGACTCCACCCAGGTCTGCTTCATCGGCTGGAGCGTGCGCAGCAGCTCCTCCAGGTAGGAGGTGAGTGCGGCGGCCTTCGCGGACAGCGAGCCGGCGCTGGACTGCAGCGCACCGAAGTTCACGCTGATCTGATCGGCGGTCATGTCTGTGAGATCCCTTCTGGTGTCGGTCGGTGGTGGAAGATCAGACGCCGCCGAGGCGGGACAGGACGCTGTTGCTGTTGCCGGCGCTGCTCGCCACCTGACGCAGCGTGTCGGACACCTGCTGGTCGCCCGCGCCGTAGTTCTGGAAGCTCTTGTTGACCAGGTCCGACATGACGTCGATCTCGCGCGAGGCGACCGTCATCTGCTCCTGCAGCTCCGTGTGCAGGTTCCAGAAGGCGATGGCCTGGCTGCCCTGGTACTGGGCCAGGGTCGAGGTCAGGTCGTTCTCCAGGTCGGACATGGTCTTCTTCGCGTTAGCGGCGCACTCCGTGAAACCCTGGATCGCCTGCGTCATCGCAGCGGCGTCGCTCAAGAAACCGGGACCGGCCACGAGGGCCACCTCCTTCTGTCTGGCTGTCTGGGAACCCGTGGGTCGGGGGTGGCCGGAGCTTCCTCCGGCCGATAACCGATACGTTAGGGAATCTGTGCACTACCACCACACGGCACAACTGCCGGTCGTAGCGACGGCACAAGTACCCACGCGAGAGGCGCGGGACCGTCAGCACTCTTATCCGCTGCCAGAACCACGCCGCTCATTCGCCTTCTGTTCCTGTTCAGTTCTGCTCTTGCCGCCTACTTGGCCGGCGGCGTCCACGCCACCTGGGCCTGCCCCGGCGCCGAGCGCCGGTGCACCAGGATCCCGCGCCCGGGAGGCTGCGGCCCGGCCTTCACGGTGCCCAGCAGCGGCCCCTCGTCCTTGCTCCCGGACATCACCAGGCCCGGGGAGCCGAGCTCACGCATCCGTTGCAGCACCGGCTCGAACAGGCCGCGTCCGGCGCCTCCGGCGCCGCGCGCGACCACCAGGTGCAGGCCGATGTCGCGGGCCTGCGCCAGGTACTCCAGCAGCGGCTGCAGCGGGTTGCGGCCCGGGATCGCGACCAGCTCGTAGTCGTCGACGAGCACGAACAGGTGCGGGCCCTGCCACCAGCTGCGGTCGCGCAGCTGCTCGGGGGTGACCTCCGGGCCCGGCAGCCGGCGGCGCATGGCCTCGGCGAGGTTGCCGACCAGGTCCACGGCCGCCGGTTCGGCGGCGGCGTAGCCGAGCAGGTGGTCGCCGGTGACGGCGTCCAGCATCCCGCGCCGGTAGTCGATGACCGCGATCGCGGCCTGCTCGGGGGTGTAGTCGGCCATGATGCCGGCCGCGATGGTGCGCATCAGGCCGCTCTTGCCGCTCTCCACGTCGCCGAAGGCGATGAAGTGCGGGTCGGCGTCGAAGTCCGCGTACACCGGCTGCAGGTCGGCCTCGGAGATCCCGAACGGCACGGCGCGGCCCTTGCGCGGCGTCGGCAGCAGGGCCCGGACATCGGCCGGAGCGATCTCCGCCGGGAGCATCCGGACCTGCGGTGCGGCCGGTCCCGTCCAGGCCGCGGCGATCCGCTGGACCAGGTCCGCGGTGCCCGCGCCGACGGTCTCGGCGGAGGTGCCGCCGTCGATCCGCGGCAGCGCGGCCAGGAAGTGCAGCTTGTCCGGCGTCAGGCCGCGCCCCGGCCGCCCGGCCGGGACGTTGTTCGCCGCCCGGCGGTCGATCAGCGATTCGCCGGGGTCGCCCAGGCGCAGCTCCAGCCGGGTGCCGATGATGTCGCGCATGGCCGGGCGCACGGTCATCGCCCGGCCGTTGGTGATGATCACGTGGATGCCGAAGCCCAGGCCGCGCTGGGCGATCGCGGTGATCGGCTCCTCCAGCGCCTCGTAGTCCGCGCGCAGCGTGGTCCAGTCGTCGATGACCAGGAAAACGTCGCCGAAGGCCCGGCCGTCCAGGGCGTAGGCGGCCAGCTCCGCGCGCCGGGCCCGGAACGCCGCCGCCGAGTCCACCGCGGCCTGCGCGAACAGCTGCTCGCGCTCGGCCAGCAGCGCGGTCAGCTCGCCGACGATGCGGCGCACGCGCTCGCCGTCGCGCCTTGTGGCGTACCCGCCGACGTGCGGCAGGCTGCTGACCGAGGACAGCGCGCCGCCGCCGGTGTCCAGGATGAAGAACTGGACCTCCTCCGGCGTGTGCGTCAGCGCCAGCGAGCTGATCAGGGTCCTGACCATGGTGCTCTTGCCGCTCTGCGGGCCGCCGATGATCATCGCGTGCCCGGCGGCTCCCGACAGGTCCACCCACAGCAGGTCCCGGCGCTGCTCGAACGGCTTGTCCACCAACGCCAGCGGCACCGTCAGCCGGCCCAGGCCGCCCCAGCCGGCCGGGCACAGCCCGCGCGCCGGGTCGACGGCCAGGTTGGTCAGGATGGCGTCCAGCGACACCGGCTCGTCCAGCGGCGGCAGCCAGATCTGGTGCGCCGCCGGGCCCTTGCCCACCAGAGCGGCCACCATCGCGTCCATGATGCTCGGCCCGCCGCCGCCGGCCGCCGGGGTCAGCAGCTCGGCCGGGTCCGGCTCGGCGGCGACCGGCGGGGCCGCGTTGTCGACCACCCGCTCCAGCGTGAACGGCAGGATCCGGCGGTGCGCGTTCCCGGAGCCGCCGGGGCGGCGCGCCGGCATGGGGCCCGAGACGTAGGCCGCCTTGAACCGCAGCAGCGTCTCGGTGTCCGTCTTCAGATACGCCGACCCCGGGACCGACGGCAGGTGGTAGGCGTCCGGCACGCCGAGCACCGCGCGGCTCTCGGCCGCCGAGAACGTGCGCAGACCGACCCGGTACGACAGGTGCGCGTCCAGTCCACGCAGTCGGCCCTCCTCAAGACGCTGCGATGCCAGCAGCAGGTGGATCGCCAGCGACCGGCCCAGGCGGCCGATCATCACGAACAGGTCGATCATCTCCGGCCGGTTCGACAGCAGCTCGCTGAACTCGTCGATGATGACCAGCAGCGCCGGCAGCGGCTCCAGGTCCGCCCCGCGGTCGCGGGCCCGCTCGTAGTCGCGGACCGAGGCGTAGTTGCCCTTCTCCCGCAGCAGCTCCTGGCGCCGCAGCACCTCGCCGTTGATGGCGTCGGCCATGCGGTCGACCAGGGTCAGCTCCTCGGACAGGTTGGTGATGACCGCGCACACGTGCGGCAGCCCGGCCATGCCGGCGAACGTCGCGCCGCCCTTGAAGTCGACCAGCGCCAGGTTCAGCGTCTCGGAGGAGTGGGTCGCCACCAGGCCGGCCACCAGGGTGCGCAGCAGCTCGCTCTTGCCGGAGCCGGTCGCGCCGATCACCAGGCCGTGCGGCCCCATCCCGTCCTCGGCCGCCTCCTTCAGGTCCATCTCCAGCGGCCGGCCCTCCGGGTCCAGGCCGATCGGCACCCGCAGCCGGTCCCGCGCCGAGCGCGGCAGCCAGGTGCGGGCCACGTCCAGCTCCTCGGGGTCGCCGATGCCCAGCAGCTCCGGCAGGCCGAAGTTGGCCGACATCGGGGAGGACGCGGCGGTCGGCGCGCCCTGGTAGGCCCCGGCCAGCCGGCGGGCCAGCGCCTCGGCGGTGGCGGCGTCCATCACGTCCGGGTTCCCCAGGAACTCCAGGTGCCGGTCCTTGCCCTCGCCGACGACCATGCCCATGCGGTCGCCGCCGACGTGCAGCCGGCCCTGGTACGGCCGGGCGATCGGGGAGGGCTCGGGGCCGGCCAGGTCGATGATCGTCACGCCCTGCAGCCCGGACAGCGGCGCCAGCGTGGTGTCGCCGAAGGTCCGGCCGCCGTCCACCACCACCAGCAGGTGCGGGTTGTCCGTGCTCGCCCCGCGCCCGGAGCCGAACGACGGCCGCGTCCCCAGATCGCTGCCCAGCAGCTCGGCCAGAGTCCCCAGGTCGCCGGCGGCCAGCCGGGCCGGGCCGACCGCGTCGGAGTTCGCCGGCTGCGCCTGCGCGTGCGGCAGCCACTTGGTCCAGTCCCAGGTGGCGCGGCTGTTGTCGGCCAGGCACAGCGCGATCTTCAGGTCCTCCGGGGAGTGGAACGTGGTCAGCTGCGCTATCAGGGCCCGGACCAACGGCACGGTGGTGTCGCGGTCGCCGCTGACCGAGACCGAGGCGAACGCCCGCAGCGACAGCGCCACCGGCAGGTCCGCCACCGTCATGTAGGTGCGGATGAACTGCCGCAGCGAGGCCGAGGACACCGGGTCCAGGTCCTCCAGCGGGGCGGTCTGCGGGGCGCGCAGCGGGGTCGCCAGGCGCTGCGGCCCGCGGCCGACCCGGGCGTGCCCGAAGTCGTCGTCGGTACGGCGCCGCTCCCAGGCCCGGCCCTGCGCCACCCGCAGCCACAGGTCGGCCGGCTCCGGCCGGGTGACGGTCAGCGTCGCGCGCTGCGCCGCCGCCACGTCCCGCACCTGGCCGCGCAGGGCCGCCAGGTACCGGTGGTAGTCCCGGCGCTCGTTGTTGATCTGGGCCTTCTTCTGGGCGCTGCCGCGGGTCAGCGACATCAGGATCATGCCGATCATGGTGCTGCCGTACAGGGCGCCGAAGACATACGTCATCGCCCCGCCCTTGCCGCCCATCGAGTAGAACGACATGGCGCCCATGCCGAGCATCATCGGCAGCATGAACATCAGCTGGTTGAGTCCCGCGCCCGAGCCCTTGGCCAGGACCGGCGGAGCCTGCAGCTGGATCTCCCCGTTCGGCGACCCCGCACCCCGGCGGTCGGTTCGCGCGGGCGGGGTCAGGGTCGTCGGCATCACCGCTAGGTCACTCCCGCAATCCTTGGTTCCTCAACATGCGCGCTCAATGTACGGGCACGGGGGCTAAGGACAGGTGGGTACTTTTGCCGTCCACCAGCTCCGGGCCGCCGTTCTAGCCTGAAGCTCGATCATCGACGACCCTTGTGACTTCCACCCCCGACTACCAGGCAGGCGGTGCGACATGTTCGTGATACCGAACTCCAGCGCTATGGACGCCACCGCGATGGGCGGCGGCCCCGGCACCTTCGTGGCCCAGATAGCGACCGGCTCCCCGGAGAGCATCGAGAAGCTCGTTGCCCAGCGTCTCAAGCAGGCTGAGCAGTTCCTCTCGCTGATCAACCAGGCGCGGACCGCGACCCAGACCCTGGAGAAGGCCTGGGGCGGGCACGCCTCGGAGACCGCGGCGAAGAAGTTCACGGACACCCTGAACTCCTTCGAGCAGATCGTCAAGGTCATCCAGGTCTCCTCGGACCTGCTCACCACCTCCAGCACCCTGATCAAGGCCGCCCAGACCGGGTACACGACCGTGGTCAACGCGGTGAACCCGACGGTCCAGGCGCTGGCCTCGAACTGGTGGACCTACTGGGCCGCGGTCTCGCTGTCCACCTCGGTCAGCGCCGCGCTGCGGGCCTTCATCAACGGCATCGAGGCCATGCTCTCCGCGCTCGGCGGCGGCCAGCTGATGCAGGAGGTCACCGCGGTCATCAAGATCATCGGTGACATCGAGAAGCTGATCGGCTCCGGCTCGCACGGCACCCAGGTCCCGCCGTCCGGCTCGTTCAGCGGCCCGTCCAGCACCGGCTCCAACAACCAGCTGAAGGCCCCGCCGCAGATCGCCAGCACCACCGGCCAGAACGTGGCCAACAGCGGCGGCCAGGACCCGTCGCTGGCGCAGACGATGAGCCAGTACCAGCAGAAGATGAACAGCGGCATCGGCACGCAGTTCCAGAACGGCGGCGCGCAGAACGGCATGCCCAGCGGTGGCGGCGTCCCGTACACCCCGCCGCAGGTGCCGGTCGGCAACGGTGCGACGATCCCGGGCCAGAACCAGACCCAGAACGGCCAGCTCCCCAACGGCCAGTTCCCGAACGGTCAGTTCCCGAACACCCAGATCCCCAACACCCAGATCCCGAACCTGAACCAGTTCCCGCAGGGCCAGTACCCGACCAACGCCCAGTACCAGTACCCGCCGCAGCAGTCGGTGGGCAACGGCCAGAACAGCGGCTGGAACGCGGTCAACCCGCCGGCCAACTCCGACACCCCGGTGGTCGCGCACCCCACGACCCCGACGCCGAGCACGCCGACGACCCCCACCACGCCGACGACCCCGAGCACCCCGGCCACGCCGACCACCCCGGCCGGCGACATCACCGTCACCACCACGTACGACGGCGTCAGCACCACCGTGACAATGCCGGTCGGAACGCAGACGGATGTCACCCTCGTGGACCCGACGAATGGCAGCCAGGTGCACGAGCACATCTCGGCCGGCGTTTCCTGAGAATTCACAGAACGGGCCGTGGCGAAGGCGGAGTGAATAGCCCATGGAAAGCATCGACTTCTCGACCAATGTGAATGCGCTCATGGAGCGTATTCGCGACCAGCAAGCGGATATCGAGCGCATTCAGCGTGAGCTGGAGGTGATGGAGGTCGTCGGCGCCAGCCGGGACGACGAGGTCCGGGTGACCGTGCGCGGCAACGGCCAGGTCGTCTCGGTCGACATCGACGAGAAGGCGTATCGCGAGAGCGACGCCTACGAGCTCGGCCAGCTGGTCAAGGAGGCGGTCAACGACGGCCTGCAGCGGGTCGCCGAGGCCGGCAGCCAGAAGTTCAAGCCGATGATCGACGCGGCCCAGTCCGCACCGGGGAGCTGACCGTGGCGGGAAGTCACTCGGCCGGCGGCGCGCTGACGATGACCTCGTCGGCGCCCGCCGGCGAGGCCGGGCCGAACCGGATGACCTGGGCCCGGCGCGCCACCGTGGTGAGTCCGCGGGCCCGGGTCGACGTGGCGCTGCCGGTGCAGGCCACGTTCGCCGAGCTGGTCCCGGAGCTGGTCCGGCTCTCCGACGCGCAGCGGCACACCGGCCCCGGCCACACCGGCTGGGTCCTGACCCGGCTCGGCGGCTCGCCGCTGCCGCCGGAGCTCACCGTCGCGGCCTCCGGGCTGCGCGACGGCGACGTGCTCTACCTGGTCCCGCGCGAGCGCCAGGGCGCGCCGCTGCTGTTCGACGACGTCATCGACGCGATCGCCAGCGCCTCGGAGAACTCCGACGGCGCCTGGCGGCCGAGCACCGCGCACCGGGTCGGCGTGGCCGGCGGCGCGGTGGCGCTGGCCGGCTCCACGGCGCTGCTGTTCGCCCTGCTCTCCGGCAAGGTCGCGGCCCCCGCCGCGGTCGGCGGCGCGCTGGTCGTGCTGCTGGTGGCCGGCGGCCTGCTGGCGCGCGTGGTGCACGACCGGCGGGCCGCGATCGCGTGCGTGGCCGCGGGTCTGCCCGGCGCGGTGCTGGCCGGTCTGTCGGCGGCCCCGCCGCACCGGCTGCTGCCGCTGCACGGCGGTTCGGCGGCGCTGGGGCTGGCCGTCCTGGCCGCCTACGGCGCGGCGGCGATCGTCACCGTGAAGCACTACTCGGCCTGGTTCGGCGCGCTGGCCGGGGCGGCCGCGCTCGGCGGCGCCACGGCCGCGGTGGTCGGGCTGGCGGACGTCACCGCGGCGCACGCCGGCGTGGTGCTGGCCGTGCTGTCCACGGCGCTGGCCGCCGGGGCGCCGATGCTCTCGATGCGCCTGGGGCGGCTGCCGCTGCCGCGGGTGCCCTCGGACATCACCGCGTTCCGCGAGAACGAGGAGCCGACGCTCGGCCCGGACGTGCTGAACCAGACCACGACCGCGCAGCGGATGCTCACCGGCCTGCTGGCCGCGCTCGGCCTGTCCGCCGTCGCCGGCTCCGTCTCGGCGCTGAAGGCGCCGGGGACCTGGCCGGTGGTGTTCGTCAGCCTGCTGAGCGTGGTGTGGATGCTGCGGTCGCGCTCCTACACCGACACCGTGCAGCGGGTGCTGCTGGTCGGCAGCGGCCTGGCCTCGCTGACCTGGCTGGCCGGCTCGCTGGTGGTGCGGCACGAGGAGTCGCTGCTGCTGGCCGGGGTCTCGGTGCTGGCGCTGGCGGGCCTGGGCTGCTTCGTCTACGCCCGGCACGCCGGGCAGGGCCGGCACTCGCCGTACTGGACCCGGTTCATGGACGTCGCGGAGTTCCTCAGCGTGGTGGCCCTGCTGCCGATCGCCGGGGTCGCGCTCGGGGTGTACCAGCACCTCGGGCACATCAAGCAGCACTGAGTACCCACCCTCGAACACTGACAGACGGGGCACGGCGGCCGCGCCTTTCGGGCGGCGCGGCTGCCGAAATCGGGCCCTGACCAGGACGTCGTCCTGGTCAGGGCCCGATGTGTTCCGCTGTCGGTTCTCAGTGGTGTCAGTGGTGGATGATCTCAGTGGTGGATCGCCAGCGGCATGGTCCGCAGCACGAACTCCTGCTGCCGGCCGTTGGCCCGGATCGCCGGGAACGGCGGCCGCAGGCTCTCGGCGTCGACGCCGGCGATCCGCAGCGCGGCCTCGCTGCGCACCCGGCCGCGCGCGGTCCGGCTCAGCGTGTACGAGGCGCAGGTGAACGCCGCGCCCGGGGTCCAGCGGCCGAGCAGCGCGGCCGGGTCCAGCGCGCGGTGCGGCTCGTAGCAGATCTGCCGCAGCGCCCCGGCCGACCAGTCGCGCCAGGTCTCCAGGACCGTCGGCGGGGCCGGGTCCGCGCCGTGCAGCGCGACCATCAGCTCCTGGCCGAGCTCGGCCTGGTCCAGCGCGTCCGCGCCGTAGCCGGCCTCGTCCAGCCGGGCCACCAGGCCCAGCGCGGCGCTGGCCACGGCGCGCGCCGAGCCGAGTTCGCCGCCGCCGCGGGCCAGGGCCGCGGTCGGCGCCTGACGCGGGCGGTAGCGCAGGGCGAGCCAGGTCACGCGCATCGGGGCGAGCTGCTGCGGCTGGTGCTGCTGCTGGGAGGACTGCGAGCCTTGCGATGCCGATGCCGATCCGGAGTGCTGCGCCGGCTGCTTTCCCGACTGCTTCGCAGGTTGCTGTCCCGGCGGCGGGGTGGCGCTGGTGATGGCCTGCATGGTCATGGTCTCGGACAGGTCCGGGGAGGGCATGGCGGTCAGGCTCTGCGTCTCGGAGAGGTCCGGCGACGGCAGGTTGGGCAGGTTGGGCAGGGTGGGCATGGTCGCCAGGCTCTGAGTCTCGGACAGGTCCGGGGAGAGGGCGTGCCGCGACGACTGCTGGCTCTGTCGCCCTAGCTGTCCTTGTTGCCCTTGCTGCGCCTGCAGCGCCTGCTGGGACTGCGTCTGGAGCGGGGCCTCGGGCGGCGCCGCCGTCCAGACCACCAGCTGCGCGCTGGCCAGCGGGATCGTGGTGCCCGCGTAGGCCGCCTTCAGCACCTCGATCAGGGTCCCGACATGCGGGTCCTCGGTCGTGCGCAGCCGCACCGCGGAGACCCAGCCGCCGTCGGTGGCCGCCAGGCCGACCCGGTTGCCGGCCCGGTCCACGTACTCGCCCAGGCCCAGATCGGGCAGCAGTGCGGCCAGCGGTTCGGCGGCGCCGCTGCCCGATCCGTCCTTCTTGCGGCGCGTGTTGACCCGGCGGTACCGGTAGCGGCCCTGGGTGTCGGCCCACTGCGCCAGATGCCGGCCGCGGAAGCGCACGGAGGTCAGCCCGACCAGCGCGCCCGCGCCGGCGTAGGCCGTGGCCTCGGTCGCGGTGGAGTGGCCGTACCCGGCGGCCGCGGCCAGCGCGGCGGCCTCCCAGGCCACGGTCTGCCAGCCGCGGACCGGAGCGATCCAGTCCAGGGCCGCCGCGCCGCGCGGCACCGTGGCCGGGTCGGGCACGGCCGCGGGGGAGACGGCGGTCGGGATCGGGGGAGCGGAAGCCATGATCTCGGCCGCCGGCGCGGCGTGACTGCTCATCGCGGACACCATATTTCTTCGAGCCGGCGGGAAAACGGACGACAAACGCCTGTCGGCGCCCACCGGAGACGCCGTCGGGAAATCGACGCGAACCGGCCCCCGCATATGCTTTTGGCGCCCGCTTATCATACGTATACTGGCTCCGGTTCGTACAGCGCTCCAGCCGTACTCCAATGGCGGAAAACGTCGCGGCGGGCCACTCGATTTTCCGATCACGAGAAATACCGGGGCGCGCAGTGTGGACTGAGCGGGACCAGATCCAGGCGTACCAGTTCCTCCGACGGCGGCTGGTCTCCGCCTTGGTCACCTCCGACCCCAACCACCCGACCCCGCCGCACCGGCGGCTGGTGATGGGCACCGTCCTGGGCGCCGTGGCGACGATGCTCACGGCGGCCGGCTTCGGGGTGTCCGGGATGATGGCGCCCAGCCCGCCCCCAGACTGGCAGCACACCGGCCTGGTGATCCTGGACCAGAACGGCGGCGGCCGCTACGTCATGGACAACAGCGGCGTGCTGCACCCGGTGACCAACCTGGCCTCGGCGCGCCTGCTGGCCAACGGCGTCAAGACCGTCTCGGTGCAGTCCAAACTGCTCCGCAACGCCCCGCGCGGCGCCACGCTCGGCATAGCGAACGCCCCTGACATGCTCCCGGACGCGACCAACCTGATCGGCGACGCGGATCCGGTGGCGTGCTCGCGGGCGACCTCGGACATCCCCAAGGAGACCGGCCCGGTCGCCGCGCTGCTGCTGGCGCACGCCGGCGACGGCACCGCGACGCTGAGCACCCTGGTGCCCGTCCCCGACGGCCGCGGCCTGCTGGTGCAGACCCCGAAGGGCGACCGCTACCTGATCACCGGCGGCCTGAAGTACCGGATCGCCGACGACAACGTGATGACCGCCCTGGGCTATCAGGCCGCTTCGATCCTCCCGGTCGCGGCCGCCTGGCTCAACGCCGTGCCCTCGGGCCGCGACCTGGCGCTGATGGCGGTCCCCGGGGTCGGCGCCGCCGGACCGCGCGTCGGCAACGTCAGGCGCAAGGTCGGCGAAGTGCTCACCGTGAACAACGCGGTGGCGGGCAAGACGCTGTACTACCTGGTCCGCGCCGACGGCCTGGAGCCGATCCCGCAGATCGAGGCGGCGCTGATCGTGGCGAACAACGCCAACGCCGCCGCCTACACCGACGGACCCCAGGCGCCCCGCCCGGTCTCGGTCTCCGACGCCACCGCGGTGTCCGCGAGCCCGGCCGGCGACGACGCCAAGGGCTACCCGGCAGGCGTCCCGGCCCCGGTCGGCGCCCTGGGCAACAGCACCGTGGTCTGCGCCACCGGCGACGGCACCTCCCCGTCGGAGATCGCGCTCGGCATCGCCTTCCCC
>NZ_JAACYW010000196.1 GCF_015356825.1 Catenulispora rubra | reverse complement strand
GAGGTGAGCGGGGCGGGGTGGCCGGGCGGCAAGCAGACCGGTGCGGCTGGGCTGGCGGTGCCGGTGGGAGCCGGTGCCTTGATGGCTTGCGGGTGGTGACGGGAAGCGCCGCCGGTGGTGTGGTGAGGGGGTCCGAAGGACCATGCGGGGTGTTGGTTCTGGGTCCCTCGCCGCGTCAGCGGGCGCAGCCAACCTGCCCGGTTTGGCGGTGTCAAGCCGGACGAAACCGGACCACAGCAGCAGCGATGCGGCTTGATTCCGCCAAACCGGGCTGGTTCCGTTTACGGCGATGACGTGGCGAGGGACCCAGAACCTTGGCGACCACAAGCAGCACCGCCGCCGGACAACGCGGCGCAGGCAACAGCGGATAGAAGGCCGAACAGTCGCGGGCCGGCGGCAAACAGCCGGACGCGCGGGTCGCCCCCTCGTCGAGGAGGCCCGCCAGAGGCCTCAAGGTGCCCACCAAACGCGGCTGGCGCCCGCCAGACCAAACGCGTGCGCAGTGACTCGGACCCACGCGCGGTCGTGCACGCGAACACCGGCGGCCGCCAACGCACTGCGCAAAGGCCTGAATCGCCGCGTGGTCGTGTTCGCGAATACCGGCGGCCGCCAGCGCAACCTGCGGGGCACAACCGAACTGCGTCCCCTGCGAGGCCATCCAACCATGTGCGAAGCCGTAAAGATCGCCTGTAAAACCACAAACCAACCGCACCCAGGCACCCCGCCCGACACCAGCGTTGGCAGCCCCCGGCTTCAGAGCCACGAAGACCAGCGTTGGCGGCCCCGGCTTCAGAGCCACGAAGACCAGCGTTGGCAGCCCCGGCTTCAGAACCACGAAGACCAGCGTTCGCAGCCCCGGCTTCAGAACCACGAAAACCAGCGCGCCGCCTATGCAAGCGCGCTGGTCCCGGCTTCACTGTCCCGAATCAAACTCCTGACTCCGACACAGCCACCCCCAACCGATCCACAATCGCCTCCACCGCCCCGATGATCGCCGGCCGCAGCTCCGCCGCCTTGATCACCGCATCCACCGACCCCACCTCGACCGCGCGGCGGATGTCGTGCACGCGGTCGAACTCGGCGGCCACCTCGCTCAGCTTCTCTGCCCGCACCTGGGTGCGCAACTCGTCGAGCTCGGCGGTTAGCGCGGCACGCTCAGTGCCGGCGGCGGCTGCGGTGCGGGTCTCGAGGCCGCGGATGCGGGGGTCGGCGGCGGTGCGGGCGTCGACGTCGGCGGAGAACACCACGGCGGCGGCGGGGGCGCCGCCGAGCACCGAGGCGTAGGAGCCCTCCAGCGCCAGCACCGTCATGTTGGGGTTCAGAGCCTTGGAGAACACGACGAACGCCCCGCCGTGGTACCGGGAGATCACGCAGAAGACGATCGGGCCCTGGAAGTTGACGATCGCGCGGCCGATCTCGGCACCGTATTCGAGCTGCAGCTTGCGGAGGGATTCTGGGGAGCCGTCGAAGCCCGACAAGTTGGCCAGGACTACCAAGGGGCGATTGCCGCTGGCGGAGTTGATGGCGCGGGCGGCCTTCTTCGAAGAGCGGGGGAACAGGGTGCCGGCGGTGTAGGAGTCGGGGCCGTCAGCGGGTGGGAAGCCGCGACGGGGTACGGGCTTTGATTCGATACCGAGCAAGCAGACCGGGCGGCCGCCTAGGCGCGCGTCCTGCACCACGGCAGTTTCGGCGTCGGCCATGCCGGCCCAGCGTTCCAAGACCGGGTGGTCCTGGTCGGACAGCGCGCGCATCACGGTCCTGATGTCGAAGGCCTTTTTGCGCTCCGGGTTCGCGGAAGCGGAGAAGATGTCGCCGACTGTGTTGAAGTCGCTGCCTTCGATCGCATGCGGGAAGCCGGAGACGTCGCGGTCATGGGGGTCGTCGGTGGTGGCGCGGCGCGGAGCGATTTCGCCGGGGGCGATGTACGTGTGGTCGTAGTGCGCCATCAGCACATCGCGCGCGGCGGCAAGGTCGGGGGCCCAGTACTGCGCCTGACCGTTGGGGCCCATGACGCGGTCGTAGCCACCGATACCAAAGTTGTCCTCGGCCGACACCCCACCGGAGAAGTCCAGCGCCTGCTTGCCGGTCAGCACCATCGCAGAGTCCGGAGTCATCACCAAGACGCCACGCGTGTGCATCAGCATCGTGGCCTCAGCGTTCCAGTACGGCTGCGCCCCGACGTTGACACCCGCCGAGACGATGTTGATCTCGCCGCCGTCCTGGGTGAACTCCACGATCCGCTTCAGCGCCGCGGCGACCCAGTCCATATTCTCGGTGCCCGACTCCATGGAGATGCGCGCGCCAGCCGACAGCGCGTACCACTCCAGCGGCACCGCCATGCGCTCGGCCAGATCCAGGGCGGCGATCACCCGGCGGCACTCCGGCTCCGACAGCGCGCCGAGAGACTTGGTGGGGTCGCCGAGCAGCAGAACCCGGGTGACGCCCTCGGGATAGCGCTCGGTCGCGGTGCTGATGACGCCCGCCACGATCGCCGCCCGGTTGCCGCCCTTCGGCCGCTCGACCGGCACCAGCGCATGCTCATCGTCGAGGTCGTACTCGGCGAAGTCGCCAAGCAGAGTAGTCAGCTCGTACGGGTAGACGGTATTCCGGGCAGCCGCGCGCAGGACCTTCTGGCGGTAGCCGTCAATGGGTTCGATGAGGGCGTCAGACGGGGCCTCGACGGTTAGCTCGCGGCCACCGGCCGGGTCGAAGGAGACGCGCATAGCGACCTTCGTCAAAGCGCCGGTAAGCGGATCGCCGGTGCGGCCGATGAACAGGATCTCCTCCAAGCCGGCCCCATCGGTCGTCGGGAGGACCCGCGTGGCAATGGCCTCAAGTTCCGAGCGGGAGAAGACGATCGGCGGCCAGACGTAGACCACGATCCGGTTGGTGTTCGCGCGCAGCTTCGACGAACGCCGCGCGCGAGCGTTCCGGATCGAGTCCAGACAGGCGGCGACGGCGTTCTCGGCAGTCGGGAGCGAGACCAAGCGGCCGTCGTCGTCCCGCAGTCCGGTCAGATCGCGGATCTGGGTGAAGGCGATGAGCCGGTCGTCGGCGGCGTTCTCGCGGGCCACGCACTGGAACAGCTGGACGTCCTCGTCGGAGGAGGGCAGCCGGGTCAGGTCGAACTTGCTCAGCCGCTCGATCTGCATGCGCTGCGCAATATAGGGGTGCAGGCCGCGGATCAGGCGGTCCTCGCGGAACCCGTCGGCCGACGGACGGAACGTAACGTGATGATGCGTCACCGAGCCGCGATGGCCGGCGACGGTCGTAGTGAGACGACGAATCCCAGGCGGCAGCGGAAGCTCAGTGATGGCGTCGTACAAAGCAGCGACCATCGTGTCGTCATCAGCAGGCTGCTTCTCCCACGACAGATAAACGTCGGCGTCGACCGGCGGTTCCTCGGAGCCGGCCACCTGTGCCAGGCCGTCCAGTGCACGTCCGAGATCTTCGAACCGAACCGCGACCGATACCATCCGCGCGTCGACGCGGTCGGCGACCACGAACCGGCAGCCGGCGGCATCAGTGGTACGGATCCCGGTCAGGCCCGTGTTGCCGTAGTACCGGCGGGTCAGGACCTCCAGCATCACCGTGTTGTCCAGACCGGCGCGGACCAGGCGCTGCCCGAGCAGCCGCACCAGCGGCTCAGTACTGCTCACCATCTCCGCGACGCGATCGGCGCGATCAGCAGCCTGCGGATTCTGGTCCAGGTATCGCAGATGCCTGCGAACCCGGTCGTAGACGAGCGCCCGGCGCCGACGCAGGAACGGCTGGCCCAGCCAGGCGAACACCACACCGCGCGCCAAGTCGCTGACCACCGGAAAACGAACCTGCGTGGCGGCCACCAGATGCTCCAGCGCGAGCCCGACCCGCCGGCGCAGCGCCTCCGGCGGCGGCGCCTCCCGCAGCCACGTACGCAGCAAGGTCGCGACCGCAGCGGCATCGGAAGCAGCACGCTGCTGCGCCAGGAAAATCCGGAACACCGCAGCCTGCAGGTCCGGTCCGGGCTCCAGGTCAGTGACGCCATAATGCGCCAGCGCCTTGGAGAGCTTCGCCTGGAAGGCCGCTGGAAGCCCAGCGCGCTCGACGTCCAGGCTCTGCAGGTACGTGTGGAAGTACTCGCGGGCACTGTGCACGTGGCCCTGGTTGTGACCGCCGAACTCCTCCCCCGCCGGGCGGTTGCGGCTGAGCTCGGCCAGGTCGGCGAAGACCTCGACCAGCGCAACCTCGGCGGCCAGCGGACGGTCGCCGGCTTCGACGGCGGCTTCCCGCGCGGCGAGGTAATCGTCCAGGACGCGGCGCTCGTCGTGCGGGTCGACGTCGTAGCCGAGCAGTAGGCCGCGCAGGTCCTCCTGACCGCGGATCAGGCGCCGCGCGGTGGGGACGGCGTCCGGTTCGGCGGGCAGATCCAGGGCGGCCGGCGCGGCGGACGCGGCAGCGGCAGCGGCAGCGGCAGCAGCGGCGGCGGACCCGACGGCGGAGGAGTCAGCACCAGATTCGGAGCCCTCATCAGCCGCCGGCTCCAACCGCAACAAAGCCTCCCCGGCCTGCACCTGACTCCCCACAGCAGCCGCAAGCTCCACCAACCGCGCCCGGAAAGGCGCCCGCAGCACCGTCTCCATCTTCATGCTCTCCAGCACAAGCACCGGCGCCCCGGCCTCGACCACCTCACCGACCCCCGCCGGCGCAGCGACCACCAGCGCCGGAGCCGGAGACCGAACCACGCCGCCCTCGTCACGACTCACCCGATGAGCGACGCCGTCCACCTCGACCAGGTGGACCGGACCATGAGTGGCGGTCAGCAAACGGTGCCGCCGGCCGTTGACGGTGATCCGGCCCAGGTGCTCGTCGAAGCGCTCGACCTCGACATCGGCGGTCTGGACGGCAACAGCATCAGCATCGACATCGGACCCTGATTCGATAAGAACCCGGAACCGGTGCGCATCAATCCGCGCGACGCGCACCCGGTGGCCCGCGCCGCGCAGCTTCAGATCCAGCGGACGTCCGCTGTCATGGCGGACCTGCGGACGGCCCCCGGCGGCGGTGTCCAGCAGCCGCCGCCGCTCCAGCGCCTCGGTCTCGCCGTAGGCCTCGATCGCGGCCGCCGCGAGCGCGACGCCGCTGTGCCGGTGCCGGACCAGGCCGCCGGCGGCGCGCACCCGGTCGATCCAGCCGGTGTCGGCGCTGCCGTCGACCACCTCGGGCCGGTCCAGCAGCTCCAGCACGAAGCTCTTGTTGGTGGCGCCGCCCTCGATCACGACCGTGGTCTCGGCCATGGCCTGGCGCAGCCGGCCCAGGGCCTGCTCGCGGTCCCGGCCGTAGGCGATGATCTTGGCGATCATCGAGTCGAAGTCGGCGGGGATGACGTCGCCGACGCCGACCCCGGTGTCGACCCGGATGCCCGGTCCGGCCGGCAGGTCCAGCCGGACGATCCGGCCCGGGGCCGGGGCGAAGTCGCGGTCGGGGTCCTCGGCGTTGAGCCGGGCCTCGATCGCGTGCCCGCGCTCGGCCGGCGCCAAGCCGTCCAGAGTGCCGCCGGAGGCCACGTGCAGCTGCGCCCAGACCAGGTCGAACCCGGTGGTGCACTCGGTGATCGGGTGCTCGACCTGGAGCCGGGTGTTCACCTCCAGGAACGCAAACGACCGGCTCCCCGGGTGGTACAGGAATTCCACGGTCGCCGCTCCCCGGTAGCCGACGGCCAGCGCCAGCCGTTCGGCCGAGGCCTTCAGGTCGGCGGCCTGCTCCGGTGCCAGCACCGGCGAGGCCGACTCCTCGATGATCTTCTGGTTGCGGCGCTGTACCGAGCAGTCGCGGACGCCGAGCGCCCACGCCGTGCCCTGACCGTCGGCGATCACCTGGACCTCGACGTGCCGGGCCCCGGTCACCAGCTGCTCCAGGAACACCACACCGGAGCCGAAGGCGCGCGCCGCCTCGGCACTGGTGCGCTCATAAGCATCGACGAGTTCTGACTCGTCGGTGATCACGCGGATGCCGCGTCCGCCGCCGCCGGCGGTGGCCTTCAGCATCAGCGGATAGCCGATCCGGGCCGCCGCCTCGATCGCGGCCGGCAGCGTCTCCACCGCGCCGCGGCTCCACGGCGCCACCGGCACGCCGACCTCCTCGGCCAGCAGCTTCGCGCCGATCTTGTCGCCGAGCTGCCGCATCGCGTCCGCGGACGGTCCGATGAAGGTGACACCGATCCGTTCGCAGAGCTCTGCGAACGCCGGGTCCTCAGCGACGAAGCCCCAGCCCACCCACGCCGCATCCGCGCCGGACGCCACCAGCGCGCGCTCCAGTACCTCAAGGTTCAGATACGGCCGGGCGGCAGCCGGGCCGAGGTCCTGGGCGAGGTCGGCTTCGCGCACGAACGTGGCGGCCCGGTCGACGTCGGTGTACAGGGCTACGGTCTCGATCCGCTCCCCGGTCTGGGCGGCCAGTCCTCGCACGGCTCGGATGAGCCGCATCGCGGGCTCCCCGCGGTTGACGATGGCGACACGCTTGAACACGTTACGGACCTTCCTCGGGGCACATCAGGAAACGAGTTCGGGCAGGCACGCGCGGAGCTGGGTGCGGCGGCAGATGCCGAGCTTCCGGTAGGAGCTGGTGAGGTGCTGTTCGACGGTGCTGACCGTGATGAAGAGCTTCCGGGCGATCTGCTCGTTCGTGGAGCCGCGCGCGGCCAGTTCGGCGACCCGCCACTCCGCCGAGCTGAGCCGGCGGGCCGGAGACGCCGGCGATCCCGACGAGCCCGACGAGCCAGAGCCCTGAGAAGCAGTGGACACCGTGGAAGCCGCTGACGCGCTCAGCGATCGCGCGGCCGGTCCTTCGTCGACCGTCAGCTGCGGTGGTTCCGGCAGCGGTACCGCAAGACAGCGTTCTGCCAGCGTCTTGGCCTTCTGGGCGTGCGCGCGGGCCTGGGCGATCTCGCCCACCGACTCCTGCGCCCGGCTCAGATCGGCGAGCGTGTAGGCCAGGTTCAACGCGTCGCCGCAGCTGTCGAGCGAGGTAGCGGCCTTCTCCAGCACCTGCGAGCGCTCCTGCGGACGCAGGGTGGCGGCCAGGGCCCGATAGGCCATGCCGCGGGCCCGCGGGTGATCCGCGGGCAGCAGCGACAGCTGTTCGGTCAGCAGCTCCTCAGCCTGCTCCGACAGGCCTTTGTGCATATAGGCGCGGGCCGCATGGACCCGCCACGGCACCGCCGACGGACAGTCGACGCCCCAGACCTTCAGCAGGTGTCCGGCGGCCAGGAAGTCCTGGACGGCGGCGTCGTGGCGGCCGCGCGCCAGGTGGAACTGGCCCCGGGCGTCGAGGTAGGCCGCGCCGCCGAGGGTTCCGAAGGCCGCGCTGGGCACCGGGAACGCGAGGTGACTCTCGGCCTCCGCCAGGTTGCCCATCGCCGTGCAGGTGAGCACGAGCAGCGAGAGCGGGATGACGATGGCCGCCCCCCAGCCCTCACGCGGCATCAGCGTGAACGCGGCGTGCGCCTGGGCCTTGGCGTTCGCGAGGTCGCCGAGGCGGTAGTGGATCTCGGCGCGCGCCGCGGTGAACATGGCGTACCAGACGATCCCGTGGGCCTCCCCCATGGAGGCACGCAGGGCGTCGCACCAGACCGAGGCCTCGTCTAGGCGGTCGGAGTAAACCAGGACCATGAGTGAGGCCAGCGCTGCCGCCGGGCCCGCGATGCCGGCCAGGGCCTGGCGCAGCACGAGTTCGGCGGCCGGGACGGTCTCGTCGTGGCCGGCGCCGCGCAGGAGCGCGCCGAGTGCGGCGGCGGCGCGGCTGTCGGGGGTGCCGGGGCCGGCTGTCGCGGAGTCTGCGACCGCCGCTCCGGGGGCGGCCGCGATGCCGGGGTAGGTAAGCGGGAGCCAGGTGCGCAGCAGCTCCGCGTATCGAAGAGCGTCCTGGCCCGCCTGGGTCTGTACTGCCTGGGTCTGGGCGTCGTCACGCAGCCGGGCGATCACCCGGGTCGCCTGCTCCACCTGTCCGTTCCACAGCAGGCTCCGGACGACGGGGACCGACTGCGCGGCGGAGAGCTCGCCCTGTTCGGCGGCGGCGAGCAGATCGGGCAGGTAGCTCTTCACCGCGGCGGGGTTGTGCCGCCACATGACCTCGGCGAGCTTGGCGGCGGTGGCGATCCGGCCCGGTCCACCGGCGGACTCCCGGTGCGCTCGCTCCAGGTAGCCGATGGCCGCCTCGTGGTCTCCATCGGCGAGCGTCTGCTCGGCCGCCTCGCACAACACTTGGCGGGCCCACGGAATCGCTTCGTCGATCCGCATCAGATGCTCGGCCGTCACCAGCGCCGGGGCGCCTTCCTGGTGCAGCAGCCGGGCGGCACGTGAGCGCATCGGGTGCCGGTCGTGCTGCGGGATGCTGCGCAGCACCGCCTCCCGCACGCTCGGCTGCCGGAGCAGGTCGTAGTCCAGCAGGGCCCCGACGGCCGGAGATGCGGCGACGTGCCCGACGGCCTCGGGGTCCAGGCCGCACAGCCGCGCGACGACGGTCGGCGACCGGAACTCCCCCAGCGTGGCCGTGGCCTGTGCGATCTCCAGGACGACCGGTTCTGCCCGGTACAAGCAGCTGAGCACCGCACGGCCGAAGGCCGGGCCGGCCATCGTCCGCCGGGCGGCGGACCCGCTGGCCGAGGCGGGCGAGGCGTTGGTCGAGGCGGCGATCGCGCTGGCGCGGTCCTCGGCCAGCGCGTGCACCAGTAACGGCAGGCCGCCGCTGAGCGCCCGGGCCTCGGTGGCGATCCGGCCTGCCGTCTGGAGGTCGAAGTAGTCCTCCAGCACCATCGCGACTCCCGTTTCCGAGAGCGGCTCGATGTCCAGCTGGGTACAGTTCGGCATCCGCAGGAGTTCGGCCTGGATGACCCGCTGGACGCTGTCCCGCCCCATGTCGGGGCAGTAGGTGACGACGAACGAGACCGGCGCGGCGTCCAGCCGGCGCATGAGGGTGAGCAGGCACTGCAGCGACTCGGTGTCCATGAAGTGCGCGTCGTCGATCAGGATGATCACCGGCGGACTGTCGGCCAGGCGCTGGAGCGCGCCGTGCAGCAGGCCGAGCGCCGGCGGGGCGGCCTCGCGGTGCGCGCCGGTGCCGCCGGTGCCGCCGGTGCCGCCGGTGCCGCCGGTGCCGCCGACGCTCTCCACCAACGCGCGGACTTCGAGTTCCGGGCCGTCGGAATGGATCTGACACGCCCTCAGCAGCTGGTCGACGATCCCCAGCGGCTGATAGCGCTCCAGGCTTGAGGCGGTGGCGGCCAGCACGGTCGCGCCGGCGCCGGCGGCCTCGCGGGCGAAGGACTCCAACAGCGCGGTCTTGCCGCTGGCGAGCGGACCGGCCAGGGCGACCAGCCGGCTGCGTCCTTCCAGGCACTCGTTGTGGATCCGGGCCAGGGTTTTCTCTACGACGTCTCGTTCGACCAGCTTATCCATCACGTCTCACCAGTTCGCAGCACAGGGACAAGGGTTGGCTCAGCACCCGACGAATGCACGCGATCATGGGGATGTCAGGACGGGTCCAGCGCGCCGGTGGCGGCGGCGCGGTCGGGGATCCCCAGCGCGGTGGCGTCGCGCTTGTGGATCGCGGTGATGAGCGGCCCGGTCATGGCGGTGGTGATCAGGGCCATGAGGACCAGGATGGTGAACAGCCGGCTGTCGATGATGCCGGCGCGCAGCCCCACGTTGAGGGCGATGAGTTCGGTCAGGCCTCTGGTGTTCACCAGGGCGCCGATCATGGTGGAGCGGCGGTTGTCCATGCCGGCGAGCCGCGCCGCGGCGTAGCCGGCGGCGAACTTCCCGCCGATCGAGCACACCAGGATCACCGCGAGCAGGGCCAGGTCCTCGCCCTTGAGCGCGCCGATGTTGACCGTCAGGCCGGTGACCACGAAGAACAGCGGCAGCAGCAGCCCTCCGGTCTGTTCCGTCGAGCGCAGCACCTCTGCATCCGGCGCGCCGTCCGGCTTGGGCATGGCGAGTCCGGCGACGAAGGCCCCGAAGATCGGGTGCAGACCTAGGTCCGCGGTGGCCCAGGCGCCGGCCGTGGCGAGCAGCAGGGCGATCGGGACCTGGCTGGCCATCACCGAGCCGGGGCGCCGGTTCCACCACTGGAGCGCGGGACGCACCACCAGGAACATCACCGCGACGAAGACCACGAGCAGCAGCACGGTCTGGGACCAGGACCGGCTCCCGGCCGCCTTGGTACCGATGAGCGCGACCGCCAGGACGAGCCAGGCCACGACGTCCATCAGCCCGGCGGCGGCGGTGGCGACATCACCGACGACGCTGCCGGCCAGTCCGCGCTCCCTGACGATCGCGGCCAGGACCGGCAGCGCGGTGATCGACGTCGCGACTCCCATGTACAACAAGAAGGAGCGGCCGACGGTGTGGTGGCCGTCGAAGGTGCCGACGTGCTCGACGCCCAGGGCCACGGCCGAGCCGAGGGCCAGCGGAACGACCATCGCGCCGAGCGCGATCAGCAACACCGGCTTGCGGTTGTTCCGGACGGACCGCGGCTCGATCTCGTAGCCGACGCCGAACATGAAGACCACGACGGCGATCTGGGCGACGACGGAAAGGAAGGGCACTGCGTCAGTCGTGAAGAGGCGGTGCGACAGGTGGCCCGGAAACCGGCCGAGCAGGCTCGGTCCGAGGGCGATGCCGGCGACGATCTGGCCGACCACGGTCGGCTGCCCGACTCGGCGCGCAAGGGCGCCGAAGACATAGGAGGCGCCTAGGACGAGGGCGATATCGCCTATGACGTCTGCTGTGACTACATCCATGTTCATTGTGCCACCCCAACTTGTTGAGAGGTCAGCGCGCGGGACGATCGGCGCCGGTACGCGTCCGAAGGCGGGGAGCAGGCAGGGTGTCGAAACGGCGGCGGACGGACCGGTGCGACGGCGGCGGGGTTCTGTTCGGTGGTGGGCGTGGCCAACCCGCCACCCGTGCCCGACCTCGCGGTCGGCTCGGAAGACCCCCGGCACATCGCGGCCCATCTGCTTCGGATCGGCTCCGACCTGCTCTGGGAAGCGCACTTACAGCTCAGGCGAGACACCCCCCGGTGTCCGGCGGCGCATCCGCCGCCGACTTGAGGAAAGCTACCCGCTAGTCGATGTTGATCTGATTAGCTACCAGCTATCTCGTATCGGGGCCTACAGTTCCGGAACTTGAGGAGGTTTGTCAACCGTCCATGCCCGTCCTATCCTGTGAAAATTAGCTGACCGCGAATCGGGGATAGCTGGAGGTGAACGTATGCCCAGTACAGAGGACCCCGTGTCCGAGACAGAGGACCGCACCGACGCCGGGGACGGGCTGTCCACCGCAGAAGAACGATCAACGTTTGCCGTCCGTCTGGACAGCCTGTTCCGGACGGTGCGTCCGCAGGGCCGGCAGTGGACCAACGCGGAGGTCGCCGAAGAGCTCAAGGAGCGGGTGCCGAACCTGAAAGTTGGCGCGGTGTACCTCTCCCAGTTGCGTACCGGCAAGCGGAGCAACCCCTCGCACGAGTTACTGTCGGCGCTCGCGGGGTTCTTCGGCGTGTCCGTCGCCTACTTCTTCGACGAGAAGTTGGCCGACTCGGTGCAGGCCGAACTCGCCGCGGTGGAGGCCATGAAGCACGCGGGTGTCCGCAGCGTGGCCATGCGTGCTGCCGGCATGAGGGAGGACACCCTGCAAGCCATCACCGCGATCATGGACCAGTACCGCCAGATGCAGGGCCTGCCGCCCGTCGGCGACGGCGACAAGAAATGAAGCCCCCGGCGGGGCCCGACACGGCCGAAGGCGATCGCCGCAAACAACTGCGCCGTCTGCGCGGGCGCTGCGAGCGCCGGATCCGCGACCTCGACCTGCCGACCCCGTGCGACGTGGCCACCTTGTGCCACACGCTCGAGGACAAGCGGAACCGCCCGATCGCGCTGGTCCCGCTGGCGATACCGGCCGCGTATCCCTGCGGGCTGTGGGTCGCCGGCCTCGTGGAGGACCTGATCTTCTACGACACCAACACCACCAGCGCCCACCAGGACCACATCATCCTGCACGAGCTCGGCCACATCATCTGCGGCCACCACGGGCTGGGCCTGCCGGACGACACCAGCTCCCGGCTGCTCTTCCCCAACCTCGACCCGGCGATCGTGCGCGACATGCTCATGCGCACCACCTACGACGACGTCCAGGAGCAGGAGGCCGAGGTCGTCGCGCACCTGCTCGCCGAGCACGTCGACACCTCGCTGCGGCCCGCCGATCCGGAGTCAGGGCCCGAGGAAAGCGTCATCGGACGCATCGAGCGAACCCTGCTGTAGGGCCTCTCCCGAAGCCCTACAGCACGTTCTGACTACTCCCGTAGGCCCGCGGCGGCCTGCGGACCCCGCGTCAGCCGCCGAGGGCGGACAGTTCCTCGGCCAGTACGTCCACCGCGTACCGGACTTCCTCGCTGTGGTGCTCGCTGGTCATGAAGAACCGCAAACGGGACAACTTCTCCTCCACCGCGGGGTGCAGGATCGGGTCCACGACGATGCCGCGCTCGAACAACCGGCTCGCAAGCCTCAACGTTTTTGCGGAATCCCCGATGATGCACGGCACGACCGGAGTGGCCCGGCTGGACCCGATGTTCACGTTCGCGTCCTCGGCCAGTCGCCGGAACAAGTCAGCGTTTTCATGCAGGGCCGCCAAGCGTTCCGGTTCGCTCCGGATGAGCTGGACGGCGGCGAGCGCCGCGGCGGCGTTGGCCGGTGTGAGGCCGGCGCTGTAAACGAACCCGGGCAGCGTGTACTTCAGCCAGTTGATCGTCCTGGCCGATCCGGCCAGGTATCCGCCGCAGCTGGCCAGCGACTTGGACAGGGTGCCCATCCACAGATCGACGTCGGACCGGTCGACGTCGAAGTGGTCTCCGACGCCGCCGCCGCGTGACCCCAGAACCCCGACGCTGTGCGCTTCGTCGACGAAGAGCAGGGCGCCGTACCGCTTCTTCAGCGCGATCAGGCCGGGGAGTTCGGCGATGTCGCCGTCCATGCTGTACGCGCCCTCGACCGCGATCAGGACCCGGCGGAAGTTCGATCTGGTCCGCCGCAGGATGTCGTCCAGCTGCTCGACGTCGTTGTGCGCGAACGGACGGCGCTTCGCGCCGGACAGACGGCAGCCCTGAAGGATGCTGTCGTGCGCCAGCGCGTCGTGCACGATCAGGTCCTTGGGCCCGACGATATGCCCGATGGCGGTGACGTTCGTGGCGTGCCCGCTGACCAGCGTGACGCAGTCCTCGGTGCCGAGCAGGCGGGACAGCTCCTGTTCCAGCTGCCGGGTCAGCGGCCGTTCGCCGGCCAGCACCCGGCTCGCCGAGACCGACGATCCGTAGCGCTCCACCGCGGAGCGGACCGCTTCGGTCACCACCGGATGGCCGGACAGCCCCAGGTAGTTGTAGCTGCTGAACGATATGTACTGCTTGTTGTCGATGGTCGTCGTGTTGCGGATGTTTCCCTCGTGGATGCGGAAGTAGGCGTTGGGAAGGCCCAGCTTCCGGATCTCGCGGACTCGCGCCTCGAACTGGTTCAGCTCGGCGAAGCCCTCTATGCCGGTGCTGTCCGGCTCCCAGGTGACCTCCGGCAAAGGCTCCTCCACTGCCTGGCGAATCAGGGTACTGCTCAGGCCGACCACGGCCGGGTCGGCCTCGATCAGGCCGGCGATCTCCGCGATGGTGACCTTCCCGACCAGTTCGTCCAGCATCTTCCGTAGGCCGGGGATGCGCTTCTTGATGCTGACGTCCAGTTCGCGAATCATCAGCGAGTCGAATCCGAGGTCTTCCACCAGCCCCATGTGGTCCTGGAGGTCGGAGACGGAGAACGCGCTGATCCGCGCGACCTCTTCGAGGACTAGCCCGAGGATGTCCACGCCGGCCGGCGCCGTCGCCGGCACTGCATCAGGGACCACATCAGACACCACACCAGGCACTACACCAGACATTGCATCGGGCACTGTTGCGGACACCGCTTCGGGAAAGCGCGAAGAGGCCGCCACTGAAACAGGCGCGATCTCGTCGATGCTCTGCTTGCTCTCGTCGACGATCCAGTAGTGCTTCGGGGCCAGCGGGCTCGGCGGCAGAGTACACAGCGGCCGGGCCTCGTCCGCGTCACCGCGCGGGACGACGTCCAGATCGGTCGGCACAGTACCGAAGAACACCCCCTCCTCCGGCCTGCTCGCCGCCTCCGCGCCGACAAGTGCCGCGGCCAGGGCCAGCTTCCGGCTCGCGTCCTGCGCATCGTGGGCGACAACGGTCATCTGCTCGCCCAGAGGAGAGCGTCGGGCCAGGGTCTCGGCCACCGACGACAGCGGTAGACAGTCCTCTGCGACAGCCTTGGCCACTCCCGCAGCGTATGCGGCCAGACCCGCACAGTCCCGGGCGCTGAACACCAGCACTTCCGGCCGCGGAGCCGGCTGCGGGTTAACCGGGGCCGCCGACATGTCCTGCTCGATGACGACGTGGACGTTCGTCCCGCCGAACCCGAACGCGCTCACCCCGGCCCGCAGCGGCCCCTCCGGCTCGACCCACTCGGTGAGCTTCTCGGGAACCGTCAGTCCGGCCGCCTCCAGGCCCAGGTTCTCGTCCGGCCGGACGTCGGGCTGGGGCACGATCTGCTTCTTGTGCACGCTCAACACCGACTTGATCAGCCCGGCGATGCCCGCCGCGCCGAGGGCGTGCCCGACCACCGCCTTCACGGCGCCGAAGTGGGCCACGCGCGAGGTGTCCTGCCGAAGCTCTCGCAGGGCACTGATCTCGACCCGGTCTCCGACGGAGGTCCCGGTGCCGTGCGCCTCCAGATAGCCGACGGATCCCATCGGGACCGCGGCATCCTGATAAGCGCGCCGCAGAGCCAGCATCTGCCCCTCGGCCTGAGGAGTCATGCCGCCCTCGACCAGGCCGTCGTTGGACAGTCCGACGCCGCGGATGACCGCGTAGATCCGGTCGCCGGCCGCCTGGGCGTCGGCCAGCGGCCTGAGCACGAGGACGCCGGCCCCCTCGCCGAGCACGAAGCCGTCGGCCCTGGTGTCGAACGGACGGCAGGTCCCCGACGGGGACAGCGCGCCGATCCGGCACAGCCCGATGAGCAGGTCGGGGACCAGGATGAGCTGCGCGGCCCCGGCCAGCGCGATCTTGCACCGGCCGGTACGCAGGGCGAAGACCGCGTTGGCGATCGCCGCGAGCCCGCCGGAACACGCCGACTCGATGGCGTAGCTCTCGCCGTGCAGACCGAGTGTCGAGCTGATCGAGCTCGGCCCCATGTTCATCAGCAGCCCGGACAGGGCCGTGCCGTGGAGTCCTTCGACCGCAGCACCCGCGGCCGTCCAGCCCGGGTCCGATGACGCCGAGCCGAACTCGCCCCTGGCGATCTGCCGCAACCGGAGGTTGATCGTGCTGAGCTCCCGGTAGCCGCTCTCGCCGAGTCCGACGATCACGGAGGTGTTCTCGCGGTCGAACCCCGAGGTCTCCCAGCCGGCGTCCTGGATCGCTTCTCGCGCCAGGTCCACCAGCAGACGATGCTGCGGGTCGAGGGCTCGGGCCCGGCGCGGAGGGATCTTGTAGTGCTTGGCGTCGAACATGCCGGCGTCGGCCACCGACGCCAGCCGGTCGACGTACGCGGTGTGCGTATCTCGTCGGTCGTCGCTGAAGAAGGAGTCGTGGACCCACCGCGCCCGCGGGATCGGGGCGAACTGCGGTTCCGGGTCCTTCAGCAGGTTCCAGTATTCGTTGACGTTCTCAGCCCCCGGAAAGCGACAGCTCATCCCCACGATGGCGATGTCGTCCCGATTTGGCGCATGGTTGAGCGGTAGCACGATGTTCCCCTCCCTGCGAAGCATGCTCGAAGGGCAGTGGCGTCTGCCCGGAGCAGCGGCGAGTGTTAACTCTCAACAGACGTGCGGATCTGCGGACCGGGGGGTCGCCCCGGCCGCCGGTCAGCCGGCCGTCGGAAGGCCGACGCGCTGCCGCCACCAGGCGGCAGTGGTCTGGATCTGGTCGTCGAGCGGAGTCGGTTCCTCCCCGAACCTCGCGCTGTAAGCGCTCGAATCCACTACGAACGGCCGGTCGAACTGGTAACGCACCTCCCGCAGCTCCCGCAGCAGGGGTGAGGTCATGGACCCGACGCGCAGGACGGCGGCCGGCACCGACCGCACCGGCGGCGCGGTCACGCCCGCCTGTGCGGCGAGCTTGCCGATCATCGACCGGGCGGACAGCGCGGGTGCGGTCGGCACGTGCCAGGCCCGCCCCCATGCCTGTTCGTCCTGCGCCAGGCGGGCCAGGGTCCGCGCGACGTCCGGCACGTAGGTCCAACTGTGTGCGGCATCCGGATCGCCCATGACCCGGATCGTCTTGCCCTGCAGCAGCTGCGGCATGACCCGGCCGGCAAGGTGGCCGCCGTCGGTCACGCCCGGACCGAAGAAGTCCGAGGGCCGCGCCTCGGTCATCCGGACCCGCCCTCTCTGGTGGGCTTCCCAGGCCTGGCTCCACACCGCCGCGCGGGTACGGCCCTTCGGGCCGGTCGCCGCGAGCGGAAGGTCCTCGGTGAAGGCCCCGTCGACCGGTCCGTAGGAGTAGAGATTGCCGAGGGTCACCAGCACCGCGCCCGATGCCTCGGCCGCGGCGAGCACCGACGAGGCCAGCGCCGGCCACTCCTGCGGCCAGCGGTGGTACGGCGGGCACGCGCAGTTGATGACCGCCGCGGCCCCGGCCGCCACCGCGATGAGCGCGGCGGCGTCGGTCGCGTCCAGCCTGACGTGCTCGACCCCCGGCCGGGGCGGCTGGTCCGAGCGGCTGACCGCCCGGACCCGGTGGCCCCGGGCGGCCAGGAACTCAGCCGTGGCCGCCCCGGCCGGACCGCTGCCGACCACGAGGTGGAAGCTCATATCTCAACTCTCACTGTTCTCCAGCGCGCGGCCCTGAGACATGCCGTTCCAGGACCCCCGTGCCGCATCGAAGCCGGGCAGTTTGGCGTAGGCGGACGAGACCTTCGCCAGCCAGGACACCTCGTCGGCCAGGGTCGTGGCGTCCCGCTCCTCGAATCCGGGCCGGCGGCGCTCGGAGTCCGGGACGTGTCCGTCGCGCTTGGCGCGTATCGCGTCCCTGATCCGGACCGCCTCGGCGAGCGCCTGATCGTTGTTCGGGCCCGCTCCCGGCGCCGTGCCGTTCGCGGCCTCGGCGTCGGGCTGCTCGGCGACGTCCATGTAGGGACGCAGCGCGCGCCATCCGTCTCTGATCTCGACCACCCGCCGGTGCAGCCGGTAATGCAGGTTCGAGACCCCGGAGTTGCGGGGTTCCAGAACGATTTCCGGCGACTCCTCGCACACCGCGTTCCACAGCGGATAAAGAGCCCGGTAGGAGAAGATGTTCTCGATCCACTGCCCGAGATCCGACAGGCGGGGTCCCCAGGACGGCATGGTCAGGCCGATCGACACCACGATGATGCCCAGCCCGCTGAACGCCGCGGGCACGATCTTCAACCCGTTGACGTTGGCGCCCGCCGCCGCGCCGATCATGTTGACGGTTCGCGTCACGCAATACATGAACAACAGAACCGAACCCACTGTGAGGAACCGCAAAGCGCGGCGCAACCAGATCTTGTCTGTCAACTTCGCGTACGACAGGCATGCCCGGAAGATCGTCACGCAGGGGATCGTCTGCGAGACGATGAACACGACAAGGTAAGCGAGCAGAAGAAGATCTTTACTGCCGGTGGTCAATGCCGTCGCGGGCTTGTGCGGGGCACCTGAAACGAAGAACAGCAGAACCAGGAGTACGTCGGTTCCCAACCCGAAGAACACCCAGTTCCGGATTCCGCTCCTGATGGCGGGCAATGGTTCGGCCCATTGGAGCAGCAGGATCTCGGCCCCCACGCAGTAGGCCACGGCGGCCAGGTGCATGACGAGGATCGCCGAGTTGCCCACGCCGAGCAGGTTCGGCGAGCCCGTGGCCACGGCCCCCATGGTGAAGGTCAGGCACTGCAGGAACAGCGTGGCCATCAGGGTCCGGTAGACCGCGTCGCGCCACCCCCGGCGCGCGTGGCTTGCCTTGTAGAGGAAGGCGGCGTACGAACACACCGCCGTGATCATGAATAGAGCCATCCTTGAACTGAACACAGCGCCCCCTTGTGACTTTCGCCCGATCGAGATGTTCAGTTGTTCAGTTGTCAGTCGGTGTCGCCCGCCGGCACACTCAGCCCGATGTGCTCGGCGGTCACCGCGATCGCATAATCGAAGAACGCGCCCTGGTCGCTGACGCTGTCATGGGTCCTGCTGAAGACCTCGAAGACCAGCAGGCCGATGAGATTGCTCCACAGGACGATGCCGCGCTCCAGCAGGTCGGAGTAGGGCTCCGGCGGCAGGCCGCCGAACACCTCCACCGCTTCCTGCCGGATCAGCGGAGGCCCGGGGATCGGGCGGCGCGGCGGCTCCAGCGCACCCTCCTCCAGGGCGGCGCGCACGATGCCGGCGAGCACGGCAGGGGTGCGCGCGGCAGGCGGCACGGTCTCCGGCGGCGCGTCGTAGCCGGGAACCGGGGAGCCGTAGATCAAAGCGAACTCGACCGGATTCGTGATCGACCACTGACGCAGTCCCCGAGCCGCGGCCAGCAGCCGCCCTCCGGGACCGGCCTGGCGTTCGCGGGCGTCGAGATCGGCTTCTTCCATCGCGGTGGCGGACGCGTCGTAGGCATCGATGATCAGTGCGGTGAGCAGATCATGAGGATGTGCGAAAGTGATCCGATCCGTCGCCACATCGAGTTCTTCGGCCACGGCGACAATTGACAGACCGTTCGCGCCCAGTTCGGCGAGCAGCCGCCGGGCGGCTTCCTTAACGGATTCCTCAGGAACTGCTTGTGACTGACTGTTGTTCATTTCGGACGCGTTCACGATGAGTGAGTCTTCCAGCACCGACGGCACTGCGGCAAGGACTCCAAGCGAAAATCTCGTGACTTTGCGTTGTCATCGGCGTTCTGGTTCACACCTGATGATGTGTCACCGGATCGAGCCGACGAAGGCCGGTCCGGCAATCTACTAGGCCCCCATATACGCGGTGGAACAGACTTCCACCAGGTCGGAGAGTCACATATACGGACCCTCCGATCGGCAATCCTCTCCTGACAAATTCCCCGCGACGTGGGACCGGGGCCGGGATGCCCGGTAATGTCGGTTTCGCGTCCCGGCCTCGGCAGTCCACTATGCGGAAGAAGTTGTCAAGAATTCACAGAACTGTCTGTCAAGTTCCGAACACCGCCGGCAGCCGGAGCGGCCCCGCCGGCCGGCGGCTCGATCGCCAGATGCGGCATCCGGCGGTCCAGCCACTTCGGCAGCCACCAGTTGGCCGGGCCGAGCAGATACATCACCGACGGCACGAGCACCGTCCGCACGATGAAGGCGTCCAGGGCCACCGCGGCGGCCAGGCCCACGCCGAACTCGGCGACGTCGCGCTGGCTGGTCAGGGAGAACGCGGCGAACACCGCGATCATGATCAGCGCCGCCGCGGTGATCACCCGCGCGGTGTGGGTCAGGCCGGCGATCACCGCCCGGGTGTTGTCCCGGGTGTGCGTCCACTCCTCGGCCATCCGGCTGACCAGGAAGACCTGGTAGTCCATCGACAGGCCGAACAGCACCGCCAGCACGATCTCCGGCATGTAGCCCATGATCGGGCTGGCCGCGCCCTGGCCGAACAGCCGGGTGCCCCAACCCCACTGGAAGTACGCGGTGAGGACGCCGAACGAGGCCGCCGCCGCCAGCAGGTTCAGCAGCGCCGTCAGGGTCGGGATCAGCAGGCTGCGGAAGGCCACCAGCAACAGCAGGAAGCTCAGCCCCACGACCGTGACCAGCAGCAGCGGCAGCTTGGCGTTCGTCATCGCCGCGAAGTCGTCGTTCGAGGCCGTCACGCCGCCGACGTAGACCTTCAGCGCGGTGCCGTCCGCGTATTCCGGCACCACTGAGTCCCGCAGATGGTTGATCAGATCAGAGGTCGCCTGGGCCTGCGGCGCGGTCTTGGGCAGGACCTGGGTGACCTCGATCGCCGAGCCTCCGGCGGCCGGCGTGGCCGGCGCCGGCGGGGCCTGCACGGCGGCGACGCCCGGCACGGTGGCCAGCGCGGTGTCGAGCCGGTCCAGTGCGGCCTGGTCGGCCGGGGAGTGGACCTCGGAGACCAGGAACAGCGGGCCGTTGAAGCCCGGCCCGAAGCCGTCCGCGAGCATCTCATAGGACTTATAAGAGGTGCTGGACGTGGCGTCGTTGGACGCGTCCACGAAACCCAGCTTCAGGTGCAGCACCGGAGAGGCGATCAGGAGCATGGCCGCCAGCCCGACGGTGGCGAGCACCGGGGCGAACCGCGGCACGGCCTGCGCCCAACGGGCCCAGGTGCCCTGGCCGCTCTCCGCCCGGCCCTGTTCGCCGGCCAGGAGCGCACGGCGCCGGCGGCGGCCCAGCACCCGCAGACCGAACACCCCGAACAGAGCCGGCAGCAGCGTCAGGGAAGCGATCACAGTGCACACCACGGTCATGGCCGCCGGGACGGCCAGCCCGTTGATGAACCCGACGCCGATGGTGAGCAGGCCGAGCAGGGCGATGCACACCGTGCCGCCGGCGAACAGGACCGCGCGGCCGGTGGAGTTCAGCGACTCCACGGTCGACTGCTCCGGGTCCAGCCCAGCCTCCAGGCCGCGGCGGTGCCGGGTCAGGATGAACAGCGCGTAGTCGATGCCGACGCCGAGGCCGATCAGGGCGCCGAGGACCGGCGCGACGCCGTTCACGGCCATCACGTGACTCAGGGGACTGACCAGCAGCATGCCGCTGCCGACCCCGGCCACCGCGGTGACGATCGGCAGGGCCGTGGCCAGCAGGGATCCGAAGACCACGAACAGGATGACCGCGGCCGCGGCGATGCCGATCGCCGAAGAGGTGGAGGACGGCGGCGTCTGGACGCTCTCGATCGCGGCGCCGCCGAGTTCGACCGCCAGGCCCGGCTCGCGGGCCGCGGTGGCCGTCGAGATCACCTGCTTGACGTCGTCGTGGTTCAGGGTGTCGGCCTGCTTGGTGAAGTTCACCGTCGCGTACGCGGTGCGCTTGTCCGAGCTGAGCTGGACCTCGCCGCCGGGGCTGTAGGGGCCGGCGACCGAGGCCACTTCAGGCAGGTGCGACACCTGGGTGAGCATCGCGGTGATCCGCTGCTGGACCGCCGGCTCGGTGACGCTGTGGCCGGGACCCACCTGCCAGACGATCTGGTCGGCGTCGCCGGCCTGCGCCGCGCCCGACCGCTGGAGCAGTTCCTGGGCGGTGTTCGAGCCCGTGCCCGGCAGCACGAGGGAGTTGTCGGTCTTGTTCTTCACCACCCCCGACATCACCCCCAGGCCGACGAGCAGCGCCACCCAGATGGTGATCACGACGAAACGGTGTTGATAACACCAGCGTGCGAGGGCAGACATGGTCAACCAATCCTTAATTCTGCTTGCCGTAGAGGTGCAGGGCGATCGGAGTGCAGGCGAAGAAGACGACGGCGGTGGCGATCAGGGACCAGGCGACGGCGCCGCCGGTGCTGCCGGCCCCGCCGGCCCCGTTCATCAGGTCCCGGGCCGCGCTGGCGATGTGGCTCAGCGGGTTGACGTCGACGAAGTCCCGGAGCCAGCGCGGCATGGTGCCCGGTGAGACGAAGATGTTGCTGGCGAACGACAGCGGGATCAGGACCGCGTTGGCGATGCTGATGACCACCGCCGCGTCCCGCACCAGCAGCGCGACCACGGCCCACAGCACGGACAGCGCGATCCCGAAGGCGACGACCACGGCCACCGCGGCCAGCACGCCGAGCGCGCCGCCGTGCGGGCGGTAGCCCATGACCAGGCCCAGGACGATCACGATGGCCGAGGCGAACAGGTAGCGGAAGGCGTCGCTGAGCAGGCCGCCGAGGACGAAGGCGCCGCGCCAGATCGGCAGGCCGCGGAAGCGGTCGAAGGCGCCGTTGTGCATGTCCTGCGCCAGGCGCGCGCCGCCGTACATGGTGACGATGGCGATGCTCATCGTCAGCACGCCGGGCAGCAGGGTCTTGAGGTAGTCGCCGGTCGAGCCGCTGATGGCGCCGCCGAACAGGTAGGTGAACAGGACGGTGAACAGGATCGGGATGGCGGCGGAGTCGACCAGCTGCTTGGGGTCGTGCTTGATCTTGAGCAGGGCGCGGCTGCCGAAGGTCGCCGAGGCGGTGAACGGGCCGGCTTTGCGGCCGCGCTTGCCGGAGGCG
>NZ_JAACYW010000195.1 GCF_015356825.1 Catenulispora rubra | reverse complement strand
CTCGGCCGTCACTCCATCGCCCAACGGAGGCCACGATGCCTACCCCGAACCTCGTCATCGGCGTCGATGCCGGCGGTACCAGCACCCGAGCGGTGCTGGCCACGACGAGCGGAACTCTCTGCGGCAGCGGCCGAGCCGGTGCGGGCAATCCGCTCGCGCACGGCGCGCAGCAGGCCGCCGCCGCGATCGGTACGGCCGTCCGATCGGCGTTGGGGACGCACGCCACGAAGGCGGTGGCACGGTCGTCGTCGGTCTGGCCGGCGATGGCGCGTTGACGGATCCGGCCACGGCCGCCGCCTTCGCCGCGCAGTGGTCGGGCATCGGGCTGCAATGCCCGGTGCAGATCGTGGGCGACGCCGTCGTCGCGTTCGCCTCCGCCGCCTGCGAAGCCGACGGCAGCGTGCTGATCGCGGGGACCGGAGCCAGCGCCGTCCGGATCACCGGCCGGTCGATCCAGGACACGGCAGGCGGCCTGGGCTGGCTGCTGGGTGACGAAGGCGCTGGATTCTGGCTGGGTCGCGGTGCCGTGCGAGCGTGCGTCGAGGCGCTGTCGGAACGTGTCGAATCCCCCGTCCTGGCCCGGCAGGTGTGCCGAAGCCTCGGCGTCGAGGACTCGGATCCGACCACGGTGATCACCGCAGCCTACGCTCGACCGCCCCTGGAACTGGCAACGCTGGCACCGCTGGTGACGGCCGCAGCACGGCAGGGCGACCCGGCCGCCGAAGGTCTTGTCGCAGCCGCGGCCTCCGAGCTCATCGCCACCTTGGCGAAGGTCCGGGGGCCCGGCCCGACGGTGCTCGCCGGGTCATGCCTGACGACCGGCAACCCGGTGGCGGAGTCGGTGGCCGCCCAGGCGGCAGCGTCGGGCGAAGTGCGATTCGCTGGAGCCGCGCAGGCGGGTGCGGCTTGGTTGGCCGCGGTGGGCGCCGGGGGTCTGGAGGCCGCGGCAGCGGCCGAGTTACACGCCGCGATGATGGAACGTGTCGAAACAGGCGGGGACCAGTAGTCCACCGTGGTTCCCTGGCGAGAACGCAGGTCCACGCCTCGTCTGCCACAGTTCGGGCGGTGAGCGAGATCGACAACCGCCCCTACCGGCGCTCTGCGGACACGCCCGGGAGACTGCGGCGATCGGGGCCGTCGTGGCGAGCACGATCCGGGACCGCGGCGGTGCCATGGTCGTCCATGCAGAAGCCGGTATCGGCAAGACCTCGCTGGTCACGATGTTCGTCGCCGGCCATCCCGAGATCCGGAAGCTGAGCGTCGCCGACCAGGCTCACTTGGCGGACCGCCTGCGCGCCGTTCACGGTCGGCTCGCCCCTCTGAGTATGCCGACCCGCATCCGGTGCGGATGGAACACCGACGCCCAGTTCCTGGACGTCGTGGCACTCGGTCAAGTCACCCCGGGGGCCGCGCTGCAGACTGTCGCCGTCGTGGGCTACGCCGCCCGGCGGCGGCTTGCTGGCCGCGCTGGTCACGTTCGGGCCTTCGTTCCTGTTCGTCATCGGCGGCGCCTCACGCTTCGACCGGCTGCGCGCCGGCCCCAGGGTTCAGGCCTTCCTCACCGGGGCCAGCCCGACCGTCGTCGGAGCTATCGCCGGGTCGGCGGTCCCGCTGGCGGCGGCGCTGCGGCACCTGTGGCAGTTCGGAATCCTGGCCGCCGCAGCCGGGTGGCTGCTGGTGGCGCGGCGCGGCGTCGTCAGCACCCTGATCGCCGCCGGAGTGCTCGGCGCCGGGGCCGCGATGATCGGTTGACTGGTCGGGTGACCTGCACCGTCACGGCAGCGGTACCACCGCGATCGGGCACGCGGCGTAATGCAGCAGCGTCTGGGTGACCGGCCCGATCTGCATCCCGTGGCGGCCCTCGCCGTGGCGTCTGGCCCCGGTCACGATCAGATCCGCGCGCTCTGCGGCCTCGACCAGCAGGCGGCCGGCGGAACCGGCGGCGACCTCATGGAACGACTGGACCTCCGGGTAGCGGCGCTGAACGGACTGGATCAGCGCCGACAGCCGGTCGTCACGTTCGCGCTCGATGAGCGCGATGTCGTCGGTGATTCCAGGGTCCTGCTGACCGTAGGACACGATCCAGGGCTCGTCCCAGACGTGAATCACGGTGATCCGGACACCGCGGCGGGAGGCCTCGGCGAAGGCGAAGTCGAGAACAGGTTCACAGTAGTCATCGATGTCCACCGCCGCCACGATGCGCTCGTGGGTGACGTCGGGCTCGCCGCGCACCACCAGGACCGGGCAGCAGGCGTCGGCCAGCGCGCGCATCGAGGTGGAGCCGACCTGCAGGCCGGTGAAGCCGCCCTGGCCCCGGCTGCCGAGCACCAGCAGGTCCGCGCTGTGAGCAGCCTGGGCGATGATCTTGCCGGCGGGGCCGACGAGCGCGTACGGCGTCGCCTGCACCTGCGGGTGGCGCTCGCGGACCCGGTCGACGCCGTGCTGTGCGACGGCCCCAGCCGTCTTGCGCGCGGTGTCCTCCGGATCCGTGTCCTGGGGCGACGGCGCCGAGCCGGAAGCGTCCGGCCGGCGGAAAGCGGTGACGACGTTCAACGTCGCGCCTCGCGTCGCCGCCTCGCGAGCAGCCTGTTCCAGCGCGACCTCGCTGTGCGGGGTCTGGTCGTAGCCGACCACGACGGTGGTCTTCATCATTCCTCCAGGCGCTCAAGCGTGGGCGTTGTTCGCACTGCTTCCACACTCGCCGCCCCGGCGGGCCGGCCCCAGGGCCCAAAGTCCCGGTTCAGATGGGCCGGTCGGCATCAGGCTCCAGCTCCGTGCCACTACGGGCATCGTGGGAATCCGTGTCCCGTCGTGCCGTACCCCGCGCGGCGATCGCCGCGGCGACGGCCGTCACCGCGAGGCCCACCAGAGCTGCGGTCAGGATCGCGCCGCCTTCCCCGGTCCGCAGCAGACCGGCCCGCTCGCCGATGGTGACCGCCGCGACCGGCACCCCGAGCTGCGCGCCGGCCAACACGGCGAGCGGCAGCGGCTGACCCAGCAGCCGGGCCGCAGCATGCACGGCAACGGTGGCCACCGCCAGAGCCCCTGCCAAGCCGATCAGGCGGGGATGCTTGATCAGGTCGTCGAGCTGGAGTGACGCGCCCAGCCAGACTAAGAACACCGGTCCGAGGAAACCATCGGCCACGGCGAACAGCTGACGGGCCAGCCGACGCGGCTCGCCCTGAGCCGCCAGTATCAACCCCGCCGCGAACCCCGCGAGCATCACCGACACACCGACCGCCTCGGCCAGGCCGGCCAGCCCGAACACGATGATCAACTGCTCACGCAGCTCCAGTCCGAGATGCCGGCGCCGGCTGAGCCGGTGCAGTCGACGCTGCCAGCCCCGCCCCCGGAGTTCGCGCACGATCAGGAAAACTGCCAAGCTTGCACCCCCTACCGCCAGCACCCCGAGCAGCGCGTGCCCGGCCCGGGACGGTTGCTCGGCCAGCGGCAGCAGCACGATCGCGGCGGTGTCCGCCATCGCGACATGGACCGTCATCACCAGCACCGGCGGCGAGGACAGCCCGGCGTCCTGGACCACCGGCAGCACCAGCGCGGCCGAACTCGACGCCAGCAGCACCGCGTAAAGCCAACCGTGCCCGGTCCCGAACACAGCGGCCACGCCGAACCCGGCCGGCACGGCCAACACCCCGGTGAACACCGCGAGTACTGCACCACGCCCCAACGCCGGCCGAAGCCGCGGCGCACCGACCGGAACGTGGCTGCCCGCGACCAGCATGATCAGGGCGAACCCGGCCTGCGCCAGGAACGCCAACACCTGCTCGTTCGGATCCACCCACCCGAACCCGGTCCGGCCGACGACCACCCCGGCCGCGATCTCGCCGGCCGCCACTGGAACAGCGCAGCGGGGCGAGACGGCCAGCAGCGGGCCGACCAGGCCGACGGCCAGCACCAGTGCGAGGACCGCCAGGCTCACGCGCTCCTCCTTCGATCAAGCGTCTCGTTCTTCATTGAACACCCCTCGTCGCCAGCCACAGGGGCACTCGACGTTCCGGCGTGCAGAAAGGGTCCGGCTTCCGTTGGGCGCACCACCTCACCCGCCTTGGTCTTCTGGCCGAAAACTGAGGTGTCCGCGCAGCTCGCACTTGCCCCGGCCAACAGCCGACCAAGGGGCGATCAGAACGTGGACCGAAAGCGATCCTCGCGGGCTGACCGGCGTCATTGGGCCGAATGGCACGTCGGGACTGTGTCCTCGTCTGTGGCGGGCTCTCGGACCCGCGCAGAAACTCACGGCGGCATTTGCCGGATCCATTCCCCACAAGCACGTGACAGGAGCATCTCGTGACGGCACCGACCCGGGTCGTCCTGTCCTCGGCGGTCGACTTCAACCACAACGGGCACTACCTGCACTGGGGCGTGATCCAGCTCCGGACGGGAGCTGGACCGCAGCCGTCCGGGGGCGTGCGGTGCGTACGTTCCCGCCGGACAAGCTGCTGCCCGACCCGGCAGCCGTCGTGGGTGGCCTCCTGGATCTATGTGTTCAGTGCTGACGCTCGAGGCGCTGTGCGCGGTCTTGGCCTCCGGCGGGCTGCTGGCGTTGAAGGGCCCCTCCTGGTGGCACGCGTCCTCGATCGGCCGCTTCATCAACGCCCTGCACCTGTGGAGCGTCGGGCTGTTCATGGCGTTCATGGTGATCCGCCCGTGGGGCAAGTTCTTCATGGCCGCCTGGCGCGGCCATCCGGGCGGTGACCTGGATCACCGGGGCCGCGGCCTTCGTGGCGTCGGTCGGCACCGCCTTCACCCGCTACCCGGTCCAGCAGCACTTCGACTCGCAGTGGATCGCTGACCAGGCCAAGGACGGCTTGAACTCCGGCGGGGTCGGTGCCTACTCCAACGTCTTGGACTTCTGCCAGATGCTGATGTGACACATCGTGCTGCTCCCGGCTGCCCTGAGCCTGCTGGTGGTCAGATCTCGCCGTTCAACCATTCCGGCAACGCCGACGCGCTCGTCTGGGGTCTGATGGCGATGCCGACCATGGCGTTCGTGCTCGTCCCCTTCATCCCCGGAGTCCGGTCCATCCCCCGCTACGTCCCCGTCCACCGGCTCATCTGGCGCGACCACTACCGGCACCGTGATTGACCGGTCGGGTGCGTCAGCACGTCCCAAGGACGGGCCGTTCGGCCTGGGCGCCTCAGGATCAAAGCCTCTGAAGCGTCCGGGCCGGCGGCACGATTCTTGGGGAAAGAAGGAACCCGCAGAGAGATCACCCCCATGAGTATCACTAGCAATGACCAGGCACCCCCGTTCCCGGACGCCACCCTACGGAGCCAGGACGCCTACCGTGACGTCCTGCTCGCCGTCCAACGCGCCTTGGCGGCGAACTGGGACGACGACCAGCCGCGCATCGCGGTGATCGAGCGCGACGGGATCGCGACCGCCTACGTGAGCACCGCCAGGTCCCTGCAGCCTGCAGCCCGGCTCGACATCCGCGGCGCGGTCCGGGCAGCGCTCGCGCCGTACACACCGCTCGCGCCTTACACCAGAGTCGTCTTCCTCCGGCGTGAAACGCCCTGAGCGGGCCACGAACAAGGGACTTTCGGCCCGACCCATCAAGCCGGCGGCACCCTATTGTTCAGAATAGGACGAGCGACCGGGTCACAGGAGGCGGCACCATGGACGGCGACAGCAGCGGCAAGATCGGCGTGTTCCTGCTGGACGACCACCAGGTCGTGCGGCGCGGGCTGAAGGACATGCTGGAGGACGAGCCGGACTTCGAGGTCGTCGGCGAGGGCTCCACCGCCGCCGAGGCCCTGGCCCGGGTGCCCGCGCTGCGGCCGCGGGTGGCGGTGCTGGACGTGCGGCTGCCCGACGGCGACGGCGTGATGGTCTGCCGTGAGCTGCGCTCGAAGCTGCCGGAACTGTCCTGCCTGATGCTGACCTCGTTCCCCGACGAGGAGGCCCTGTTCGACGCCATCATGGCCGGCGCCTCCGGCTACCTGCTCAAGCAGACCCTCGGCGCGGACCTGGTCGCGGCGGTTCGGACGGTCGCCGGCGGCGAATCGCTGCTCGACCCCAGGCTCGCCGCGAAGGTCATGGCCAAGCTGCGGGCCGCCGACGAGAAGAAGGACCCCCTCGCACAGCTGACCGCCCAGGAACACAAGGTGCTGGACCTGATCGGCGAGGGACTGACCAACCGCCAGATCGCCGAGCGCATGTTCCTGGCCGAGAAGACCGTGAAGAACTACGTCTCCGCGCTGCTGGCCAAGCTCGGCCTCACCCGGCGCGTGCAGGCCGCGATACTGGTCTCCGAGATCAAGTCCGAGCAGGCACGGCACCACTGAGGGACGTCGCGACGCGGTTCGACACCCGTGTCAGTCGTCCAGCGGCACCCGCCACACCAGGACGGTGCCGCCTTCCTCACCCGGCCCGGTCGTGAACTCCCCACCCAGCGCTGTCGCCCGCTCGGCGAGGTTGCCCAACCCGCTGCGCCGCCCACCCTCCGGCATCCCGACGCCGTCGTCGGCGATCCGCAGCACCAGCCAGCCGTCGGCGGTCGCCACGTCCACCTCAACCCTCGTGGCCTTCGCGTGCCGCGCCACGTTCGACAAGGCTTCGCGAGTGACCGCCAGGGCATGTTCGGCCACCTCGTCGGAGACCTCGAAGTCGACCGGGCCGGTGAACCGGACCGCCGGACTGAAGCCCAGCACACCCACCGAATCCTGGCACAGCCGCAGCACCTGCGACCGCAGCCCCGGAACCTGGTCGTCGCCGGCGCGCTCGGACAGCGCGAAAATGGTCGAGCGGATCACCTTGATCGTGTCGTCGAGCTCGGACACGGCCTTGTTGACCCGGTCCCGCACCGCCTGCTTGTCGGTGATCTTCAGCACCGACTGCAACGTCATGCCGGTCGCGAACAGCCGCTGAATGGCAAGATCGTGCAGGTCCCGGCCGATGCGGTCGCGGTCGGAGTACAGGTTCAGCAGATCGGCATCAGCGCGGCGGTCGGCCAGCTCCAACGCCACCGCGGCCTGCCCCCCGACCTCGGTCAACACGCGGGTGTCGACGCCATCGAAGGGCAGCGCCCCGAACCGCTTACCGGCGACCAGGACACCCCGGACCTTGCCCGCCGCACCCAACGGAGCAATGTAAGCCGGCCCCAAACCGAGCTCCCTCCACACCGGCTGGGGTTCCCGCTCGCCGTCGAGCACGGCGTGCCCGGCGCCCGCGGCGAACACCGAGCCGACCTCGGAGTCCGCGATCGGCAGGGACGCACCACGGACCCGCTCCGCGCCCAGCCCGGCGGCGACGTGGACCGTCAGGTTCTCGGCCGCCGCATCCGGAAGCATCACCAGCACCAGCTCCGCCCCGGCCAAGTCCCGCACCCGCTCGACCAACACCGCCAGCACGTCGCGGCTGTCGACACCGGAGAGCAGGCCACGGGTCAGCTCCGCGCTGACCTCCATCCGCCGCTGACGCCGCTGCGCCTCGTCGTACAGCCGCGCGTTGTCGATCGCCACCCCGGCCGCGGCGGCCAACGTGGTCAACAAGGTCTCGTCGTCGGCGTCGAACAGCGCACCGCCGCGCTTCTCGGTCAGATACAGGTTGCCGTACACCTTGTCCCGAACCCGGATCGGGACACCAAGGAAAGTCCGCATCGGCGGGTGATTGTCGGGGAACCCGAACGACGCCTCGTGCGCCGCGATATCCGGCAGCCGCAGCGGCACCGGGTGCCGGATGAGCTGGCCGAGCAGCCCCATGCCGGTGGGATACGGCCCGATCGCGTCGATCTCGTGCTGGGACAGCCCCACGGTGACGAAGCGTTCCAGGCGGTCGCCGCGGCTGTCGATGACGCCGAGGGCCCCGTACTGGGCGTCCACCAGTTCGGTGGCGGTGCCGATGATGGTGGACAGCACCTGGTCCAGCTCCAGACCGCCGGAGACCGCGAGCACGCCCTGCAGGAGCTGCTGGACCCGGTCCCGGGTCGCCCGGATCTGGGTCACGCGGGAGATCAGCTCGTCCAGCAGCTCGTCGAAACGCAGCTGCGGTAGCAGTGCGTTCCTCGGCTCGCCCGGCTCCCGATCGGCCATCCCCGAGCCGCCTTCCACGCGGTGCGAGCCGACGGCCCGCATCGGCATCCCTGTCATGGCCAGATTAGTCCGCGGGGAGTCGGCGGGAAACAGGACGTATGGCTGGCGAACAGAGTCCAAAGACCCTTACTGCGGGCCCCCGCCCACGGCGACGATCCAACCATGACCGTGGAGCAGAGAATGGAGCGATTCGGCGAGGCCGATGCCTTGGCCCTCGCCGCGACGGTGCCGGTCGGGCGGATCGTCTACAGCCGCTACGCCCTGCCGGCGGTCTTCATCGTCAACTTCAAGCTCGACGGCCGCGACATCGTCTTCCGCACCCGCAAGGGCGCGATGTTCGGCGCCGGAGTCGCCGGCTCCGTGGTCGCCTTCGAAGTCGACCGCATCGACGAGCAGGCACACGACGGATGGATGGTGACCTTCCTCGGCCGCGCCAAGCTCATCACCGACCCAGCCGAACAGGCCCGGCTGAGCGGGCTCGGCATCGAGTCCTGGGCGCCCGGCGAGCGGAACTACTTCATCAAGGTCGTGACAGAGCGCGTCGTCGGTCGCCGCATCCCGCACGGCGACGACGATGGCGACGACGAGGCCGGATAAGGGGGCAGACGGCCGGCCGCAGGCTAGCAGCCGGGGCGGCCCAGGCTGTGCCCGTACCGTGGTGCACCATGGGCATTGCCCGATCGCGATCGTGCCCGAGTAACCCCATTAGGCGGGGCTGGGCGGTCGTCAGGCCGCGTGGCCTCGACGCGAGGCGATGAGTCCGGGGAGAAGGTCGTTGAGGTCACGCAGGCGGGACAGCACATGTGTGCCCAGCCTCGTCACCACAGGGGATCTCTTGAGCTGGGCAGCGACGTGCTTGTCGGTCATGACGACATCACAGTAGGGGACCGCCGCGAACATCGCGTCGCTGTCACGTATGTCGTTTCCGGTCCAGGCCCTGTCGCTCATCCGGAAATTCTTCTCACCCAATGTCATCGCGACCGCGGCCGAGGGGACGTCGTCGAGGAACGCGGTAAGCCACTCCTTGCCGTGGGCAAAGAAATCCTCGACGCCTACTCCATAATGCGCCAGAGCGGCATAGAGCGCGTTGTCAAGCTCCCAGTACATCTGGCGGGCATGCACGATGTCACCGAGTTGGGCGAGGTGCGCGTCTCCGTTCCTAAGCCGCTCGGCGAGGTCACGTTCCCGCTGGACTCGTTGGTTTTCGATCTCTTCGAGCTCTTCAGGTCGATATCCGAGTGCGCGCAGCTCTTCCAACTCTGAGGGGTCGGGACCTCGCAACATCATGTACTCGCACAGTGTCCGGCAAACGGTCTCAAGATTGAAGACGGAGATTGCGGGCAGGTCGGGCGCCGTGCCGTCACGGCCCTCGATGGACATGTGCCCCAGCTCCCCGGCAGCAAATGAGACACCGAGTCCGAAGACCGGTATCGGCGCTGGCGCGGAACCGCCGAATCGCGACGCAAGTGCGGTATGGAGTTGGTGCTCGACGAAGACAGACCTTCCGATGATGGTGACAAAGCCACTGATCTCGGTGATGACGTCGGTAAGGTCAGTACGTTGCCGTAACGAGGCAATCCGGCTGACCTCCAGATACGTGGTAAATGTCAACGGCACCATCACCTCGCCACGCAGCGTGGTATCACGCAGCATCTCGTAGGCGACTTGATCGTGCGGATACTCCGGCCGTCCAAGTCGCGCCTTGGCCAAGGCCACCCAGTCCTTCAGGTCGAGGTACACCTTGAGGCGATGGTTCACGGCCGGGGCGAGTAGAGGGTACGGGCTTGTTTCGGTGCAGCGCCGTACAGCATTCGCGAAAACATCGGTCGGAACGCCGAACCGCTCCCCGGCCATCTCGAACATGGTCTTCATTGATGGCAGCTCCGGCTCGCCGGTGGAACCAGTGGCCGGCGAGCCGTTCTCGCTTGTATGGGTCATCCTTTTTCCTGCGTCACAGAGTGGTGAATGGGGATTCGGGCAGGATTCTGCTGCCGCGTCTCAGCGTAGTCGTCGACGCTGACAAGCACCGTGAGCGGCATCAGCTACATCAGCGGCTGCCCCGGGCTCGGGTTCTCGGCCAGCGCGGCGATGGTGTCGGGGATGTGCATCTTGCGGCGCGAGATCTCGGTCAGGCCGGTGACGGCCAGGGTGGCCACGCCAATGCCGAGGAAGGCCAGGCTCAGGCCGGTGACCAAGTAGGTGACCTCCCACGCCTGGTAGGCGCCCATCAGGGAGCCGCGCAGCGACTCGCCCATGAAAGCGGTCTGCTTCTCGCCGGCGAGCTTGGTGTCGGTGGGGGCGGCCATGGCCGCGGCGGAGACCTGAGAGTAGGTCTTGCCGCCAGTGGCCTCCTTGACGTGCGTTTCGATCATGTCGGCGTAGGCCTTGGCCTGCGGGCCGGCGTAGGCGGCCTGCGCGGCTGGCAGGCCCGAGGAACCGTGGGCCGGGAAGCTGATCAGCTGCTCGGTGAGCTGGCCGGTGACCTCGTGCTGGCCGTGCACGCCCTCGCCGCATTTCCGTGTCAGATACAGATCATGACCGGGCCGGCGGCGATCAGCGCGACGCCGGTGGCGGCCGCGATGCCGGTGGCCAGGGTGCGCGGGGTGATGTTCATGGCGTCCTCCGTGGACTTCGTCAGGTGTCTGATGCGGTGACACCGAAAGAGTCCTGCCTGCGCGACCGCGCCGAACCGGCCATGCAGCGCGTTTTCCGCCGCCGGGCCGAACTCGGGCACGAACACCGCCAGGCTCGTACCAGCCCCACCAGCACCCTCGCGGATGGTCCGGTCGGCACAGCACGTCGACGTGCACCTGATAGCGCGTGATCAGGCGGCTGGGCAGCCACCCCGGCAGCGGACAACGAACCGCCGGCACGCAACGCGGGCCGAGGCCGACGCGGTGAAGTTGGCGTTGACTGCGTTGCACGGAGGCGGGTGACCGAGCTGTTGGACGTCGTCCGCGACCTGCTCGCCCTGAACGCGATCAGCCTGTTCGAACCGGGCCGCCCGATCTCGGCCGACGAGTGCCTGGAGCCTTCGGTCGACGGTACGCCTGCGTGGTTTGTCATGGCCGGTGCCGGAGACAACCCCCCGGAGCAACCGACGCCTTTCACGGTGCCGTTGGGCTCGGAGGGCCTGCCGCTCGCGACCCGGTGCGCAATCCTGAGCTCGGCAGGCCTTCAGGTGCTGACCGCCAGTTCGGACCTGATCGCCGCAGCGCTCAATGGCATCCTGCGCCCCTATGTCCTAGCGGAACAGCCCGGCCTGCCGACCGGACTCGAGTCGGAGACATACCACCGGCTTGTGGACCTGGACGAAGTCGTCGCCGCAGTCCTCGACGACCTGGGGCCGGGCCACGGACTCGAAGTGACCCTCGCCGAGGACGTGCCGGGCGCGGTCGCCGACACCGCGCTCCGCGCTCCGCGCACGTGCGCTCACCGTGCTGGCCGCCCTGGCACTGCGCCCAAGCCCGAAAGACGAGCCCGCTCGTATCAGCATCCGCGCATCGGGTGACATGGTGGAGATCGCAGTCTGCGATGACGGTGGGGCGATGAGTCAGCCGAAAGCTGAACCGTCGGTGCGAATGGCGCGCTCCCTGCTCGACCCCATGCACTGCGCCTTACGGATGCGGTACGACCATGCCCGGACTCACCGCCACCGCGGAACTACCGGCAGCGGCGCGCGACGCTGAAGGTCGCCAGCGGAATCAAGGGCTGACTGAGCACGGCGCTTCCGGCCCGCTCGCCGAAGGCGCCGTAGCACCATCCGGCCCACCAGATCCAGGACCTTCGGCCCTGGGATACGCGCACTCACCGCGGTCGACTGGAAACACGGGGAGGGGCCCGAGCACGAAGCGCGGAGCAGCGAATCCCCCGTACCGCGCACCGCGCGATCACCGATCCGCGAGAGCGGAGCGGGCCCCTCCCCCGAACACAGCCGCGACCAGGAGGTGCGAGAACCATGAGGGTCTTGCTGACAGAGTCCGCACCGGGAGCGGCCGCCGAGTCTGAGACGCGGCTCCGCGAAGCCGGCTACGACATCTCGTTCTGTCACGCCGACCACCTCGTGGACGAGGACGGGTGCGTGGTGCTGCGCGGCATCGGCCAGTGCCCGCTGCGCACCGACGCCGACATCGGCGTGGTGGTCGACGTGCGTTCGGCTGACGCCCCGACGAGCCCGACCGCGCACGAGTTCGGTGCCTGCTGCGCGCTGTGCCACGTCCCGCTGGTCGTGACGGGACCGGCGGACACCGAGCGCTTCCCCTGGAGCGATGCCGCGGCGATCTGCCCGTCCGACGAGCTGGTCGGCGTCTGCGAGCGCCTGACCGAGCCCGTGGACGACCTCCTGCACCAGGACGCCGAACGGGTGGCACGGGAAGCTCCGCGGGCCAACGGCTGTGGCGTGGACATCGACGTCACGGTCACCCACGCCGCGGACTCCGCCGCGGTGTTCGTCCGCGCGCTGCGCCACGGCCGCAACGGCCCCGGGAGCCGGCCACCCAGATCAGAGCCACACGCCGGCGGCAACGGGTCATGGCTGCGGATACTCAACGCGATCTGGACGATCTGGATGACGAGCGGACCTACGTCGACACCAAGATCGCACGAAGCCGCGCCGCCACCGTCCAGCTGAAGTCCGATGCCGCAGCCGCGGAAGCCGACGGATGCACCGGCGTCACCGACGAACTCCGCGAGGAACAGTGGCAGGCCCAGGCCCAGGCCCTGCTCGCCGAGCTGGCCGAGGAGCGTCAAGCAATCGCCACAGCCGAAGGCCGGCTGCTCCGCCTCCGCAAACAGCTGGCAGACCACCTCGCGGACGACGACACACCTAGCGGGCCCTGCAGCGCCGAGTCCCTGACCGCACAAAAACCGGGTCCAACGGCCCGGAGGCCACCAGGACCTCACGCCCTGGCGCCGACGCCACCGTGCGACAAGCGTGAAAGGGAAGCCCAAGATCGCGTTCCGTCCTGGAGGTCCTCATGAATACCACCGTCGCCGTCGGATACGACCGCACCACACCTGGCGAGCGCGCGCTCGGCGTCGCCGCAGGCGAGGCGGCGCGCCGCGCCGCATCCTTGGTCGTCATCACCGCCTACCACTGGCTGACACCGCCCGAGCCCGGGGCCCTGACAGCCGCCGACACCGAGACGACTGCACGCAAGGCCGCCGAGGAGATCGCTCAATACGGCGCCAACCGGGTCCGAGCGCGGCACGCCGACCTGCCCGTCGAGGCGCGCGCCGTCGCCGGATACGCCGGCAAGGTGCTCGCCGCCGCCAGCCACGAGGCCGACGTGCTGGTGGTCGGCAACCGGGGCGCCGGCGGCTTCCGGGGCATGCTGCTGGGCTCCACGTCGATGCGCACGCTGGCCGAGGCCTGCTGCCCGGTGATCGTGGCCCGCGGCGACACCGCCGACGCCCACCGTCGGATCATCGCCGCCGTCGACATCGACGAGAACTGCGACACCGTCCTGGACTTCGCCTTCGACCAGGCCGCACGCCGCGGCGCCGGACTCACCGTGACGCACGTCTGGGACGAGCCCTGGATCGCTGCCTACGGCCAGCAGGACCCCGGCATCGCCGAGGACGTCGCCCGCATCGAACGCGAACGCGACGACCGGCTCGCCGGCCTCGTCCAGGCCGCCGGAGCCCGGCACCCCGAGGTCCACCCCTTCCACCAGCTCGCCGTCGGATCGGCCGCCGGCCTGCTGGTCGAAGCCTCCGGCCACGCGGACCTGCTGGTCACCGGCGCACGCCGACACGGCGAAGGGCAGCACGGCATGCTCCTCGGACCGGTCACCCAGACCCTGCTCCAACACGCCGAGTGCCCGGTAACGGTGGTCCCGCTGAGCTGACGCCGCCGCGGCCGGCAGTGCATCAGTCTTCTGCCGTCCTTCGCTCGCAGCGGGGTCCTCCAGCGGGGTCCTCCAGCGGGGCCGAAGGCCCTACCCGGAACCGGGCGTCAGTCCCCACATACAGGTGCCACCGGGCACTGCCGCCCCGGCCCGGACCAGACGAAGCTTTGAACAGGGCAATCATGGCCCTGCCGAACCCGACTTCCAGGGGGCAACCGTCATGACCATCCGATCGCTGGGCGTCCTCGCCCCGTCGCCGCGTCGCAAGCGGTGGTTCCCCGTGACCCGGCGGGGCCGTGAGCGGGCCGCCGTGGCGGCCGGGAACATGACCCTGGTCTCGGCCGGCACCCGTGTGCCGCTGTCGCTCATCGAGAACGACCCGATGCTGATGCACCTGACCGTGGACGACATGTGCTGGCGCCTGGCAGTCGAGGACCTGGACCGGCACCGGCCACACCGCGGCGACCGCTGTGCGCAGGACGCGTGGCTGGCTGATCGAGCGCAGCTGGAAGCCGAGCGGGAACGGCTGGCAGTGATGGTCACCGAGGCCATCAGCTCGCTCTAGGCGCTCACTACTCCCGCGGTGAACCACACCAACGGAACAGCCCCCCGGCGTCCGCGCCGGGCCGTTCGGCCCCCACCGCCGCCGGGCCCCACGGCACTACGCCCCCGTCCGGCCCTGTACGAGCCTGGAAATGGAACGAACGGACCCCCACCGCCCAACCCCCTGGAGGTCATGTCATGAAGGGGCTCGTCTACGGCGGACCCGGCGAGAAGGCGTGGACCGAGAAGGCCGATCCGGTCATCACCGACCCCGCGACGCGATCATCGGCGTCAACGCGGTCACCATTTGCGGCACCGACCTGCACATCCTCAAGGGCGACGTCCCCGAGACCACGCCGGGTACCGCGCTGGGGCACGAGGCCGTCGGCACCGTCGTCGAGGTCGGCTCCGGTGTCAGCACCCTGGCCCCCGGCGACCGGATCCTCGCCTCATGCATCTCCGCCTGCGGCGCCTGCCGCTACTGCCGTATCGGCTTCTACGGCCAGCGTCTGGCCGGCGGCGGCTGGATCCTCGGCCACACCACCGACGGCATGCCGGCCGAATTCGCGCGGCTGCCGTTCGCGGACCTGTCCACGTACAAGCTCCCCGACACCGTCAGCAACGAGGCGGCCGTCCTGCTCGCCGACATCCTGCCCACCTCCTACGAGGTCGGCGTGCTCAACGGCCGGGTGCAGCCCGGCGACACCGTCGCGGTGGTCGGCGCCGGCCCCATCGGACTGGCCGCCATCCTCACCGCACGGCTGTACTCCCCCTCCCACATCATCGCCATCGACAAGGCCGAGTCCCGGCTGCAGGCCGCCAAGCACTTCGGCGCCTCCGCGACGGTCCGGCCCGACGAAGACCCCGCCGAGGTGGTGCGGGCCCTGACCGGCGGCCTCGGCGCGGACGTGGTGATCGAGGCGGTCGGCGTCCCGGAGACTTTCGAGCTGTGCACGACGCTGGTCCGCCCCGGCGGCCACGTCGCCAACATCGGCGTCCACGGCAAGCCCGCCACGCTGCACCTGGAAAGCCTGTGGATCAAGAACGTCACCATCACCACAGGACTGGTCGACACCTCCTCCACCCCGACACTGCTGCGGATGCTGGAGTCCGGGCAGCTCGACGCCGGCCCCATGGTCACCCACCGCTTCGCGCTGGACGAGTTCGAACACGCCTACCGCGTCTTCAGCGACGCCGCGGACACCGGCGCCCTGAAGGTCGTCCTGACCCGGAGCTGACCGCTCACCGAAAGGCGGCACATCATGAACCGCAGGATCCCGGCCGCACTGGCCGCCGGCGGGCTGCTCGGATTCGCTGTGGCCGCGTACCCAGCCCTGGGGCGGGACCGCTACCTGAACTGGGGCGCCCGCCCGGACGAAGTCGCCCGGCAGATGCCCGGCGACAAGCTGCTGCCCGACGCCCCGCTGGTGTCGACCCGCGCGATCGGCATCGCCGTGGCGGCACCTACACCTACGACTGGATCGAGAATCTCCTCGGCCTGAACATGCACAGCGCCGACGAGATCATCCCGGAGTTGCAAGACCTCTCGGTCGGAGACACGATCCCGCTCGGCGACAAGCTGCGCATGTACATCGAGATCCTGGAGCCCGAGCACACGATGGCGATGCGCTCCGACGACTGCACCTGGGTGCGGGAGTTCGGGACACTGTCCCTGTACCTCATGGAGCCGGGCAGCCTGGTCATGGAGCGGAAGATGCTACTCAAGATCAAGGAACGCGCCGAACGGTCGGCCCACGCGGGCCACTGCAAGGACGACGGAGGCCGTGGGTTCCACCCGGTCACGAGCAAACGCCTTTACCCGCCACTGCGACGACGTGCTGGCACCAAGGTGGCACGTTGAGACACAGGCGGGGTGACCGGAATCCGCCGGTCACCCCGCCTCGTCATCCCGCTGTAGGGGCCGATACCGCGACGAATATGCGATACGTTCTCGGCCCCGCCTCGTGTTGCGAGGAGATGTGGGCGGACAATTCACTCACGAGCACCGATTAACGCCAACGAGCGGACACGGCAGTGACGATGCCGGTGGACAGAACGGCTCCACGCAGAGGTGGAGGAAGCCCGGGCGAGGTTTCACGCCCTTGTCGGCACGGCCTCGCCGGAGGATCTCCGGCAAGGCTCAGACGGGACCCGGTGGAGCAACGAGCCACTGCTGTTCCACATGCTGTTCGGCTGCCTCACCGTGCGGGCCCCGCTGTTCGTCATACTGATCGTCAGTCGGTGCTTCTCGGACGAACGCTCAGCGTGCCCTCAGAGACCACCAGCTCGACGTCGTGTTCGGGGTCGATCCCGGGGATCTCGGCGGACAGCACGTAGATACCGTCCGGCTCGAAGCGGTCCTCCACCCGGATCGGGTGGAGGACCAGCTTCGGACACCAGTCCAGCATCACGAACGGGTCGAACAGGTCACGCAGGTCCGACAGCGGCACGAACTGGTTGCGGCGACTGGTCTCGGCCATAGGCGGCTCTCCCCTTCGACGGAGGATTTCCGGACGCTTCTCAAACAAATCCCCGAAGCCGCGTCGCAGGGCTGAACGTCCCGGGCCTCAGCAGTCCTACGGCCCTGGGCCGGACCGTTGCAGAGCTGGACGCTGGTGACATGGATAAATACGTGTACGAATTCGCCGACGGCGGTCGGCACATGGCGAACCTGCTCGGCGGCGAGAGCGCCGGCCTGGCCGAGATGACCCGCATGGACCTGCCGGTCCCGCCCGGCTTCACGATCACCACCGAGGCCTGCCGCTTCTACCTCGAACACGGCCGGGAACCCGCCCGGCTGGCCGAGGAGATCACTCGTGCGTGGACGCAGCTGGAGGCCTCCGTCCACAAGCAGTTCGGAGCCGACCGGCCGATGCTGGTCGCGGTGCGGTCCGGGGCTGAGATCTCGATGCCCGGCATGATGGACACGGTTCTGAACGTCGGACTCGGCGACGAGGCGGTCGAGCAGCTGGCCTCGTGGTCCGGCGACGAGCGGTTCGCCTGGGAGGCCTACAGCCGCTTCGTCCGGTCCTTCGCCGAGACCGTGCTGCGCCTTCCGGAATACCTGTTCCGCACCGCCGAGGCCGACGTCCGGCGCAGCGCCGGGACGACCGCGACCGGCGAGCTGGACACGGCGCGCCTGAAGACCCTGACCCACGTCTACCAGCACATCGTCCGCCACGAGACCGGCGACGCGATCCCCCGCGATCCGCGCCGGCAGCTCGAACTCGCCGTCCGCGCCGTCTTCGACTCCTGGAACGGTGAACGCGCCCGCGCCTACCGCAACCGGGAGGACATTCCGGAAGACCTCGGCACCGCGGTCAACGTGTGCCTGATGGTGTTCGGCAGCCTCGGTCCGAATTCCGGCACCGGCGTGGCCTTCACCCGCGACCCGGCCACCGGCGCGCCCGGGGCGTACGGGGACTACCTGCGGCGCGCCGTCGGCGAGGACATCGTCGCCGGACTTCGCAACACCGTGCCGCTGACGGAGCTGGAGCGCCTCGATCCGGCTTCCTACGCGCACCTGTGCGCCAACCTGCGGGCGCTGGAAACCCACTACCGCGACGTGTGCGACATCGAGTTCACCATCGAGCGCGGCACCCTGTGGATGCTGCAGACCCGGATCGGCGAGCGCGGCGCCGAGGCCACCTTCCGCATCGCCTCCGACCTGGTCGACGAAGGCGTCATCACCCCCGACGAGGCACTGGGCCGGGTCACCGGGGAACGGCTGGCCAGGCTGCTCTTCCCACGGTTCGCAGACTCAGCACACGGACACCCTTCGGCCCACGGCGTGGCCGCCTCCCCGGGCGCGGCGGTGGGCCGGATCGTCTTCGACGCCCACAAGGCCGCCGACCACAAGGCGAAGGGCCAGAACGTCATCCTGGTCCGGCCGCAGACCCGGCCCGAGGACCTGCCCGGGATGCTCGCCTCCATCGGGCTGCTCACCACCTCCGGCGGCAAGACCTCGCACGCCGCGGTGGTGGCACGCGGCCTGGGCATCCCGTGCGTGTGCGGAGCCGAGCGGATCGAGCTGGACCCGCACCACAAGACCCTGACCCTGCCGGACGGCACCCGGCTGCACGAGGGCGACTTCCTGTCCCTGGACGGGTCGACCGGCGACGTCTTCGCCGGCCGGACCCCGCTGGTGACCTCGCCGGTGGCCCGGGAGTTCCTGCACCCGGCCGGCGGCGCGCCACAGTTGTGGCCGGGCCCCGAGCCGGCCCACGACGAGGCCGTCGTGCACGCGGTCCAGCGGGTGCTGGGCTGGGCCGACCACCACCGCCGGCTGGGAGTGCGCGCCAACGCCGACACCGCGACCGAGGCCGACCAGGCCCGGGCGTTCGGCGCCGAGGGCATCGGCCTGTGCCGCACCGAGCACATGTTCCTCGGCGACCGCCAGCCGATCGTGGAGCGCCTGATCCTGGCCGAGACCGCGCAGGAGCGCGGGGCCGCCCTGGCCGAACTCCTGACGGTGCAGCGCGAAGACTTCCGCGCGATCCTGCGCGTCATGGACGGCCTGCCGGTCGCGGTGCGGCTCCTGGACCCGCCGCTGCACGAGTTCCTGCCGGACCTGACCGAGCTGGAGATCCGGCACGCCACGCTGGACGACCGCAGCCGGGACCGCCGCCACACCGCCCGGCTGCTGGAAGCCGCCCGCCGGACGCACGAGCAGAACCCGATGCTGGGCCTGCGCGGCGTGCGGCTCGGCCTGACCTCCCCCGGGCTGTACGCGACCCAGGTCCGGGCGCTGGCCGAGGCGGCGGCGCAACTGCGGGCCGAGGGCGGGGACCCGAGGCCGGAGATCATGGTTCCCCTGGTCGGGGACGTCCGCGAGCTGCGGCTGATCAAGCTCCAGGCCGAACAGGTGCTGGCCGAGGTGAGCGCGAGCACCGGCATCGAGGTGTCCTGCCCGATCGGCACCATGATCGAGCTGCCGCGCGCCGCACTGACCGCCGGCGATCTGGCGGCCGACGCGGCGTTCTTCTCCTTCGGCACCAACGACCTGACGCAGACCACGTGGGGGTTCTCCCGGGACGACGCGGAAGCCTCGTTCTTCCCGGACTACCTGAAGCACAAGATCTTCGACGTCTCGCCGTTCCAGACGATCGACCCGGTGGTCGGTTCCCTGGTGACGCAGGCCACCGCGGCCGGGAAGTCCGCGCGGCCCGGGCTGGAGACCGGGGTGTGCGGCGAGCACGGCGGCGACCCGGCCTCGATCCGGTTCTTCGACCAGGCCGGGCTGGACTACGTGTCCTGCTCGCCGTTCCGGGTCCTGGTCGCCCGGCTCGAAGCCGGGAAGGCGGCGCTGGAGAAGGAGTGACAACGCGCCCGGGCGGCCGCTCGCAGACCTGAACCGGCTCAGCCCCGCGGGGGCGCGACGGTACACCACACCGTCTTGCCCCCGCTGCTCGGTCTGGTCCCCCACGCCTCCGCCAGCGCCTCAACCAGCATCAGGCCCCGGCCCGACTCGTCCTCCGCGCCGGCCTTGCGCGCCCGCGGCCCGCGGGTGCTGAAGTCGGTGACCTCCACCGTCACCCGGTCCTGGAAGCCGAGCAGCCGCAGCGTGACCGCGCCGCCGCGTCCGTGCCGGACGGCGTTGGTCAACAGCTCGGAGGCCAGTAGCTCCACAATGTCGCGGGTCTCGGCGTCCGGGCAGTCCCAGGTATCGACCGTCGCCACCGCGAACTCACGACCTATCGCGACGCTGCGCTGTTTGCTCGGCAGGTCGACGACCGCCGTCGCCTTCGGTGCCTCGGGCATGCGGATCAGGACCAGGGTCACGTCGTCCCCGCAGTCGCCGTCGACCATGATCCCGTCCACCACCGACTTCACCGTCAGCTCCAGACTGTGGCCGACCTGCGACGCCGCACACAGCGCCGTCGCCAAGGCCCCGATCCGTTCGTCTATGTCGCTGCGCGGAGTCTCGACCAGACCGTCCGTGTAGAACGCCAGCGTGGCCCCCGACGGCACTGACAGCTGCGCTTCCCGGTGCAACGAGCCACCCACACCAAGCGGCACCGAGACCGGAGCAGGCAGCCGGTAGGCCCCGCGTCCGTCCTCGCGGACCACCAGAATCGGCAGGTGTCCGGCGGAACAGACCACGACTGTGCCCGGATCCGGGTCGATCACCAGATAGCAGCAGGTGACCAGCTGGTCGGGGAGGTCGGCGACGATCGTGTCCAGGAACTGCATCAACCGGCTGGGCGAAGCCCCGGTGCGAGCCAGGGCGTTGGCGGCCGAGCGCAGCTGCCCCATGACCGCCGCGGCCTCCAGCCCGCGGCCCATGACGTCGCCGATGAGGACCCCGACCCGGCCGTCCGGAAGCGGCACCATGTCGAACCAGTCGCCGCCGACGCCGGCGCCGGCGGTGGCCGGCAGGTAGCAATGTGCTGCCTCCAGGCCCGGCGGCTGCGCCGGAGTGCCCATCAGCGCGTGCTGGAGAGTCAGGGCTATGTGTTGCTGCTGCTGGTACAGCTCGGTCAGCTCCCGCTGCGCGCGGGAGAGCTCGGAGATGTCGCGGGCGATGGCCGCCGCACCGACCACGGCGCCCAGGCCGTCCCGCAGCGGGGACAAGGTGACGTCGACGTCGACCAGCCGGCCGTGCTTGGCCACCCGCAGCGTCTCCACGTGCTCGACCTGCTCGCCGGCGGCCAGGCGGCCGATCAGGTTCTCGTACTCGGCGCGGCGGTCGGCCGGCAGCAGGATCGCCATGGTCCGGCCGACCGCTTCGGCCTCGGCATAACCGTAGAGCCGCTCGGCGCCGGCATTCCACGACGTGATCCGGCCGTCCAGGGTCATGGTGCTGATCGCATCCTGGCTGGAGGAGACGATCGCCGCCAGATCCCGGATCTTCTTGTCGGCGGCCCGCCGCTCGGACACATCACGGATCGCCGCCGAGAACAGTGGACCGTCGTCTTCCTGCAGCGGGCTCAGGGAGATCTCGACGGGGAACTCCGAACCGTCCTTGCGCAGCCCGAACAACTCCAGCCCGGCTCCTATCCCCCGCACCTGGGGATGGGAGCTGTAGCCCTCGCGGTGAAACTGGTGCGGTGCGCGGAACCGCGGCGGTACCAGCAGCTCGACCGGCTGCCCGAGCAGTTCGGCGCGCTCGTAGCCGAACATGCTCTCGGTTTGCGCGTTGACCAGGAGGATGCGCCCGGCCCGATCGACGATCACCATCGCATCGGGCGCGGCTTCCAATAGCGCGCGGAAACGCCTTTCCGCGTGAACCAACTCGTCTGCTCCGTCGGCGACGGATAAGTCGCCACCATCGATCGACATGCCGTACCCCACAGCGTCTGATCGCGATCACCACACACGACGACGGATCCCGGGACCCACCGTGACCGTCCCGTCCCGCCCCGCGACCGCCCTCGGCCATTCAACCATCGTTCGTCACGCCGCGTCCGGGGAACATCGCGATCTGTGAGAGGCAGGGCTCGGGAACTCCCATATCGAAACCGAACCCTTGCGGGATATCCCGGATACTGTGACCGATGCGCAGGACGGTCCGGTGCCGCAGTTCGCGGCGCAGGTTCTCGGCGATGGTGGTGTCGAACAGGTGCGCGTCCTGATCACAGACCACGACGATGCTCCGGACCGTGTCCGGATCCATGTCCCGGAGGTCCACGCCGTCGATGCGGACGCTCCCCACGGTCGGGTCCAGACCCCGGGCCGCGACGGTGGCGACCGTGGACTTGCCGACACCGCTGGGCCCGGACAGGACCATGTGCTCACCGGCACGCAGCCGGAACGACACCTCGTCGACGGCAAGCCGGTCGGACCCGGGCCAGGCGGCGCCGACCCGGTCGAATTCGAGCACGGAGGCCGGACCCCAACCGGCGGGGGCGGGC
>NZ_JAACYW010000194.1 GCF_015356825.1 Catenulispora rubra | reverse complement strand
GGGCACCGTCACCCACCCGCTCGCACCGCTCCGCCACAACCCCATCGCCCCGCTGAGCTCGTAATCCCCCGCACTCCAAGCCTTCGGCGGCGTCAGCGCGACGTTGTTCGCATCCCGCACCTGAATCGTGTCCGCGTACTGCCCCTTCACCAACCGATGCGTCCGCGGGAACACCGCCACTCCGTCATCGGTCTTCTCCGGGATCAGATCCCCGCCGGTGTTCGCGTACAACACCGTCTTCGTCTGCGGCGCCCCCAGCACCACCAGCCGGTTGCTCTGCGGCAGGAACACCGACAGCTCGGCGATCTGCTGCGCGTCGTCCGTGTCGTCGCTCGACCCGGGCCGCGCGTGCGTGAACGTCACCGGGGCCGCGTACACCGACATGCTCGACGACTCGCTCGGCGCCTTCCCCGTCTGCGTGTAGTCCCCGACCAGCAGCTGCGCCTGCGACGGCACACCGTCCGCCCCGGTCGTCCACCCCTGCATCACGTACAGCCAGGTCTTGTGCGCGCTCTGCGACGCCGTCTTCGCCGCCGCGCCGTGCCCGACCGAGGTCGGCGCCGTCGTGTCCTCGTCCACCTGCGACCACAGCGGCGCCACCGTCGCAGTCGTCGCAGTCGTCGTGGCTGTCGTGGCCTTGCTGCCCGTCGCCGCCGAGCGCCCGACCTGGTCCAGCAAGTACGACTTCGCCACCTCCACCGCCTGCGCCGGCACCGACGTGCCGCGGTTCGGCCACGGCAGCGCGTTCGCGGGCAGGGCCGGCGTCGCCGCCACCACCCTGTCGTCCTGCAGCGCGGTCGGCGTCGGGTACGCGCTGGTCAGGTCCTCGATCGCGGACGGCGGCGGGGCAGCCGACGCGTCACCGCCGCGCGCCCCCAGCTCCGAGGCGATCGACGGCCCGAGCAGCGCCGCCACCACCAGCACCGCCGTCGCCGAACCGGCCCGCAGCACGCGCCGCCGCCGACGGATGCGCGTGGCCCGAGCCATCACCTGTGGGAACAGGTCGCTGTGCGGGGCCGAGGCGAAATCGTCGGCGATCAGGCTCAACGCGTAGTGCAGATCCGGCGACCTCTTCTCGGCGGGGTCGGATGCCTGCCGGTCCGGGCCGGATGCGGGCTCGGTCGCGCCCGGCGTCTCCGATCCCGTCTCCGATCCCACCGCCGAAGCGACCGTCGAAGCGACTCCAGAAGCGACCTCGGAAGCGGCCTCCGAAACCGCCCCGGAGGTACCCCCCGAACTCTCCTCCGGCGACGCCGAAGCACCGCCGATCGGCTGATCACGGTCAGGCTGCGCGTTGTCCCAGGTGTCCATGGCGACTACGAAGACGCGAATCGAAAGCCGCAGGTTGCCTGCCGGTCACCCGGACGCGGTAGCGGAGTGTGCCAGGATGGCCGGTCGTGGAGCGTTTCAAAGTTGCCGGAGGGGCCCGCCTGGCGGGTGAGGTCGCGGTGTGCGGCGCGAAGAACAGCGCGCTGAAGCTGATGGCCGTCGCCCTGCTGGCCGAGGGTCGGACCGAGCTGCGGGGCGTCCCGCGCATCCTGGACGTCGAGCTGATGGCCGAGCTGCTTCGGCGGCTGGGCTGCGACGTGAGACTGGACTGGGAGCCCGGCCCGGAACGGGAGGACGGGCCGCAGAAGGGCTCGACCATCGTCATCGACGTGCCGGCCGATCCGGGCACCGAGGCCGACTACGACCTGGTGCGCCGGCTGCGCGCGTCGATCTGCGTGCTGGGCCCGCTGCTGGCGCGGCAGGGCGAGGCCAAGGTGTCCTACCCCGGCGGCGACGCCATCGGCTCGCGCGGGCTGGACATGCACATCGACGGCCTGGAGCGGCTCGGCGCCGACATCTCCCAGGAGCACGGCTTCCTGGTCGCCTCGGCCCCCAAGGGCCTGACCGGCGCCAGCATCCTGCTCGACTTCCCGAGCGTGGGCGCCACCGAGAACATCCTGATGGCCGCCGTGCTGGCCCGCGGGACCACGGTCATCGACAACGCCGCGCGCGAGCCGGAGATCGTCGACATCTGCTCGCTCCTGGCCTCGATGGGCGCCAAGATCGACGGCGCCGGGAGCTCCACGCTGGTCATCGAGGGCGTGGACACGCTGACCCCCGCGCCGTCGCCGCACCTGGTGGTGGCCGACCGCATCGTGGCCGGCATGTTCGCGGTCGCGGCCACCATGACCCGCGGCGACGTGAGGATCGACGGCGGCAACGCGGCGCACCTGGAGATCGCGCTGGACAAGCTGACGCTGGCCGGCGCGACGGTGGTGCCGGACGAGACCGGCTTCCGGGTGTCGATGGACCGGCGCCCGAAGGCCGTCGACATCATCACCCTGCCCTACCCGGGCTTCGCCACCGACCTGCAGCCGCTGTTCGCCGCGATGAACTCCATCGCCGAGGGCACCTCGATGGTCACCGAGAACCTGTTCGACGCGCGCTTCGTGTTCCTGCAGGAGCTGGCGCGCCTCGGCGCCTCGGTCCGCACCGAGGGGCACCACGCGATCGTGCGCGGCGTCGAGCGGCTGTCCGGGGCGCCGGTGCGCGCCACCGACATCCGGGCCGGGGCCGGGCTGGTGCTGGCCGGGCTGGTCGCCGACGGCCACACCACGGTGTCCGACGTCCGGCACATCGACCGCGGATACCAGGGCCTGGTGACCCAGCTGCGCTCGCTCGGCGCGCAGATCGAGCGCGAGCCGGACCCCGACCCGTACCCGTGAGTACCCGTGACGAGGAGGCGCCGCCGGCCGAGACAGGCCGGTGCCGCCACCCGTGACGAGCGTTACGCCGCCGTCCGCGCCGGGCCCGCTCACACCCGCGTTATCTTTTGGACGTCGAAGCAAATCACCCCTTGTGAAGCATGAGGTAGCGCAGTGTCGAAGAAGCTGGCCGTCATCGGCGCCGGTCTGATGGGTTCGGGGATCGCGCAGGTGGCCGCGGCCGCCGGGTACGAGGTGGCGGTCCGCGACGTGACCGACGCCGCCCTCAAGCGCGGCGTCGACGGCATCCGCGCCTCGCTGGAGAAGTTCGCTTCCAAGGGCCGCTACACCGCCGACGAGGTCGAGGCCGCGACGGGCCGCATCACCACGACCACGGACCTGGCCGAGGCGGTTGCCGACGCCGACGTGATCGTCGAGGCGGTGTTCGAGAACATCGAGGTCAAGCAGGAGATCTTCCGCGAGCTGGACAAGCTGGCCAAGCCCGGCGCGGTCCTGGCCACCAACACCTCGGCGATCCCGATCACCCAGATCGCCGCCGTCACCTCGCGTCCGCAGGACGTGGTCGGCACCCACTTCTTCTCCCCGGTCCCGATGATGCAGCTGTGCGAGCTGGTCCGCGGCTACAAGACCTCCGACGAGACGCTGGCCAAGGCCCGCGCCTTCGCCGAGGAGGTCGGCAAGACCTGCATCGTGGTGAACCGCGACGTCGCCGGCTTCGTCACCACCCGCCTGATCGCCGCGCTGGTGGTCGAGGCGGTGAAGCTGTACGAGTCGGGCGTGGCCACCGCCGAGGACATCGACATCGCCTGCAAGCTCGGCTTCGGCCACGCCATGGGCCCGCTGGCCACCACCGACCTGACCGGCGTGGACATCCTGCGCAACGCGACGCAGAACATCTACACCGAGACCCAGGACGAGAAGTTCAGCCCGCCGGAGCTGCTGAACCGGATGGTCACCGCCGGGGACCTCGGGCGGAAGTCGGGCAAGGGTTTCTACAGCTACTGATACGCACTGGTACACGCTGGTACACGCTGATCCGCGGTCGCCGATGGAACGAAAATCGGCGGCCGCTGTGGATGTTTCCTGCCAGGATCGCGATCATGACGCTTTCGTTCGCTGAGAAGCCGGTCCTGGCCGGCGACCGGGTCACCCTCCGCCCCGTGACCGCCGAGGACGCGCCGGGCCTGCTGGAGCTCCTGGCCGATCCGGAGAGCAGCCGCCTGACCGCCACCCGCGCCGAGCTCGACCACGAGGCCGCCGAGCGCTGGTACGCCACCCGCGCCGACCACACCGACCGCCTGGATCTGGCGATCGTCGAGAACGAGACGGGAACGTACGTCGGCGAGGTGGTCCTGAACGACCTGCATGTCGAGAACCGCTCCTGCGGCTTCCGGATCTCGTTGGTCGGCGCTCGCGTATTCGGGCGCGGATACGGGACCGAGGCGACACGGCTGGTGCTGCGGCACGCGTTCGACACCGTGGGGATCCATCGGGTCGAGCTGGATGTGTACACGTTCAACCCGCGTGCCCGGCACGTGTACGAGAAGGTCGGCTTCGTGCTGGAGGGGACCAAGCGCGAGGCGCTGCTCTGGGACGGCGAGTGGATCGATGCGCACGTGATGGCGATGCTGGAGAGCGACTGGCGCGCCGCGCGCTAGAAGCAGACCACACCACCACCACCACACCACCACACCACCACACCACCACACCACCACACCACCACCACACCACCACCACACCACCACACCACCACCACACCACCACCACCACCGCACCGAGCCGCATCAAGCCACTGCCGTCGCCGCACCACCGGCTGCCGGGACCGCCTTCCGCTCCAGCCGCCGCAGGCTGGCCACCCGCTGCACCACCCCGAGCCCGGTCACCACCGCGCCGAGTCCGAGCCACCCCACGGGCCCGGCGGCCAGCACCACCGTCGACAGCGCCACCGGCCCCGCGGACCGCTCGATCGCCTGCGCCATCCCCGCCACGCCCAAGTACGAGGCCTGAGCGTCCGCCGGCGCCAGCGACACCGCCAGCTCCCACGACACCAGCGAGCGCACCAGTTCCGCCGACGTCACCACCACCGCGGCCAGCAGCAGCGTCACCGTCGCGACCATCGCACCGCCGTGGCTCGACCCGGCGATCAGTGCGCAGCCCGCGAGCAGCGCCACGCCGTACCAGCACGCCGCACGCGCCGCCGCGCGAGCGCCGGCCACCCGGGCCGACACCGGCATCTGGAGGAACACGCACATCAGGGTATTGATCACCATGACCGCCGGGATCACCGCGTGCGGCGCGTCGGTGCGGGTCACGGCCCACAGCGGCACGCCGACCATCAGGATCGCGTCGTCCAGGTTCAGGAAGACGTCGAGCAGGACGAACAGCAGATAACCGGGGTCGCGCCACGGATTGCGGCCGCGCGCCTTCGCTTTCTTCGCGCCGTCGCCGTCGCCGTCGCTGTCGCCGCCGCCGCCGCCGTCGCCGTCGCCAGCAGCACCTGCAGCAGCGACACGGCTCGGCTCCCGCCGCTTCGTCCGCATCACCAGCGCCGCCACCGCCAGGTACGACAAGCCGTTCCCGACCACGACGGCCTCGTACACCCCGCTCGTCCCCACGGCCACCGCGATCGCCGAGAGCCCCGCTCCCAGCGCGTACGCGGCGTTCATCACCACCCGCGAAAGCGCCCGGTACGTCGCGCGCTGCTCCCCGGCGGCCTGGCCGGCGAACACGATCTCCATGGTCTTCGACGCGCGGTCGCACAGCGTCGTCGCGGTCGTGACCGCCAGTAGCGGCGCGAAGCCGTGGCACAGCGGCACCGCGCACAGCGTCAGCACCCTGATCAGGTGGCACGCCACCAGGATCGTGCGCACCGGGTACCGCTCGGCCAGCGCTCCGGCGACCGGCGCGCCGGCGATGCCGACCAGGCCCGCGATGCCCAGCAGGGCGCCGATCCGGCCCGCGCTCAGGTGGGACACGACGCTGAAATACAGCACCAGCGCCGAGGACCACACGCCGTTCCCGACCCGGTCCAGGAACAGCGCCGCGAGCATCCGCCGGGCGTCGCTTCCGCCAGGTGGGTTACGCAACTGGGCGATCGTCCCGGTGCGCTTCGGAGCGTTCCCGGCGGTCGCGGCCGCATCGTCCCGGCGCCCCGTGCCGTCGGCCCCGATGCCACCGCCCGCCGATTGGCTCCTGCCCCACCGCATGTCCCACCCCTAGTGTCAGCCCTGCAGGTCCTTGTGGAGTGTGACGCAGCATATCCCTCGATGTCAAGAAGCTTGACATCGAGATACTGGCGTTGCGCGGACCCGCGGACCGGTGTGCGCAAGGTCACCGGTGACACTCCGGTTACCCGTCAGTAGGCTCCGCTCCAAGGCGCCGACCTCTCCCCGGGCGGTGACACCATCCACTTGGGAGCCCCCGTGACCGAGCGCGACAGCTCTGGTGGTCGAAACAGATCTTCCGGGCATGACGGATCCGTCGAGCGAGACCGCCCCTGGGTGATGCGGACCTACGCCGGCCACTCCACCCCGGCCGAGTCCAACGCCCTCTACCGCAGGAACCTGGCCAAGGGCCAGACCGGCCTGTCGGTGGCCTTCGACCTGCCCACGCAGACCGGCTACGACCCGGACTCGGTCCTGGCCCGCGGCGAGGTCGGCAAGGTCGGCGTGCCGGTCTCGCACCTGGGCGACATGCGCGCGCTGTTCGACGGCATCCCGCTGGAGCGGATGAACACCTCGATGACCATCAACGCCCCGGCCATGTGGCTGCTGGCGCTGTACCAGGTCGCCGCCGAGGAGCAGGGTGCTGACATCGCCGCGCTGTCCGGCACAACGCAGAACGACATCGTCAAGGAGTACCTGTCGCGCGGGACGTACGTCTTCCCGCCCGGCCCCTCGCTGCGGCTGATCACCGACACCATCGCCTACACCGTGGCGAACCTGCCCAAGTGGAACCCGATCAACATCTGCTCCTACCACCTGCAGGAGGCCGGCGCGCAGCCGGTGCAGGAGGTCGCCTACGCGCTGTCGACGGCGATCGCCGTGCTGGACGGCGTGCGCGACTCCGGGCAGGTGGCGCCGGAGGACTTCGACCAGGTGGTCGGCCGCATCTCGTTCTTCGTCAACGCCGGCGTGCGCTTCGTCGAGGAGATGTGCAAGCTGCGGGCCTTCGCAGGGCTCTGGGATCGCGTCACGCGCGAGCGCTACGGCGTCACGGACGAGAAGCTGCGCCGCTTCCGGTACGGCGTCCAGGTCAACTCCCTGGGCCTGACCGAGGCGCAGCCGGAGAACAACGTGCAGCGGATCCTGTTGGAGATGCTGGCCGTGACGCTCTCCAAGGACGCGCGGGCCCGCGCCGTGCAGCTGCCGGCCTGGAACGAGGCGCTGGGCCTGCCGCGGCCCTGGGACCAGCAGTGGTCGCTGCGCATGCAGCAGGTGCTGGCCTACGAGTCGGATCTGCTGGAGTACCCCGACCTGTTCGCCGGCTCGAAGGTGGTCGAGGCCAAGACCGAGGAGATCGCCGAGGCGGCCTGGGCCGAGATCGAGCGGATCGAGGGGCTCGGCGGCGTCGTGGCGGCCGTGGAGTCCGGCTATCTGAAGGCGCAGCTGGTCGGGGCGCACGCCGAGCGGCGCGCGAAGATCGAGTCCGGCGAGATGGTGGTGGTGGGCGTCAACAAGTTCACCGAGACCGAGCCGAACCCGCTGACCGCCGACCTGGACGCGGCCATCCAGACCGTCGATCCGGCGGTCGAGCAGCAGGCTGTGGCGGCGCTGAAGGAGTGGAAGGCGCAGCGGGACGGCGCGGCGGTGGATGCCGCACTGGCCCGGCTGCGTCAGGAGGCTGCGACGGACGCCAACCTGATGGACGCGACGCTGGCGTGCGTGCGCGCCGGGGTCACCACGGGGGAGTGGACCGGGGTGCTGCGCGAGGTCTTCGGCGAGTTCCGGGCCCCCACCGGGGTCTCGGGTTCCGTGGGGACGGCGATCCCGTCCGAGGAACTGGTGGTGCTGCGCGCCGAGGTGGATCAGGCCTCTGCCGAACTCGGCCGCCGGCTGCGGCTGCTGGTCGGCAAGCCGGGGCTGGACGGCCACTCCAACGGCGCCGAGCAGATCGCGGTGCGCGCCCGCGACGCCGGCTTCGAGGTCGTCTACCAGGGGATCCGGCTGACGCCCGCGCAGATCGCGGCGGCGGCGGTGGCCGAGGACGTGCACTGCGTCGGGCTCTCGGTGCTGTCCGGCTCGCATCTGCAACTGGTGCCGGAGGTGCTGGCCGAACTGCGGGCGGCCGGAGCCGGTTCGGTGCCGGTGGTGGTCGGCGGCATCATTCCCGACGCCGACGCGCGGGCGCTGCGCGAGGCCGGCGTCGCGGCGGTGTTCACGCCCAAGGATTTCGGGATCACACAGATCCTGCACACCATCGTCGAAGAGATCCGGCGTGCCGGATCGGTCGCCGTCTGAGCGGACTCCCTCACCGCCGGACGCGAATCGGCGCCCTTCCTAGGGGATATCCCCGGGAAGGGCGCCGATTTGTTTGAAACTTTATTCGAGCCCGGATTCACCCTGTGAATCAGGCGTCGGCCGCGGCGGCTTCCTTCTCGGCGATGGCGTCCGGGTGGTGCTCGCCGGCGAATTCCCGGCCCAGCACCTCGTGCGTGGCGCGCAGGTGGTCGATGCCGGTCTCGCCGTGCTCGGCGGCGTGGCCGTCGAGGGCGTCGAGGATGCGCTCGACGGGCTCGTGGTGGCCTTCCAGGCGCTGCTCGGCGTAGTAGGCGATGCCCAGCTTCATGAACAGCTTCGCGCCGTGCCGGTGGGCGCTCCACTCCTCGGCCTGCTCAACCGCGCCCTCGAAGCTCTTCTCGGTGATCTCGAGGCACTTGGCTATGAAACTCATCGGTCTGCGACTCCTCGCGTCGAAACGGCGCCCATCGACACTATCGACGAGGCGTATGCGTGCTCCCCTACACGCCCCTGCCGTGACGGACAGAGTGCGGGTTAGCAGCGTATCGAGCTGAATGATAGCGGCAACTGCGAGAACGGGTTACGGCGATGTGCGTATGCGGGACTAGTACTGCGATAGGGGAAGCACTGTGGGTCCGGGATGCGAGCATCGGGTAATGAACGAGTTGCCATCGGCCGGGACGCGAAGCCTCATCGCCGGCCATTCCGCGCGGTCGGCCGATGCCCGCGCCGCCGCACTGAGGGTGTTCGTGGGCGAGGAGGGCGACGCGCCGGTGCTGACGCCGTTCCTGTTGTCGGTGGCGGCCGATGTGGCGGAGTACGACCTGACGCGCATCGAGGCGATCCGGGTGCTGCCGGTCGCCTGTGTACCGGCCGGCGAGCCCGCCGCCGAGGTCCGCGCGGCTCTGATCCGGTTGGCCGCCGAGGACGCCGATCCCGACGTCCGCAACGCCGCCGGCGTCACGGTCTTCGGCCTGCCGGGTGCCGAGGACGACATCGAGCGGATGCGCGCGCTGATCGCGGCCGAGGAGGACGAGCTGGTCGCGGAGAACGTCGACGCGGCGCTCGACCTGTACGTGACCCGTGAGACCCGCGTGACCCTAAAGGGTTCATAGCGGCGTTGAGGATCGTCGGCGTTGATAGGCTCCGATCCCATGCGCATCGTCATCGCCCACTGCACCGTCGACTACGCCGGACGGCTTTCCTCGCACCTCCCGGAGGCCAAGCGGCTGCTGATGGTGAAGAACGACGGCAGCGTCTCGATCCACGCCGACGACCGCGCGTACAAGCCGCTCAACTGGATGTCGCCGCCCTGCGTGCTCAAGGAGTCCGAGGGCGACGAGGACGGCCGCATCGTCTGGACCGTCACCAACAAGGCCGGCGAGCGCCTGGTGATCACCCTGCGCGACGTCGAGCTCGACGCCAGCCACGACCTCGGCGTGGACCCCGGCCTGCAGAAGGACGGCGTCGAGGCGCACCTGCAGGAGCTGCTCGCCGAGCAGATCGAGACCCTGGGCACCGGCTGGACGCTGGTCCGCCGCGAGTACCCGACGGCCATCGGGCCGGTGGACATCATGGCGCGGGACTCCGACGGCGCCCACGTGGCGGTGGAGATCAAGCGACGCGGCGAGATCGACGGCGTGGAGCAGCTGACGCGATACCTGGAGCTGCTGAACCGCGACCCGCTGCTGGCGCCGGTGCGCGGGGTGTTCGCGGCACAGGAGATCAAGCCGCAGGCGCGGGTGCTGGCGGCGGACCGCGGGATCGAGTGCGCGGTGCTGGATTATGAGGTGCTGCGGGGGATGGACGACCCGAGTTCGCGGTTGTTCTGAGGGATCGTCTCGACCGGCGTACTGGTGCGCTGCTGCGAAGCGACGCGGCCGTTGCCGAGTCCCGGGTCCACTCTCAGGACTCTGCGGGCTTCTCCTACGCTCTCGGCTCGACCGGCCATCCCGGCTCGCGGAGCGCGTCGCCTGCACCCCTCCTTCAGGCACTGCGCCCGTCACTGCGCTTCCGGCTATGTCATGCTACTGCCCTCCTGTCGATCATTGCGTGAGTGACGGCACTGACTGCCACGACGGCAGCGGGTCCGGGTTCGGACCTCGATGCCTCCGGCTACGGATCCGCGCGACAGAGCCCGGCGGCGCGGTGATGCGCCGCCGGGCTCTGTCGATCAGTCGTGTCAGTCGTGTCAGCCGTGTCAGTCAGCCGTGCGGATGGCTACCCGCCGCAGCCGTTGGGCCACTGCGGTTTGACCGGGGCATCGCTGTCATTGCTGGAACCACCGCCGAACAATCCGCCGAAGAAGCTCGACACGCCGTGCCCGACGTCGTTCACGACGTCATGGAACGGCTTCCAGTGGTGGTACAGGTAGTCACCCCCGAGGTAGACGCCGGTGCCGATCATCATGACCTCGCCGGCGACCGGTAGCTCGTCGACGACCATGTTCGCCATGAGCAGGCCTCCGTTGACCGCGCCCGCGCCGCGGTCCACCCAGCCGACCGCGCCCTTGTCCGGCGGCAATATGACGTCGCCGTAGTCGGCGACCAGGCCGAGGACGGCCGTCGTCCGGCTGGCGGCCAGGAACGGCGTCCCCTCTCTGGTGATCGCGACGAGGCTGTCGAAGTGAGTCGCCTGCAGGATCGTGTCGATCCCGTCGGCGAGCTTGCCCATCTTCAGTGCGTCCGTGATCTCCAACATCCGGTCGATGCTGTTCAGGACCTGGGTTTGCGAGGCCTTGTTCTGGGCCAGTTCCAGGATCTTGTCGAACGCGATGGCGTCCAGCGGCGCCAGGTTCTGCTCGACGTAGGAGCGGACCTTCTCGTAGATCGGGAAGAACGGGTCCTGCGGGGCCTCGCCGCCGGAGTCACTGGAACTCGAGGGCGGGCTGGAGGACGAGCTGGAGGAGGAGCTGCCTGTCCCCGGGTGGGGGTAGTAGCAGACACTGCCGGGGCCGTCCTCGCAGGCCAGCATGGTCCCCGTCGGGTCCGAGCCGTTGACCGGGTTGTCGCCCGCGTAGGAGTAGCCGTTCAGCTGCCGCTGGTCGGTGTTCTCCTGGACGGAGTCGACGCTGAGGAACCGGCCGGTGACCGGGTCGTACTGCCGGGCGCCGAGCAGGTCCAGACCGCTGGTCGGGTCGCTCGGCAGGTCCAGGTACGCGCGCTGGTCCGGCCAGCTCGGCGGCGCGGTGCCGCGCTGCCGTCCGAACGGGTCGTAGTACCGCACGCTGTAGGTCAGGTTCGAGGCGTTGACCTCGGCGGTCGCGGTGCCGTTGGTGTTGGTCAGCTCATAGCCCACCGTGCCGGAGGAGGAGTGCACCACCGTCACACCGTCCGGGCTGTTGCTGACGTATCGCAGGCCGGAGACCGTGTTCCCCGACGTGTTCAGCGTGATCTGCTCGCCCCACGGCAGGTACAGCACGTTCTGCGCGGCGGCCGGGTCGCTCTGCACCAGCAGCGTGCCGTCCGCGTCGTAGGTGTACGTGCCGGCCACGCCGGTGGCGGTGTTCGTCACCGACCGGGTGAGTCCCATCGCGTTGTAGGTGAACGCCTGTCCCGGCCGCGTCCGGGTCTGTCCGTTCGGATAGTAGGTGTAGGCGGCGGTGGTCGAGCCGGACGTCCCGGCCGTCGTCACCGACTGCACCGCGTCCGGGGTGGACGCGGCGGTGGTGGTGCCGGTCGAGGCGTTGTACGCGTTGTACGCCAGCGTCTGCGTGACCGTGTTCGTCGTCGAGGTCGCCGATGTGTCGTGGCTGGTCTGGCCGACCCGGTCGCCGAGGGCGTCGTAGGAGTACGACTGCCAGTACGGGGCCGGTCCGCCGGTGACCTTGCCGGCCGTCGGCGCGCTGTCGGTGCAGGCGCCGACGCCGTCGATCTGCGCGTTGGTCGCCGGCGAGCTCGCGGTGACGCCGCCGGAGTCGGTCCACGCGCTGGTCAGCTCGTTGAGCTGGTCGTAGCCGAAACACTGGGTGTCCGGGGTCGAGGACCCGGTGACCGCGTTGCTTTCAGCGGTGATCGCCCCGGCCTTGTTGTAGGTGTAGGCCACGGACTGCATCGGCTTGCCCAGGTTCTGCAGCGAGTCCGTGGTCGTCAGCATGCGCTTGGTCGCCGGGTCGTAGGTCACGGTGCGGTCCAGCTGGTCGCCGTTGGCGCCGTAGTTGGTCTGCAACACCTGGCCCAGCGGGTTGTAGGTGACCGTGTTCAGCGCCGTGTACGGGCTGCCATAACTCGACAGCAGTCCGGAGGCGGTGTAGCCGAAGTTCACTTGCTCCTTGGGCAGGTTTCCCTCCGCGTAGTAGTGCGTGCCCGCCAGCAGCGAGGTCTGGGCCGTGTACTGGCTCGAGTCCTGATACGTGCCGGCCAGTGCGCCCTGCGAGGACGGCACGGTGACCGCCTCACCGGTCGGCTGGTACTTCGCCGTGTACCCGGCGACGGTCTCGGTCCAGGTGTTCGCCGCGTCGCCGGCGCCGTCGGTGTAGGTGGTCGACGACGTGGGCTGGCCCTTGGCCAGGGTGTCGTACGTCCACGCGCCGATCTGGTCCGCCCCGGTCGGGGCCGCGCCGCCGCTGGTGTCGTACTCGGCCGTCTTGCGCTTCAGCGCGTCGTACGTGTACGAGAGCTGATCCCCGTTCGCGTCGGTCTGGCTCAGCAGGCTGCCCCCGGTGGAGTAGACCGAGGTGGAGGTCCCGGTGCCGGGGTCGGCCACCACGGTGTTCTGGCCGAGCAGGTTGTAGGTGTAGGACCAGGTGTCGCCGACCGAGTCCTTGATGGTCGCCGGCTTCCCGGCCGGGGTGAAGACGCGGCTGATGGTCTCGGCGTCCGCCGCCTTGCCGGTCGGCGTCGCGCTGCGGTAGGACCAGGTGGCGTCCACGTTCCCGGCGGCGTCGACGAAGCTGCTCGTCGCGGTGCCGCCGGCGGGCGGGGTGCTGTCGGTCTCGTCCATACCCTGATACCCGGTCAGCGCCGAGTACTGGTTCACACCGAAGGCGACGGTGAGCACCTGGATCTGGCGTCCGGCTCCGTCGTACATCGTCTCGGTCTCGGACGGCACGACCGAGTCGTTCGCCGGGACGAAGACCGTGGCGGCCGGGGCAGTGGTCTTGTCGTAGTAGGAGCCGGTGACCTTCGCCTTCTGGCCCAGCGAGTTGTAGTGGGTGTCGGTGATCAGCCGGCCGACTTCGCCGTCGGCGGTGTTCCCCTGCTGCTGGATCTGCCGGAGCTGACCGTCGTACAGCGTGATGACGGTCCCGTACGAGCCGTCGTCGCGAAGCGTGGACGTCGTGACGGCGGTCGGCGCCGTCGCGGTGATCGCGTAGGTGTACTCGGCGTCCGCGGGCGCCTTGGCCGCCTGGCTGTGCAGCGGTGACCAGACCGCGGTGAGCCGGCCGAGGCCGTCGTAGGTCTTGGTGGTCAGCTCGTTGTCGACGTCTGTGCTGGCGACGGCTTGTCCCCGGCCGGCGTCCAGGGTCTGCTTCGTGACCCAGCCCATCGGGTTGGTGACGGTCACCGTGTCCGAGGCCGCGCCCGGTGCGCTGTAGGCCGTCGCGGTGGAGTCGCCGTCTGCGTCGGTCGCCGAGGTGACCCGGCCGTAGGTGTCGTACTGGGACTTGGCCGTGGTGACGTACACAGGCGCGCCGGAGGTGTTGTAGGAAGCAGCCTTCTCGGTCGTTGTCGCGTTACCGGTCGAGCCCAGCGACCCCAGCGTGGAGGAGCCGTCGTAGAACGTCAGCGTGTCCGACTGGGTGGCGCTCGCCGAGGGTTTGGTCGAGCACCCGCCGGTGACCGTCAGGGACTCCTCGGGGTAGGAGTACATGTACGCGCCGGCGTTCGTCGCGTACTTGGTGGTCGTGCACTGCTCGGGCGACGCCGACGGCCCGGAGTAGGACGTGTCTGCGCTGACCTGCTGCCCTTGGGCGTTGTAGGACGTCGCCAGCTTCGTCTGCTCCCAGGTGCCGTCGTGCCAGAGCTGGTACTTGCGGTCGGTGGAACCCGTCGCCATGCGGGCGACCAGGGCCGGCATGGAGGAGGCCTGCGGCTGCGAGGCGGTCTGGGCGAAGGCCCAGGGTCCGCTGACCTCCTTGTTCTGCGTCACGCCGCCGACCCCGAGCAGGGTGTCCTTCTCGAGTTGTTGGCCGTACAGCCAGCTGGAGTCGGTGACCGAGTCCCCGACGCTGTCGGAGACGCTGACAGTGCGCTGGGCTCCGGAGGACAGGTAGTCGCCGTCCATGCCCTGCAGATACGTCGTCACCGACCGGGTCGGCGTGGACTGGACCGAGGACGCGCCCGTGGTCGTGGTGACCGTGCGGAATCCGCGGAACTGGTCCCACGTCCGCTGGGCCGACGGCGTCAGCGGCGAGTCGTCGCGGTGCCAGGCGGCGCCGTCGTACTTGTACGAGGTCAGCGACGCCTCGCTCCACGCGTTCGGAGCGACCAGGTCGTTCACCGTGACCGAGGTGACCTGGTAGGTGGTGAACCAGTCCAGGACCGGGTTCGCGGCGCCGTTCGGGGTCCAGTACTGCGGGTAGCAGTTCATCGAGTCCGAGTCCGCCGAGGCCGGCAACTTGCCACTCGTCCTCGAACACTGCGACGCGCTGTAGGCGACGACGGTCTGCGCCCCGGCGTCCGTGGTGATCTCCACCAGCCGCGGCCGGTACAGCGCCGCCGCGCCGGTGGTGTTCCCGTCCACCCGGTTGGGCATCTCATCGGCGGTGAACACGGTCTTGGGCAGCTGTGCCGCCGTACCGCCGCCGAGGGTGTCCTGGCCCTTGCGCTGGATCGAGTCCAGCCACATCACCGCGACGCTGCCGTCCCCGGGGTTCGAGGCGCTCACACTGGACCCGGCCGGAACCAGACCGGCCTGTGGCGCCGGGAAGGATTGGGACAGCGTGAACGTGTCCACCGGCTGGTACGTCGAGCCGACCAGGACCGCGGTGCTGATCGAGGTCAGGCGTTTGGTGGAGAAGTATGTGGGCGAATAGTTGGCGCACGAGGCCGCCCCGGCCGCGCAGATCTGGTTGAACGGCACGTCCGGCCAGTTCGGCGCGGTGGAGGAGTTCAGGTTGGAGTTCGCGCAGTTCGTGAAGGACGAGCTGGTCAGGCAGCGCTCGTCGACGCCGAACGTGACGGTCTGGGCGGGCTTGGCGCCGGCGATCGCCGCGGACAGCGAGTAGCCGTAGCCGATCGAGGTCAGGTAGCCGCCCCGGTCGTACGGCGTCAGCTTCCCGCTGTTGTTGTTCTGCCCGTAGCCCATCTCGTACTCGTCGGTCTCGGGCGTCCAGGAGTATGTGCGCAGGTTGCCGTGCGGGTCCACGACGTAGTCCAGGTTCCAGCGCCACGCCATGTTCGTGACGACCGAGCCCGTGCCCTTGCCCGAGTCGTAGCAACCGCCCTCGGGCGGGCCGTCACCGGACTTGGGACAATAGACCGGCTGGGTCCACACGCTGTCGGTCGCCGCGTCGGTGCCGTCGCCCCCGGGCAGGTAGTCCTGCCCGAAATAGTAACGGGTGCCGTCGGTGGTGACGATCTCCCACGCCTCGCCCTGCCAGGCACCGTTCGACACGCCGGTGAGCGGGATGATCTTCTCGCCGGAGTCGGACTGCGAGTGCCAGGCGCCGGTGGTGTCGTCGCGGACCAGGGTCCCGCTCAGCCCCTTCATGCTCAGAGTGACCTGGTTGCCACCCCAGCACGTGTCGCCGGAGTTCTTGATGCCGTCCTGTGAGCACGGCTGGTAGGAACGCTCGATATAGCCGGGCGAGTAGTCCCAGCCGTCCCCGATCCACGAAGCCTGGGCGTTGGTGACCGAGGTGCGGCCGTCCACGCTGCCGGAGTCGTAGGCCAGCGTGACGTCGGGCGCCTTGCCGCCGGAGGCCGGGGGCAAGGCGATCGGGTAGCTGTAGGTGAATGAACCGGTGTTGCCGCCGCCGGCCCAGGAGCCCTCGGCCGACAGCGAGGTCGCCGAGTAGTCGCCGACGCCGCCGGACGCCTGCGGCGCGGCGGCCAGCACCATCGGCGTCGCCGAGACCGCCACCCGGGCGGACAGCGTGCCGGAGGCGGTGTCGTTCCGCGCGGCGATCGGCGTCTGTGCGCGGCATGACGGCACGGTCGGCGTGGTCAGCGCGCACGCCGGCAACTCCACCAGCGTCAAGCGGTCGGCGTAGCCGCCGCCGCTCGCGGTCGCGAACCCCTTGTAGTCCAGCGTCAGGTCGACCGGCGAGGGGGTCCGGCCGCCATCGGTGCGGGACACGGTGAGGACGACGCCGTCCACGCCGGCGGCCGTGACGGCGGCGCGGGGCGCGAACGCGACCGTGGCCGCGGTCGCGGCGCCGGCGGCGCTGCCGTCGGCGGAGGCGAGGGTCACCGGCAGACCGGTGAGCTTCGTCGCCGCGTTCGGGTTCGCCGGGTTCGCCGGGTGTGCTGCGTCCGGTGAGGTTTGCGCGATCGGTGTCGTGGCATGCCTGCCGGACCCCGGTGCGGGCCTGGCCGCGGCGGTCGTGGCCGCCTTCGCGAGCGAGACGAGCGTCGCAGAAGCCTGACCCGAAGGCCAGACCGGTGCCGTCGCCTTGTACGGCACCGGCGGCACGCCGTGGTTCGCGGCGAGCGCCGACTGCCCGGCGGGCACGCCGGCATGGCCGGGCACCGACGGCGTCTTCTGAGTGGCGACCGGCTGCCAGTGCCTGCCGGCAGCCGCCGGTGTCGCCTGGGCCGGGTTCAGGCCGAAGCCGGCGAGCATGGCGCCCGCGGCCGCGACGGTGGTGAGGCGGTGTCGCCATCGCGCGTGCCGGCCTCTGCCGGACGGCGGAGGGGACATCCCGATCATGGGTCACTCCCTGGTTCGGAAAAGGGGTGGGGACGACCGGGACGATCGGTTCGCACGCCGGCCACAGGATCTTCCTGTGGCCGTACTCCTGGTGGCTCCAGGCGCGCACTGACTATCGTCCAGGCCTGATCCGAGGAAGTCCCAACCTCATCCGACCAGGAGTAATTAGAGTGCTGACTCGCTCCGCCCCTCATGCAAGCAAACCCCGGCGCCGGTTGGCAAGCCTGGTCACTGTGGCGGTCCTGTCCGCCGCGGTGGCGATGCCGAGCGCCGCCGCAGCCGGAACCAGTGCGCTGTCCGCGGGTTCGGCGGCCGACGGTTCCGGCGCGTCCTGGACCGCGGGGACCCCCCACTCCGCCGCGGCCGCCGACCCGCTCACCGCTGCCTCGCTCCGGGCGCGCGCCTCCGGAAAGGCCGTCGCCGTCAGTGCCCTGACGACCGAGGCCTCCACCACCACCGCCAACGCCGACGGCACCTACACGGTGGCCACCGACACCGAACCGGCGCGGACGAAAGACGCCGCCGGCCGGTGGGTCGCGCTCGATCCCACGCTGCGGCGGGCCGCCGACGGCAGCGTCGGTCCGGCCGCCGCGCCGGACACGCTGACCCTGTCCGGCGGCGGCGCCGGCCCGGTCGTGCGGGTCGCCGACCACGCCGGCCACGCGATGGCCCTGTCCCTGCCGGTCGCCCTACCGGCGCCGGCGCTGAACGGTGCGAGTGCCACCTACGCGCAGATCTACCCGGGCATCGACCTGACCGTGACGGTGACGCGGCAAGGCGGGTTCAGCGAGGTCTTCACGGTCCACGACGCGGTGGCCGCGGCGCGTGCCGCGCACCTCGCCTTCCAGACCGGTCTGACCGGCATGAGGTTGCAGGCCGGCTCGGCCGGCGATCTCCGCGCCGTGGACAGCGTGACCGGCGCGACGGTCATGAACGCGCCGCCCGCGGTGATGTGGGACTCGGCTACGGCCGGTGCTCTTCGGGCCTCTGGTGGCGCGCGCAGTGCGGCCGGGTCCGGTGCCGTGAGCAGTGCGTCCGGAGTGGACTCCGACGCGTTCGCGGGCGACAGCCCGGTCTCCAGCGCGGCCGGTCCCGGCCGCGGCGCGCACACCGCCGCGCTGAAGGCGACGCCGAGTACTGGCGGCATCGCCCTGGACTCCGACTTCTCGCGGTTGTCGTCCGGCTCTGCTTCCGGCTCCGGCTCTGGTTCTGGCTCTGGCTCTGGTTCTCCGGCGTTCCCGCTCTACGTCGATCCGACCTGGAGTCCCCCGAGCACCTCGCCCGGGATCCTGGCCTCGGACGAGGTCCAGGCCGGCTGCTCGGGCAGCCCGAACTACAACACGATCACCGACCTCGGGGTGGGCTACAACGAGTTCTCCGGCTGCATCGGCATCGAGCGCAGCCTGCTGTTGCTGAGTCTGTCAGGGTTGTCGAAGAGCACTCATGTGCTCAGTTCCGACTTCAAGATCACCTCGGACTACTCGGCCTACGACAGCTGCGGCCAGGCCACCTACACGGTCTCTCTGGCCTGGACCGACTCCTTCGGCAGCGGCACGGACTACAGCAACCAGCCGGGCCGGCTCAGCAACTCCTCGGTGCCGGACCCGATGTCCAGCCGGAGCGTGAAGACGAACGGGAACTCCCTGGGCACCCAGTGCTCCGGCGGCGTCCCGGTGGACTTCTCGATCACCGGACCGATCTCCTACTTCGCCTCGCAGGGCGTCGGCAGCCTGAGCGTCGGGCTGTACGGCTATGAGACCGCCGGCAGCAGCCTGGAGCGGTTCAACCGGTCCACCGCTGTGCTGACCACCACCTACGACATCGTGCCCGGTACACCGAGCAGCCTGACCGCGTCCCCGACCCCGGTCCTGACCGGCGGGACCGCCGCGCCCTGCGGCAGCACCTCGGCGCCGGGCTGGCTCGGGATGTCGAACCTCGGCGGCAAGACGGTCGCCACGCTGTCCGCGAAGGCGTCCAGTTCCGTCGCCGCGGCGCAGATGTACGGGATCTACTCGATCACCGACGCGACCACGGGCACCAAGACCACGACGAACTCCTCCGGGTACGTCACCAACGGCGGCACGGTCAGCGTCAACACCCCGGCCCTGGCCGACGGCGACGAGTACGAGTGGTCGCTGCACACCTCAGACCAGTACCTGGCATCGGCGCAGACCGGGACGTGCGCGTTCCGGGTCGACAAGACCGCGCCGGACGACCCGGCCACCGCCTCGGCGAGCTTCCCGGCGCTGAGCAGCGGGCAGACGGCGACGGTCACCACCGGCCAGGCCGGCAGCCTCACACTGTCCTCCAGCGATCCCGCGCCGGCCTCCGGCACGGCTTCGGGGCTGCGCGGGTTCGACTACTCCTTCGACACCCCGGTCCCGACCTCCGGTGCGACTTTCGCGGCGGCGGCTTCGGGCTCGGCGACGCTGAGCTTCACCACGGGGCAGTGGGGTGTGCACACGCTCTACTCGCAGTCCGTGGACAACGCCGGGAACGTGTCGGCACAGAGTTCTTATTCGTTCTACGTGCCCTGGAACCCGGCGGCGAAGGTGGCCGCCGGGGACGTCTCCGGTGACGGCGTCCCGGACCTGGTCGCCACCGACAGCGGCGGCAACCTGGTGCAGTACGCCGGGAACGCCAGCCCCGGAACCGCGGCGTCGTCGTTGTCGTCGCCGTCGACCAGCCCGGACGGCACGTCGCCGTGGTCGTCGTACCTGTACACGCACAACGGTTCCTTCACCAACGGTGCCGTCGACGACCTCTGGGCCTATGACACCGCGAACCACAACCTGTACCTGGACAAGAACACCCGCAGCGCCACCGGCGGCAACTTCTCCGACCCGGCGGACGTCGTGAACGTCACCAAGGCCGGAGTGCTCTCCGACGAGCAGAATGACAGCTCGGCCGGGAACGCGAGCGCGACCACCGCGTGCTTCACGACGTCCACCGGCGCCTGCACCGGATACGACAACACGGACTGGAGCACGCTGACCCAGCTCGTGGCACCCGGCGACCTGTACGCCGGCGACCCGGTGACCGGGATCGACAACGGCGCGCCGGGCCTGCTCACCGTGGAGGACGGCGCGCTGTGGTACTACCAGGGCCAGACCATGCAGGACTTCGTCGGGACGGCGATCCAGCTGGGCACCAGCGGCTGGGACGCGGTGACGGTGCTCGGTCCGGGCGTCGTCGGCGGGGTGCACGTGATCTGGACGCGGGACGCTTCCGGGACCCTGCGTCAGTACCCGATCACCTTCGACTCCGCCGGCTACCCGGTGAACCTCGGCACGCCGACCGGCGGGTCCGGGACGGTGCTGAGCGTCCCGGCGGGCGTCACGCCGACCGGTACTCAGGTCACTGCGATCCCGAGCGCGCAGTACCCGGCGCTCTACACCGCCGACCTGCACGGGACCGGGCAGCCGGACGTGATCGCCGTGACCGCGGACGGCATCGTGGACGACTGGGCCGGCGGGGCGGCCTCCGGGGGCCTTGCGACCTTCGGCGGTCCGCAGGCGATCGGCGACACCGGTCCGGCCGCCGGCCAGATCACCGTCGCCGAGGGGCAGACGGTGCACGCGAACGGCTCGGCGTGGTCCAACGCGAAGACCACGGTGAGGCTCGACGAGGGCGTGCTCAGCCTGACCGACACCGCGACCGGCAAGGTGCTCAAGACGTACGGCACCGGCGGGAACCCGAACGCGTATCTGGTTCTGGGTACCGACGGGAACCTCGCGGTCTACAGCACGGCCACCGGCGGGACGGTCACGTGGTCGGCCGGGACGTCCGGGACGGGAGAGTCGCTGCAGTTGCAGACTACCGGCAACCTCGCTGTCCTCAGTAGCGCGGGGACCGTTCTGTGGCAGAGCGGGACCGGGCACTGACGAGCGGTGACGCCATGACGTACGCCGGCCGCGGGACACCGTTTCCGCGGCCGGCGGCGGCCTCTCGTCCCAGTCCCGGTCCCGTCCCCGTCCCGTTTTCGTCCCACTTCCTTGGCCGGGGCCGGGGCGGTGAATCAGGATGTTGCCCCGACAGGAAATCAAGATGTTTCCGCACGGTGGGAGCGAAGATGCAACTCAGCAGAAGGACTCTGCTCGCGGGGACGGCGGCGGTGGTCGCCGCGCCGGCCACGCTGTGGCTGGCCGAGGGTTCGGCCCAGGCCGCCGCGAGCTACGACGTCGCTGTGTGCGAGCAGTACCGGAACCAGATACAGATCTACTCCTCGGCCGCGGGCTGGACCTCGCCGCAGTGGGTGTGGTCGCCGGGGGGCGGCGGCTGGGCCAACCTTTCGGACGTGAAGTTCCGCAGCACCGCGAAGTTCGGCGAGGTGGCCCTGGTCGCGGCCTCCGGCGGCAACGTCGGCATCGTCGACAAGTCCGCCTCGGGCACCCAGGGCACCGGCAGCCTGTTGTGGGAGGCGGCGCCGGGCTCCAACCCGCACGCGATCGAGCGTATCCCGAACATCGGCGCCGTGGTCGCGGCCTCCTCCGCCGGCTACCTGCACGTCTACGGACCCGGCGCGGTGAACGATCCGAGCACCCTGCGCCTGGTGCAGACCATCAGCTTCCCCGGCGCGCACGGCCTGTGGTACGACGACGTCCACAACCGCTTCTGGGCCCTCGGGCAGGACAAGGCGACCTCGTACGAGGTCAGCGGCAGCTACCGGAACACCCGGCTGGTCGGCGGCGTCAACGTCTCGATCGGTTCAGGGAACCTCGGCCACAGCCTGGACGCGTCCTACAAGGACAGCGGAATCCTGCTGGCGAGCCACAGCACCGCGGTGATCTCGATCAACAAGACCACGCACGCGGTGAGTACGGTGCACGCCGACCACGCGGTGAAGTCGTTCAGCCAGCACTCCTCCGGCGAGGCCTTCTGGGTGCAGAGCACCGGCAAGACGTACCACGGCGACACCCGCAACTGGGTGAACCCGGACGTGCAGTTCTTCAACGCGACAGGCGCCCGCTCCTTCACGCGAGGCTTGTCCTACGGCGCGGAGTTCTACAAAGCCCGCCTGCACGCCGTCGGCTACCACTGATGATCTCGACCGACAGCCACTGACGGACCACGTCCATGCAAACGCCGGACATACGCCTGCTCAGATCCTTCCTGGCCGTAGCCCGCGAACGCAGCATCAGCGGCGCGGCCCGCCTCCTGTTCATGTCGCAGCAGACCCTCTCCGAGCAGATCCGCCAACTGGAGAAGGCGGTGGGAGTCCCACTCCTGCTCCGCGGCCCCCGCGGCGTCACATTGACCGCCGCGGGGGAGCGGCTGGCCGCCGGCGCCGCGGCGGTCGCCGCGGAGCTGGACGCGCTGGTGGATGAGGTGCGACGGATCGCTTAGGTGCTGGTGCTGGTGCTGGTGCTGGGGCTGGGATTGAGGTTGGGGG
>NZ_JAACYW010000193.1 GCF_015356825.1 Catenulispora rubra | reverse complement strand
GGTTCTGGGTCCCTCGCCGCGTCATCGCCGTAAACGGAACCTGCCCGGTTTGGCGGAATCAAGCCGCATCGCTGCTGCTGTGGTCCGGCTCCGTCCGGCTTGACACCGCCAAACCGGGCAGGTTGGCTGCGCCCGCTGACGCGGCGAGGGACCCAGAACCAACACCCCGCATGGTCCGGTCGGACCCAACCAGCGACATCGCCAGTCAGGCTGGCACGTCACCAGCCGGCGCCACTGATCAACCAGCTGGATGTCAGTGGCGCCGCGTGAGGCCGAATCCTCTAAATCTCCTTACCGGCGAACACATCGTCCGCATCGGCGATCCGGTAGGCGTAGCCCTGCTCGGCCAGGAAGCGCTGGCGGTGCGCCGCGTACTCCTGGTCCACGGTGTCGCGGGATACCACCGCGTAGAACCGGGCGCCGCGGCCGTCGGCCTTGGGGCGTAGGACGCGGCCGAGGCGCTGGGCCTCCTCCTGGCGGGAGCCGAAGGTGCCGGAGACCTGGATCGCGACGCTGGCCTCGGGGAGGTCGACCGAGAAGTTCGCGACCTTTGACACCACCAGGGTGGGGATCTCGCCGGTGCGGAAGCCCTCGTAGAGGCGTTCGCGCTCCTTCACCGGGGTGGTGCCCTTCAGGACCGGGGCGTTGAGGCGTTGGCCGAGGTCGTCCAGTTGCTCCAGGTACTGGCCGATGACCAGGGTCGGCTCGCCCGCGTGCTTCTTCACCAGGGCTTCGACGAGCTTTGATTTGGTCGCGGTGGTTGCGGCGATGCGGTACTTCTCCTCCTGTTCGGAGCTGGCGTAGCGCAGGCGTTCGTGGTCGGCCAGGGTGACCCGGACTTCCACGCAGTCCGCCGGGGCGATGTAGCCCTGGGCTTCGATGTCCTTCCAGGGGGCGTCGAAGCGCTTGGGGCCGATCAGGGAGAAGACCTCGCCTTCCAGGCCGTCCTCGCGGACGAGGGTGGCGGTGAGGCCGAGGCGGCGGCGGGACTGGATGTCGGCGGTGAAGCGGAAGACCGGGGCCGGGAGGAGGTGGACCTCGTCGTAGACGATCAGGCCCCAGTCCCGGGCATCGAAGAGTTCCAGGTTGGCGTAGACGCCCTTCGTCTTGCGGGTGAGGACCTGGTAGGTGGCGATGGTGACCGGGCGGATCTCTTTGCGGGCTCCGGAGTACTCGCCGATCTCGTCCTCGGTGAGGGTGGTGCGCTTCAGTAGTTCCTTGCGCCACTGGTGGACGCTGACCGTGTTGGTCACCAGGATCAGCGTCGTCGCCTCGACGCCGGCCATGGCGGCCGCGCCGACGATCGTCTTGCCGGCGCCGCAGGGGAGGACGATCACGCCGGAGCCGCCGTGGCGGAAGCCTTCGGCGGCCTCCTTCTGGTACGGGCGGAGGGTCCAGCCCTCCTCGCGCAGGGCGATGTCGTGGTGTTCGCCGTCCACGTAGCCCGCGAGGTCCTCGGCGGGCCAGCCGACCTTCAGCAGCACCTGCTTGAGGGTGCCGCGCTCGGAGGGGTGGACCCTGATGGTGTGCTCGTCCAGGCGCGCGCCGATCAGCGGCTGGACCTTCTTGTGCCGGACCACTTCCTCCAGGACCGGGACGTCGGTGGTCTCCAGGACCAGGCCGTGCGTCGGGTGCTGGAGCAGCCGGAGGCGGCCGTAGCGGTCCATGGTGTCGGCGATGTCGACCAGCAGGGAGTGCGGCACCGGGTAGCGGGTGTGCCGCAGCAGTGCGTCGATGACCTGCTCGGCGTCGTGGCCCGCGGCGCGCGCGTTCCACAGGGCCAGCGGGGTGATGCGGTAGGTGTGGATGTGCTCCGGGGAACGCTCCAGTTCGGCGAACGGGGCGATGTCGCGGCGGCACTCCTCGGCCTGGGGGTGGTCGACCTCGAGCAGGAGAGTTTTGTCGGACTGGACGATCAGGCAGGTCACGCATACCTCCGGGCGCGGCGCTTGGGTCGGGCGACGGGCATCCTTCTAGTGTCGCTCATCGCGGCCGGTTCCGGTGACCACGGTGACCGCGGGCGGGTTGTCCGCTGTGTTCGCTGACCGAAGTAAGGGAGAGTAGGGAGAAGCAGATCTCCCCGGTGCGCCGGAGCGGACCGAGGAGATCTATTGCGGCGAACGGCTACTCCGCTGCGTCCGGGGCCTCCCGCCAGCGCGGCGCCGGCTGCTTCTGCCACGGGTGCGGGCCGTCCAGCGGCCGGTACTCCACCCCCAGCGCGTCCAGGCGCTCCAGGTGCTTCGTCAGGCGCGGCAGGAACTCGGCGAAGTCGCGGTCCGGTGCGGACCAGACCGTCTCGCAGAAAGCCGCCAGGCGCGGCCAGGACTGGTAGTCGTGGATCCGGGAGTCCGGCATGTACTCGCTCCACAGCGTGGCTTCGGAGCCGATGACGTGGCCCGCCAGCTCCTCGGGCAGGTCCGCGGGGACCGGCTCGAAGCTGTACGCCTGCTCCAGCGTCGTCGGCGCGGCCCAGGGGGCGCCGGGCTCGCCGTCCGCGTCGGACTGGCGGTAGTCGAAGTAGACCCACTTGGTCGGACTGGTCAGGGTGTCGTGGCCGCGCCGGGCCGCCTCGACCGCGTACTCGGTGCTGCGCCAGGCGGACACGACCGTGCCCGGGAACAGCTCGCCCTCCAGGATCTCGTCCCAGCCCAGCAGCTTGCGGCCCTTGGCCGAGACGTGCGCGCCGAGCTGGTTCATGAACCAGGCCTGCAGGTCCTCCTCGGTGGCCAGCCCCAGCTCGGCCTTGCGGGCCTGGGCCCGCGCGCTGGCCTTCCACTCGTCCTTCGGGCACTCGTCGCCGCCGAGGCAGACGAACTCGCCCGGGAACAGCTCGCAGACCTCGTCCAGGACGGTCTTGTAGAACTCGACGGTCGCGTCCTCGACGTTCAGCACCGTCTTGGCGATGCCGAACTCCGTCCACACCTCGCGCGGCTCCTGCGCGCTCGGCACGTCCTGGTTGCCCAGCTCGGGGTAGGCGGCGATGGCGGCCGTGGAGTGTCCGGGGAGGTCGATCTCCGGGACCACCGTGATGTGCCGCTCGGCGGCGTAGGCGACGATCTCGCGGATGTCGTCCTGGGTGTAGAAGCCGCCGTGCGGCCGGCCGTCGCCGACCGTCTCCCGGCGCCAGCCGCCGACCTCGGTGAGCTTCGGGTACTGCTTGATCTCGATGCGCCAGCCCTGGTCCTCGGTCAGGTGGAAGTGCAGGACGTTCAGCTTGTGCAGCGCCATCAGGTCCAGGAAGCGCAGCACCTCGCGCTTGGGCAGGAAGTGCCGGGCCACGTCCAGCATCGCGCCGCGCCACCGGAAGCGCGGGGCGTCGGTGATCTGCACGTGGGGCAGGGGCCAGGGCTTGTCGCCGGAGTCGGTGCGCAGCGACGCCGGGGGCAGGAGCTGCCGCAGGGTCTTCTCGGCGTAGAAGACCCCGGTCTGGGTGCCGGCCAGGAACGTGACGCCGTTGTCGTCCACGGTCAGCTGGTAGCCCTCGGGGCCGAGTTCGGCGTGGCCGACGGAGACGTTCACGACGACCGTGGAGTCGAACGTGAGCCGGTCGGATCCGGCCTGGATGTGCAGCGGCTTGGGAATGATCGAGATCTCGGACGCGTCCATCCGGTCAAGATCTCACGGATCGTTCACCGATTAAACGAGTAACGCTGACCGGCTGATATGGCCGGTCAGCGTTAATGAAATGGAGGGTGGCGGTTCAGACTGCGACGAGCTCTTCCAGCTCCTCTGGAACAGTCCGCCGGAGCTTGTGAAGTTCAGCATCACGAACAGCACCATCATCACCAGCGTGGTCCACCGTTTCAGGAAGGGGTGCAGCCCCATGCCGATCAACAGGATCGAGGCTGAGTAGAGCCAGGTCAGGCCCCACACCCCGGCCAGGCTGTGGTGCGCGAGGTGGAAGACCGGGCCGGCCAGCGCCGCGCCGATCGCGCTGACCGCCGTCGCGGTGCCCAGGGCCAGGACGGTCTTGCGCTTCAACGACCAGCCGGCCGCGTCGGCGCCGATCGCGGCGACCGCGCCGTAGGAGCCGATGCTCACGGCGATCATCAGGAAGAAGGGCCCTGAGTCGGCCGGGTCGTCGGCGGTGGTCGGGGCGACGTCGGTGAGGGTCAGCGGCTTGTCCTCGACGGCGGCGACCGTGGTGAAGACCTTGGTGGCGACGGTGGCCGAGGAGTCGCTGTCGCCCTCGGCGATGAACAGCTGCGGCGTGGCGGGGTCGGGGACGGGACCATGAACGCGCTCATGTAGGCCAGCCCCATCCCGACGCACATCAGGAGCGGGGTGATCAGGTGCACCAGGACGTGGCGGACCGAGGCCGTCTGCGTCGCCTGCTGCTGGGGCTGCTGGGGTCGCTGGGGTCGCTGTCCGTTCCGGTTCCGCCGGGCCGGATTCGCCGCCTGGCGCAGGTGACCGAGAGCCGGCACGCCGCCGTCGCCGAGCGGTTGGAAGACTGGGGAGACGATGACATCACGCGATTTGCCGAGCTGTTGATTCGCTACAACGTAGGTCCGCCAGACGTCCGGTGACGATGCGATCACCCGGGGGTATTCCGACCCTGACATGACCGAAACAGTGCACTGACCGCGTATCCGGCTCGGACGGGGTCCGGCGGGCGACCGGTCGAAACAAGGGTCTGTTTTGCACGTGCATAGGGTCTGTGCATTTGCTGATTCGGCGCTTACGCTGGAAGCGTGGACGTGTCCCTGTTGGAGGCCTTCGAGCCGGTGGCCCATGATCTGCGTGCCGCGGGTCTGGACTGCCAGTTGACGGAGGACCCGAACCCGGGCGAGCCGGCGGCGGGCGCCACGGCCGTGCTGATCGTGTCCGGCGTGAAGGTGGGGCGGCTGACTCTCGGCGCGTCCGTGCTGGACACGGCCTCGCGCACGCTCTATCTGGCCGCGCAGACGCAGCGTCTGGTGCAGGGCAATCTGTCGATCGGCGGCCGGGTCATCGAGTGGCCGCCGTGCCTGCCGAGCCACGCGCATCCGATGATGGCCACCCGCGGGCAGCGGGCCCCGCTGTGGACGTGCCCGCTCGGCGGGTCGGTGTCGGTGCCGATCGGGCAGCATCCGTAAGGGGATACGGGATTTCACGGCCGGCTGCGGGACGCTCGCGGTCCGGCCGTTTTGGCATCTCGTTCCGCGGTCGGCCGGCACCGACCGCCGCCGAACCGGTCCGGGTCTAGGCGTTCCCCGACTCCGGCCAGTTCGACCAGTGCGTGTTCGGCGCCTGCGTCGGCCGGTAGTCGTGCGGGTTCCCGGAGTCCAGCACCTTGGCGATCAGCTGGAACGTCTCCTCCCGGCTCGGGCGCTCGACCAGCAGGTCGGGGTGGTGCCAGGCCTCCAGGCGCAGGATCTCGGGCAGGTCCGGCGGGATCAGGGCGCGCAGCTCGGCCTCGTCGGCCAGCAGCAGGTCGCGGTGCTCGGGCACGAGTTCGCGCACCACCTCGGCGAAGTACTCGCCGGCCGGCGCGTCCACCGCCAGATCCTCGCCGCGCACGCGGATCGGGACGCCGCCGAGGTAGTTCTCGTCGGCGTCCATCAGCGCCTCGATGTTCTCCACGCGGTTCAGCTGGCTGCCGGCGCGCACTCCGTAACTCGTCAGGGCGTCGGTGACGCTGCGCGCCTTCGGGTTGAAGCCCACCGTCTCGATGAGGACCGCCCAGTGCTTGCCGTCGCGGTAGACGTGCAGGCGGACGTCGATCGCCGAGTAGAACCCGTGGTCCAGGAACGGGAAGGTGAAGTCCTGGGCCGAGGCGTCGATCTGGTCGAGGAACTGCTGTCCGAAGGTCACGGAAAAATCCTAGGTCACCCGGCCTTGACGAACGCGCGCACCGCGTCCGCGACCATCTGCACGGCGATCGCCGACAGCAGCAGACCGGCGATCCGCGTCACCAGCGTCACGCCGGAGTCCTTGATCACCCGGATCACCTGGACCGAGAAGCGCATGGTGAGCCAGAGCGTGATGTGGATCGCCACGATCGCCGCGCCGACCGCGAGCACGCCGGACCAGTGGTGGTCGGTGCGCTTGGCGAACACCATCACCGCGACGATCGCGCCGGGCCCGGCGAGCAGCGGCGTGCCCAGCGGCACCAGCGCCACGTTCACCGCCTCGTTGGAGTGCGAGGGCTCCTCGCTGCGGCCGGTCAGCAGCTCCAGCGCGATCAGCAGGAGCAGCAGGCCGCCGGAGCCCTGCAGCGCCGGCAGCGTCACCCCGAGGTAGTCCAGGATCTGCTGGCCGAACAGCGCGAAGACGCAGATCACGCAGAACGCGACCAGCGCCGCCTGCCACGCGGCCTTGGTGCGCTGGGCCTTGCTGCGGCCGTTGGTCAGCGCCAGGAAGATCGGCAGGGTCCCCGGCGGGTCCATGATGACGAACAGGGTGATGTACGCCTCGAGGAAGAGCTTGCTGTCGAACACGCTCGAAGACCTATCACCTGGAAGGACTTTGTTTCTACACCTGCTTCCACACCTGCCTCGACGCCGCTCACGCCAACTGCGGATGCCGCTGTACGAGCGGGTTGCCGCGCATGAGCAAGTCCAGGCGCGTCAGCTCCAGCGGGTCCATGCAGCCTTTATCCACCGGGGGCCGCGGCGGTGCATGCGGGACGGGGAAACGGGTGATGTGGCCTGCGCTCCAGGTCTTCGCGAAGGCCACGTCCAGATCCCCGCGGATGCCGTTCCTAGATTTTCGCGAACGCGGCTTCGAGGTCTTCGATGAGGTCCTCGGCGTCCTCCAGGCCCACCGAGAACCGCAGCAGCCCGGCGTCCGGCCGCGCGTCCGGGGCGACGTGCCGGTGGCTCAGCGAGGCGGGGTGCGTGATCAGCGACTCGGCGCCGCCGAGCGAGGCCGCGTGCAGGATCAGCTTCACGTTCTCGGCGACCGTCGCCGCCGCGTCGTAGCCGCCGCGCATCTCGAACGAGAGCATCGCGCCGGGCAGCAGCATCTGCTTGTCCGGGCCGATCAGGCCGTCCGGGTCGCCGCCGGGGAGCCCGGGGTAGTGGACGCGTTCCACGGCCGGGTGCGCGGCCAGCCAGGTGGCGACCGTCCCCGCCGTCTCCGAGGAGCGCTTCACGCGCAGCGGCAGCGTCTGCAGGCCCCGGTGCAGCAGGTAGCCGGCGATCGGGTGCAGCAGGCCGCCGGTCTGGATCCGGATGTCCCGCAGCCGCGCGGCCCACTCCGGGGTCGTGGCCACCACGCCGCCGAGGACGTCGCAGTGCCCGCCGAGGTACTTCGTCGCGCTGTGCACGACGAGCGTCGCGCCGTGCCGGGCCGGCTGCTGCAGGACCGGCGTGGCGAAGGTCGAGTCCACCAGGTACGGCACGTCCCCGCAGGCCGCGGCGACCGCGTCGAGGTCGAGCAGGCGCGCGGTCGGGTTCGCCGGGGTCTCCACCACGACCAGCGCGGTGTCCGGGCGCGCGGCGATCGCCGGGGCGATGTCGCCGGGGCCGTCGACCCAGGTCACCTCGGTGCCCAGGGTGCCCTTGGAGAGCAGGCCGTCGGTGCCGCCGTAGATCGGGCGCAGGGCCACGACGTGCCGCTTGCCGTCGGCCGCCGCGGTGGCGGTCGCGGCGAGCAAGCACGCGGTGATCGCGGCCATGCCGCTGGCGAAGGACACCGCCTCGGGCAGGCCCTCCAACTCGGCCAGCGCGCGCTCGAAGCCGGCCGTGGTCGGGTTCCACATCCGCTGGTAGACCAGGCCGCCCTCGGCGGTCGGCGGGCCGCCGGCGACGAGCGAGTCGTAGCTCTCGCCGCCGGCGTCGACGCCGGGCAGGTAGTAGGTCGCCGACAGGTCGATCGGCGGGGTCGGGTTCGTGACGGTTCGCCCCGCGTGGACGGCTGCTGTGGCGGTTACCCGGGCTATGTTCCGATCAGCGCTCATGCTGTGATTATGCGAGCAGGTCGGCGGACGCGGCATAGCCGTTCACGATGTGGTGGCCTGCTTCGGCACGGCACGGCACGGCACGGCACGGCGCGGCACGACACGACACGACACGGCACCGCACGACAAGCCACGACACGGGACAGCACGGCTCCGTCCGGCCCGGTCCGCTATGCGACCCGATCCGACCCGGTCCGGTCCGGTCCGATGCCCCTGCTCAGCTCTCCAGCTGGTCCGCGACCGCGCGCAGCACCCCGGCGAGCTTGCGCGAGGTGGCCTTGTCCGGGTACTTGCCCCGGCGGAAGGTCTCGGACATGCCGTCGAGCAGCTTCATCACGTCCTCGACGATGACCACCATGTCCTCGGCCGGCTTGCGGTCGCGGGCCGCGACCGCGGCCTCCACGCTCGGCCGGGTCTCCAGCAGCTTCACGCCTATCGCGGTGTCGCCGCGCTTGCCGGCGGCCACCCCGAACTCGACCCGCTGGCCGCTCTTGAGCTCCGCGACGCCCATTGGCAGAGCGGAGGAGTGCATGAACACGTCGGGCCCGTCGTCGCGGGTGATGAAGCCGAAACCCTTTTCGGTGTCGTACCACTTGATCTTGCCGGTAGGCACGGTGGGACCCTCGCGTCTGCTGTCGTCGGTGATTCACTCTTGCGGGGTAAGCGTAACCAGGAAACACCCGCCTTGGGCAGGGTTATCCCAGGGCCCGACCGGGAACTCCGGGGCAGCTCGGGACGGGGCTGCCGGGCCCGGAGACCATGCCGATTCTCATGGGCGAATACGGATTCTCATGGGCGATACAGATTCTCATGGGTGATACGGATCAGGCGGCCAGATACCCGTCGAGCCACGCGGGGAAACCACGCAGGTCGGGGAGCACGGTGTCGGCTCCGGCGGCGGCCAGGTCGGCGGCGCTGACCGGCCCGGTGGCCACCGAGACCGCGACCGCGCCGGCGGCCCGCGCGCCGAGGATGTCGCCGATGTGGTCGCCCACGTAGACCGTCGCGCCGTGCTCGCGCAGGGCCTCGCCCTTCTTCGGGCCCCAGTGCCAGCCGACGAGGACGTCCGGGATCAGGCCGAGGTGTTCCAGGTGCAGCGCCGCGTTGGGCCCGTATTTCGCGGTGACGACCATGACCCGGCCGCCGCGCTCCCGGATCGCCGCGTACGCCTCGGCCGCGCCGGGCAGTGCGGGCGTCGGCGTGATCGCGAACTCCGGATACAGCTTCCGGTACTCGTCCCCGGCCGCGGCGATCCGGTCCTCCGGGAACCAGCGCACCAGCTCCTCCTCCAGCGGCGGCCCGAGCCGGGTGACCGCGGCGTCGGCGTCGATGGGCACGCCGGTGCGCCGGGACAGCTCGGTCATCGTCGCGTGGATGCCCGGCCGCGAGTCGATCAGGGTCATGTCAAGGTCGAAGCCCACGGTCAAAGGGGTCGCGATCATGCGAACAGAGTATCGCCGAACACGTTTTCGCCGTCGCCCGGCGGGCAACGGGGACCCATGGCAGGAACAGGAGGCAAGCGGGCGGCCGGAGACCTGGTCTTCGTGGCCGTCACCGTCATCGCGATCATCCTGGTCGGGTACATCGTGTTCGTCCTGATCGGCGCCAACGGTCAGAACGACATCGTCCGGACCGACTCGGACTGGGCCGGCTTCTTCGCGACCTGGTTCAAGGACCTGTTCACCCCCAAGAGCCCGAAGTTGAACGTGTTCCTGAACTACGGGCTCGCGACCATCGTCTACCTGGCGGTCGGCGGCGTGCTCCGGCGCGTGCTGAACGACGCCTTCGGGTAGAGACCCCTTCGGGCGGCGCCGCCGCAGGTCGTGCCGCCGCAGGTCGCGCCGCACCAGGTCACCGGTTTGGGCGAGCGGGGAGGGCACGGAGGGTAGGACCACGTGTGCCGAGGGTAAGGTGAGGCTACCCTGACCGTGCTTGTCCGCCCCGCCCGGAAAGACCCGCCCGTGTCCGTCTGCGATTCCGCTCCCGGTGGCTGTGCCGCGCTGTGCCGGGCGGCGCGCGAGCCGCTGCGGGACACCGCGCCGCCGCAGGCGAAGGCGTGGCTCGCGGTGGAGCACCCGGGACCGTGGCCGGCCTTCGGCTGGCCGTCGGACCTGCCCGCGGGTGTCGCGGAGGTGCTGACAGCCGCGTCGGCCTACGCCGTGCGTCCGCAGCTGATCCGGCGCCCGGATCGCGAAGGCCGTGCGGTGACCGGGGAGCGCGTGGTCTTCGTCGCCGGCGGGCCGGTCGGCGCGCGCTGGCTGGAGCGGCGCCTCACCGCCGACCTCTGCGACGTCGAGAAGCTGGATCTGGCGGCCCTGGCCGAGGGCGGCCCGCCCGGATTCGGCGTGCCGCTGCGGGAACGCGTCCTGCTTGTGTGCACCCACGGGAAGCGCGACGTGTGCTGTGCCCGCTACGGCGCCCCGGTCGCCCGGGAACTGGCCGCGCGGGGACTGCCCGCCTGGGAGACCACGCACTTGGGCGGCGACCAGTTCGCGGCGAACATGGTGTGCCTGCCGGACGGCACGTACCACGGCCGCCTGGACCGCGGTTCGGCCGCCGACGTCGCGTTCGCCTGCCTGCGCGGCGAGGTCTCCCCGGCGCACTACCGGGGCCGGGCCGGCGTCAGCCCGACCTAGCGACCGTCTTGAACAGCCGCCACAACAGGTAGAGCGCGGCGAGCAGGCCCAGCATCGTCGGCACCGCTGTGAAGCCGTCCTTCGCCGCCTGCCACGTCGCGCTGTTGTCCAGTGGCGTCGTGTGCCCCGTGGAGCGGCCGCGCGCCAGGAACAACCCGAAGGCATAGAACACGAACGCGGTGAGCGGCACGCCGATGAGCGCGAACCGCTTCTCGCCGGGCGTGAACGAGTACGACGTCATCGCGAGCAGATAGCCGATCACCACTATGGCGATCGTGTACGGCGACATGGCGATCGCGTTGACGATCGCGCCGAGGCACAGGATGGTGACCGCGGCCAGTGCCTGCGTGTGGCTGTGCGCCGTGCGCCGCACCATCGGCCCGGCGCCGATCGGCGCCGGCGGCCGTGCGGGGGCCGGTCCCGGGGTCGGCGTGAAGCTGCTGCCGCTCTCGATCGGGATCTGCGGGCCGCTGGCGCCGCCTCCGCCCCCGCCCCCTTCCTCCGGCTCGCCGCTGTAGTACCAGTCGTGGCTGCCGGCGTTGAACGGGTCCGGCTCGGCGGGGACCTCCGGGCCCGGCAGCGCGTCGCCGTCGGAGCCCGAGGCGCCGAAGCCGCCGGGCGGCGGGTTGGTCAGCGTCTCCGGGGTGACCAGCCGGGCCACGGCCGGGTCGACCTCGGGGGAGAAGACGGAGGCCGAGCCGTACGAGTTGTTGCCGCCGCCGCGCCGCTGGCGTTCGCGCGCGGCGTAGAGCGGGTCCTTGTTCGCCTCGGCCATCACCAGGGCCTCGGGGCGGCCCATGCCCAGCAGGATCTGGCGCACGTCGGCCGTGCGCGTCGCCTTGCGTGAGGAGACCCGTGACTCGATCTCAGCACGGGTGCGGGAGACGAGCTGGCTGCGCGACGTGGGCGACATGCGGCCCTCCGCCAGCGTGGACAGCTCGGCCAGGTACCGGAACATCTCCTGGTCGGTCTCGGCCGTCACCGCTGCGTTCCCCCTGTTTCTGTTGAGGCACCGTACGTCGGATGTGGTGCCTGTGGCACCCGCATCCGTATCGTATGCGGGCGCTGTGATCGTCGGGACTCGACTACCGTTGTCTTTGATGCCCACCGAACACCCCGGCCATTCCGCGTCACCCGGCACCGCAGGTGCGCGGGCGATGACGCGCGCCGAAGCGGGGCCGGCGGGCCGCGAAGTGTCTCAGGGTTCGGACACTCCTGCCTCCGGAGGGCGGGCGAACGGCTCGGCGCCGCGCCGCCGCTCACTGGCCGACGAGCTGCGGTCCTGGCCCGTCGAGCGGCTGGCGAATCTGCTCGCGGTGCGGCCGGATCTGGCGGTGCCGCCGCCGGTTTCGATCGCGGCGTTGGCCGAGCGGGCGTCGCAGCGGGCGTCCGTGGCGCTGGCGATGGACCGACTTGATGCATTCACTTTGCAAGTGCTCCAAGCGCTCGCGGTCTCCCCGGAGCCGGTGACCGCCGGGTCCACGGCGGCCTTGCTGGGGGTGCCGGAGGACGGCGCCGTCACCGAAGCCGTCGCCCTGCTGCGCGATACGGCGTTGCTGTGGGGGCCCGACGAGGGGCTGCGGCCGTTGGTCAACGCGCGCGAGGCGTTGGGGGAGAACCCGGTCGGGCTCGGCCCGCCGCTGGCCTCCGCGCTGAACAACTCGTCTCCGGCCGGGATGCAGGAGTTCCTGCGCCGGCTCGGCCTGCCCGCGACCCCGGATCCGGTCAGCGCGGTCGGTGCGATCTCGGCGCTGGCCGCCGACGCGCCGCGGATGCGCGCCGTGCTCGACGCCGCGCCGGTCGGGGTGGAGGCGGTGCTGGAGAAGCTGGTCTGGGGGCCGCCGTTCGGCCGGATCGGGGCGGCCGCCGACTCCCGCGGTCACTACGACGCCGCGCCGGCGCAGGCCTCTGACACCGCCGAATCCGCCGTATCCGCTGATTCCTCCGAATCCCCCCTCGAATGGCTCCTGGCGCGCGGCATCCTCGGCCGCTGGACCGAGGACACCGTCGTCCTGCCCCGCGAGATCGCGTTCTTCCTCCGCCGCCACGTCTTCGGCAGCGGCCTGCACCACGACCTCGCCTCCGAGCCGCCGGCCGTCGCCGTCACCCAGCACGACGCCCGGAACGCCGACGCCTCTGCGGGCGCCGCGGCCATCGCCGTGCCGCGCCGTGTCGAGGAGCTGCTGGACGCCTGGGCCGCCGGTCCACCCGGGGTGCTGCGCTCCGGCGGCGCCGGCATCAGGGACCTGCGGCGCACCGCCGCGCTGCTCGACGTGCCCGAGGAGGAGGCGGCGTTCCTGGTCGAGCTGGCCTACGCGGCCGGGCTGGTGGCCGCCGACCTGGCCTCCGGGTTCTGGCTGCCGACCCCGGCCTACGACCGCTGGCTGGACCTGCCGCCGGAGCGGCGCTGGGCGGAGCTGGCGGCGGCGTGGCTGGTCTCGGACCGGGCCGCGGGCCGGGTCGGGGCGCCGGACGAGCGGAACCGGCAGGTGGCGCCGCTGTCCGCGGAGGTCGCCTCCTGGGCCGTGACCGAGCTGCGCCGGGACCTGCTCGGCGAGCTCGACCGGCTGCCCAAGGGCGCCACCACCGCGCTGGACGCGGTCGTGGACCGGCTGTTCTGGGAGCGTCCGCGCCGTAGCGGCCCGGCGGTGCGGCAACTGGTGGACTGGACGCTGCGCGAGGCGGTCTGGCTCGGCGTGGTCGCGCCGGTGCGCGGCGGCGCCGGGATCCTGTCCACGCACGGCCGGGCCCTGCTGCTCGGCCTGCCGCGCGACGCGCTCGCCTCGGCGCTCGGCGCGGCCCTGCCCGAGCCGGTGCGGCACGTGCTGATCCAGGGCGACCTGACCGCGATCGCCCCCGGCCCGCTGGCCCCCGAGCTGGCCCGCGAGATGGCGCTGATCGCGGACGTCGAGTCGGCCGGCGCCGCGACCGTCTACCGCTTCACCACCGCCTCGGTCCGCCGCGCCTTCGACGCCGGCCGCGCCGCCGACGACCTGCACACCTTCCTCGCCGAGCACTCGCTCCACGAGATCCCGCAGGCCCTGACCTACCTCGTCGACGACGTCGCCCGCCGCCACGGCCGCATCCGCGTCGGCGCCGCGATCTCCTACGTCCGCGCCGACAACGACGCCGCGCTCACCGAGATGCTCGCCGACCGCCGCACCGGCGGCCTGGGCCTGCGCCGCATCGCCCCCGGCGTCGCGGTCTCCGAGCTCCCGCCGTCCGAACTCCTCGAAGGCCTGCGCGCCAACGGCTACGCCCCGATGGCCGAGAACGAGGACGGCAGCGGCGCGCCGGTGGTGGTCGCGACCGCGCGGGCGCGCCGAGCGACGTCGTTCCATCCGTACGCGGTGCAACGGCAGGCGCTGCCGGGGTCGACTGCTGTCGTGGCGCTGGCCGAGGATCTGGCGGCCGGGGGATAGCCCAGCGGGTCTCAGCCGTGCACCGTGGGCCGGTAGACCAGCTCCTGGATCCGGCCGTCGAGCGTCCGCGTCTCCAACAGGTCGAGGTCGAAGTCGGCGGCCCCGGCGAAGATCGGGTCCAGCCCGTGCTGCCCGGTGATCACCGGGAACATGGTCACCTGGACCCGGTCGACCAGGCCGGCGGCCATCAGTGCGCGGTTCATCGCCAGGCTGCCGTGCGAGCGCAGCGGGACGTTCGATTCTTCTTTGAGGCGGGCCACGACGTCGATGGCGTTGCCGCGTTCGAGGGTCGCGTCCGGCCAGTCCAGCGGCCCGGTCAGGGTGGAGGACACCACGGTCGCCGGCGTGTCGATCATCCGGGTGACCCACGGGTCGCGGACGTCGGCGTCGTCCGCGGCCTGCGCCAGGAACCCCACGAACATGCGGTACGTGTTGGCGCCGAAGACCATCCGCTGCTCCTCGCTGTACAGGCCGAGGCGGTGCTCCAGCAGCTCCGGGCCCTGCTTGCCCCAGTAACCGGTCCAGTCGCCGTCGGCGGCGCCGAAGCCGTCGAGGCTGGAGAAGACGTCGAAGGTGTAGGTGGCGGTCATGGTGGTCTCCTGGTGGTCTCGCCGGTCGCTGTCGGTGGCGCTGTCGGTGATACAGACGACCCGCCACGTCTAAACTCATCGCCCGATCCGGTGCCGGCTCGGTAGCGTTCCGTCATGGCACGTGACGAGCGCGGGGTCACCCCGCAGAGCGAGGACTTCTCCTCCTGGTACAACGAGGTGGTCACCAAAGCCCAGCTGGTCGAGCGCGGCCCGGCCAAGGGCACCATGGTGATCCGACCGTACGGCTACCGGGTGTGGGAGCTGCTGCAGGCCGACCTCGACCGGCGCATCAAGGACACCGGGCACGAGAACGCCTACTTCCCGCTGTTCATCCCGGAGTCCTATCTGAAGCGTGAGGCCGAGCACGTCGAGGGCTTCTCGCCGGAGCTCGCGGTCGTCACCCACGCCGGCGGCAAGGAGCTGGAGGAGCCGCTGGTCGTGCGGCCGACCTCGGAGACCGTCATCGGCGAGATGATGGCCAAGTGGATCTCGTCCTACCGGGACCTGCCGCTGCTGCTGAACCAGTGGGCGAACGTCGTCCGCTGGGAGCTGCGCCCCCGCCTGTTCCTGCGCACCACCGAGTTCCTGTGGCAGGAGGGCCACACCGCGCACGCCGACGAGGCCGAGGCCATGGCCGAGACGCTGCAGATGCTCGACGTCTACGAGCACGTCTGCCGCGACCTGGCGGCGATCCCGGTCGTCCCCGGCGAGAAGACGCCCGGCGAGCGGTTCGCCGGCGCGGTGAAGACCTTCACCGTCGAGGGCATGATGCGCGACGGCAAGGCGCTGCAGAACGGCACCTCGCACTATCTGGGCACGAACTTCGCCAAGCCCTTCGGCATCCAGTTCTCCGACGACACCGGTCAGCTCCAGCTCTGCCACACCACTTCCTGGGGCATGACGACGCGCATGATCGGCGCCACGATCATGACCCACGGCGACGACAAGGGCCTGGTCCTGCCGCCGAAGCTGGCGCCGTACCAGGTGGTGGTCGTCCCGATCGCGCGCGGCGACCAGGCCGAGACCGTGCTGGACGCGGTCCGCGAGCTGGCCGCGCGGCTGAAGGACGCCGGGATCCGCGTCCACGTCGACGACCGCCCGCAGGTGTCCCCGGGCTTCAAGTTCAACGAGTGGGAGATGCGCGGCGTCCCGCTCCGGCTGGAGATCGGCCCGCGCGACCTCGCGGCCGGGACCGCGCTGCTGGCCAAGCGGCTCGGCGACGAGGGGAAGGTCGCGATCTCCCTCGACACCGCCCCGGAGGTGCTGCTGGACACCCTCGACGACTTCCAGGAGTACCTGCTCGAGCGCGCGACCGCCTTCCGCGACGCGCACACGCTCACCGTGGACACCTGGGACGAGTTCACCGCCGCCGTCGCCACCGGCTGGGCCCGCGCCCTGCACTGCGGACGCCGCGAGTGCGAGGAGGACATCAAGGCCGAGACCGCCGCCACACCGCGCTGCATCCCGCTGGAGGCGCCGGCCGAGTCCGGCACCTGCGTGCGCTGCGACGCGCCGTCGGCGTACGGCAAGCGCGTGCTGTTCGGGCGGGCGTACTGAGTTTTCAGTATTGTTGGCCGAGGTCCCGGCAGAACCCGCCGGGACCTCGGCTTTCTCGGCTTTCTCGCTCGGCTACTTCGCGAGCAACGCCTCGACCGCCGCCAGCCCGTCCGCGCCGAGGTCCCGGGTGAACTCGTTGACGTACAGCCCGATGTGCTGCTGCGCGACCTCCGGGTCCATCTCCTGCGCGTGCTCCATCACGTACTCGTGCGAGGCCTTCGGGTCGGCCCAGGCGTACTCCACCGAGTCCCGGATCAGGCCGCTGAGCTCGGCCAGCGCCTCGGCGCCGAGGTCCTTGCGGGCCACGATCGCGCCCAGCGGGATCGGCAGGCCGGTCTCCGACTCCCACCACTCGCCGAGGTCGGCGTGGCAGGTCAGGCCGAAGTTCTGGTAGGTGAAGCGGGCCTCGTGGATCACCAGTCCGGCGGCCACCTCGCCGGCCGCGACGGCCGGCATGATCTCGTGGAACGGCAGGACCTTGATCTCCATACCACCCGGGACGTTCTTCTCCGCCCACAGCTCGAACAGCCGGTAAGCGGTGGACAGCAGGCTCGGCACCGCCACCACGCCGCCGGCCAGCGCCTCGGCAGAAACCGCGCCCTGGGACAGCACCAGCGGGCCGCAGCCCCGACCCAGCGCGCCGCCGCAGTGCAGCAGCTCGTAGCGGTCGGCGACCAGGGGGAGGGCCGGGTAGGAGATCTTCAGGACGTCCGGGGCGTCCGCCTCCTGGACCCAGTAGTTCGTGACGTCGATGTCGGCGAAGGTCACGTCGAAGACCGGGGCGCCGGGCAGCAGGCCGTGGGTCAGCGCGTGGAAGACGAAGGTGTCGTTGGGGCACGGCGAGTAGGCGATGGACAGCTGGTCGGGCAGGACGGTCGCGGCGTCAGACATATGGCTGATTATGCGACGCCCGGCGCCTGAAGGGCGGCCAGGGTCTGCCCGACGGTCGCCAGGACGTCCAGGGCTTCACCGATCCGCCACGATTCCCGGTCCCGGGGCCCGACCACGTTGGAGATCGCGCGGATCTCCACGAAGGGCAGCTCGGCCATCGTCGCCGCGCTCGCCACGCCGAAGCCCTCCATACCCTCCGCGGCCGCGTCCGGGTGCCGGGCCAGCAGCTCCGCGGTGCGCTCGGCGGTGCCGGTGACCGTGGTCACGGTCAGCACGGCGCCGGTGACCACGTTCAGGCCGGCGGTGCTCAGCGCGGTGCCGATCCGGGCCGCCCAGGCCTCGTCCGGCTGCTCCACGCGCGGGGCGAAGCCCAGCTCCTCGATCGGCAGGAAGCCCTCCGGGGAGTCGGCGCCGAGGTCGGCCGCGACCACGCGGGTGGAGACCACCACCGAGCCGATCGGCGCGCGCGGGGCGAAGCCGCCGCCGATGCCGACTGAGACCGCCAGTTTGTAGGGCTCCGAGGCCAGGACCCAGGCCGCGCCGGTGGCCGCGGCCGCGGGGCCCGCGCCGGTGACTATCACCGTCAGGCCGTCGGCGTGCCGCTGAAGTGCGTCACGCTCGGCGCCGACGGCTGTCGCCAGCAAGAACTCGTACATTCGGTCACTCCCCGTCGTCCCGCGGATGGCTTACGTATTCGCTTCGCCGCACGCCGGAAACGTACCCGGCATCCGGCTCCCCATCCCCGATGTCCTTGAGCCTTCAGACTCCGAGACTTTGCGCGGGGTTCGGTGCCACGAAACGCAGATCCGACAACGCCTTCAAAGTCACCACGCAGACCGCCAGCAATGCGATGGCGGCCACGATGAACGCGAAGGTCCCGTTGCCGTTGCCCGGGAACGACATCGCGATCCCCAGGCCGCCGCCGACCACCCAGGCCAGCTGCAACAGTGTCTCAGACCGGGCGAAGGCCGACGTGCGCACACGTTCGAGGGTGTCGCGCTGCAAAAGGGCGTCCAGGGACAGTTTGGCCAGCGCAGCGCTCATGGCCGCGACCGCCGCTACGGTGAGTACCGTGATCAGGTTGTAATAGAAGGCGCAGGCCAGGACCGCCCCGGTGGTGAGCGCCAGCATCGCGGAGATCACGCCCTCCGGGGCCCTGGCCTTCAGCATCGAGCCCAGCGAGGTGCCCACGGCGTTGCCGACGGCCGCGGCCCCGGCGATCATGCCGATCGCGACCAGGTCCTTGTAGCCGGCCAGCGGGTGGTAGCGGACCAGGAACGCCATGAAGATGGTCAGGAAGCCGGAGAAGCAGCGGAAGGCCGCGTTGGCGCGCAGCGCCAGCACCACCGCCGGGCCCACCGAGCGCAGCCGCAGGTTCGGCATGGTCTCCTCCAGGCGGGGGTCCATGTTCCGGTCCCTCTTCTTCAGCTGCGCCTTCTGCTCGCCCGCGGCGGAGTCCACGTGGGAGGGCAGCCGCAGCGCCAGGTACGCGCCGAACGCGAAGACCAGCGCCGCGCCGATCAGGCAGAGTCCGGCGTGGCCGAGCTTCAGCAGCAGGCCGCCGACCGGGGCGAAGACGAAGGTGGCGATGATGCTGGCCATCGAGGTGCGCGAGTTCGCCTTGATCAGCGTGCTGCCGTGCGGGACCAGCCGGGGGATCACCGCGCTGCGGGTCACGCCGTAGGCCTTGGACGCCGCCAGGCAGCCGAACGCGGCCGGGTAGAGCGCCAGGTTGGCGCTGCCGCTCACGGTGCGGGCCATGATCAGCGCCAGCACCAGCCGGGCGGCCATGGTCAGCGCCATCGCGATGCGCCGGCCGTGCCCGAAGCGGTCCAGCAGCGGGCCGATCACCGGCGCCAGCAGCACGAACGGCACCATGGTGATCACCAGGTACAGCGCGACCTTGCCGCGCGCCTGCCCCGGCTGCACCCCGAAGAACACCGACTGCGCCAGCGCCAGCGTGATCAGCAGGTCGCCGGCGGTGTTCACGGCGTGCAGCTCGATCAGCCCGGACAGCCCGGACTCCCGGGCCCCGCCGGACTCGGTGTACCGCCGGATGCGGCGCCCGAGGACCCCGCCGACCTTGCCCATGGCGCGGCCGGTGGCCTCGGTGCCCTCGCCGACCCGGCGCAGGATGCGCGCGGCGTCGGACTCCGGCTGGACCGGGGTGAGCATCTCTATGTCGGCCGCCGACAGGTCCGGGGCGACCTCGGCCAGTTCCGGCAGGGTCGCGGCCAGGTCGATGGCGGCGATCGGGACGTCGTCCGGGTGCTGGGCGGCCATGATGCGGGTCGGTACCGGGTCGTGGTGGCCGCCGCCGCGCGCGGCAGAGGCCGCCGCGGTCGCCGCGGCCGCTGAGGAATCCCCGGCGGGCAGCGTGTCGGCGAGCGCGGGATCGGTCGCCGCGCCGCCGCCGTTCTGCGTCCGACCGCCGGGGTCCCGGGCGTCCCGGGGGCGTTTCGGCGGCAGCGGCGGGGGCTGCGGGATCAACGGCCGGGTCGCCTCCGGGGCGTCGAAAACCCGCGTCCGCTCCTCGCCGTCCCGATTCGGCGTCTGATCCTTGGCCACGCCCCTATCCTGCCCGGAAAAAGTGAACGTGGGGAGCCGGTGATTCAATTGGCGGCCCTTGTGGACCGGTGTGGACCGGCCGCGATGCACCGTCAGCCGAACCGCTGTCACACGAACACCTCCGGATAGGGGAGAATCGAGGCGTGAACGCCGCGACCGCCACCCCAGCCCGCTCCGCAGACAGCCGGCCGCGCGGACGCCAGCCGGTCCTCGACCAGGTCTGCGCCGACGCGGTCGACCTGGCCCTGGCCGCGGCCGAGGACGTCGCCGGGATCGGCGAGGTGGGCCGGCACGTCGGCATGCTCGCCGAGGGGGACCGCGTGGTCACCCACCTGTTCGAGTGCAAGGAGCGGGGGTACCACGGCTGGAACTGGGCCGTGACGCTGACCCGCGCGCCGCGCACGAAGTTCGTCACGCTCGATGAGACGGTGCTCGTCGCCGGCGCCGAATCGGTGCTGGCGCCGGAGTGGGTGCCGTGGAGCGAGCGCCTGCGCCCCGGCGACCTGGGGCCCGGCGACCTGCTGCCGATCGCCGAGGACGACGCCCGCCTGGTCCCGGCCTACACCGGCGAGGACGAGGAGCGGCCCGAGCTCTACCGCGAGATCACCCGCGACTCCCTGCCGCTGATCGCCTACCAGATCGGTCTCGGCCGGCCGCGCGTGCTGTCCCGCGAGGGCCGCGAGGAGGCCGCCGAGCGCTGGCACGAGGGCGAGTTCGGCCCGCACTCGCCGATGGCGCAGGCCGCCCCGGCCCGCTGCTCGGGCTGCGGCTTCCTGGCGCCGCTGGCCGGGATGCTCGGCCAGGGCTTCGGCGTGTGCACGAACGAGATCTCCCCGAGCGACGGTCGCGTGGTGTCCCTGGACTTCGGCTGCGGCGCGCATTCGGAGGCCGCCGTGGTGCCGGTGACGTACCCGACGTCGGAGCCGGTGGTCGACGAGTACCGGTACGACACCGTGACGTTCGGCGAGCGCGTGGTGCGTCCGGCCGGCGAGGCGTCGCAGGCCGCTGCGGCGGCCGCGGAGGCGGTGCAGGTGGCGGTGGAGGTGGCCGACGCGGATGACGCGCCTGCCGCGACCGTCCTGGACGCCGCCGAGTCCGACACCGAGGCTGACACCGAGACCGCCGTTGAGGCCGACACCGTTGCCACTGCTGAGGTTGTGCAAGCCGAAGTCGTGCCGGCCGAGGTTGTGCAAGAGGAAGAGCCCGTCGATGAAAGCTGACCAGCGATGCGTGACATGTGAGCGCCACTTCCACTGAGCCCGTCCTGCGGGTCCGGCACGACAGCTGGACCCGCTTGCTCTATCTGCAACTCGGCGCCTTCGCCTTCTTCCTCTACGCCTTCAGCCCCTCGATCGACCTGCTCAAGGACGACCTCCACCTCTCCGCAGGGGTGGCCGGGCTGCACAGCACCTGCTACGCCGTCGGAGTCACCGCCGGCAGCCTCAGCGCACCCTGGTACATCCGCCGCCTGGGCGGCTCACGCCCCGCGCTGTGGTGGGGCCTGGTCGGCCTGTCGCTGTCGGTGGGGCTGTTCTGCGCCGTCCCGGCGTTGTCGGTAACGCTTCCGGCGGCCGCGATCTGTGGAGTCTTCGGCTCGCTCCTGTGCATAGCCGTGCCGGCGGCACTGTCGCGCGCGCACGGCCCGGAGACCGGCCCGGCCGCGATCACCGAGGCGAACGCGGTCGCCGCCTTCGTGGGCATCGCGGCACCGCTCGCGGTGGGCGGAGCGGCCGCGGCGGGCATCGGCTGGCGCACGGCGCTGCTGTCGGTCGTACCGCTGATCGGGCTGCTGTACGTGGCGCTCGGGCGGGTACGCGAGCCGGCGTGGGCGACGGCCGAGGCCGAACCGGTGGCGGTCGGCGAGGCGGTCGAGGCCTACGGGCTCGGCATGGTCGACACGGCTGGCACGAGCGCTGAAATCGAGGCATCGTCCAGCTCGGACGAGCGGGAACCGGCCGAATGCGGCGCGCGTCGGGTCGGTGCCCAGGATCTCGCCGATAGTGGCACCGAACGACTTGGTGTGCGTGCTCAGGCAGCCGAAGCGAGTACTTTGCTTGTACGGGCAACAGTTCCCGCGCCGCGCCTCCCGAGCGACCAACCCGTTCGCTCGGCCACCTTCCGCGATCTCTCGCGCCGCTTCTGGATCAACCAACTCGCAGGCGTCTGCGCCGGCGCCATCGAGTTCTGCCTCACCCTCTGGTGCGCGACCCTGCTCCGCGACCGTGCGCACCTGTCCGCCGGTGTCGCCGCGACCGGAGTCACCGCCGTCGTCGCCGGTATGGCCGTCGGCCGCACGGTCGGCGGGCGGCTGGCGCTCCGGGTGCCGATCGACCGGCTGATCTTCGCCGCGTTCGGGACCAACCTCGTGGGCTTCGCGCTGTTCTGGGCGACCGCGAACCCGGTCGTGATGTTCGGCGGGCTGGCGGTGGCCGGGCTCGGGGTGTCGGTGCAGTACCCGCTGTTGGCGGCACGCGGGATCGAGATGGCCGACGGGCAGGCGGAGCTGGCCGGGGCGGTGAACATGTTCGGCGGCGGGATCGCGGTCGCGACCGCGCCGTTCGCGCTCGGCTTCCTCTCCGACCGGGTCGGCATCCACACCGCGTATCTGCTGCTGCCGGCGTTCATCATCACAGCGATGGCGGCGGTCGCGGCTTCTGGTCGGTGGGCGTTCCGGGAGGGCACCATTCCGGCATGACGTACTACCCCGACCTGGCGCCGTACGACTACCTGCCGGAGACCGTGCCGGCGGGGGTGGAACTCCTCACCGTCGGGTGGCTGGAGCCCGGGCACGAGTTCCCGACCGCGGCCGACGACGACCCCGGCGCGGACCCGAACCCCGGCCCCGATCC
>NZ_JAACYW010000192.1 GCF_015356825.1 Catenulispora rubra | reverse complement strand
CAACGCCCCCATAGCGACCACCGGCCGCCCGGCCACCGCCGCGCTCTGCGGATGCGCCAGCCACTCCTCCCGCGTCCGCATCGCCGCCGCGACGCCGCCGGCCTCGGCGATCGCGTCCTCCAGCTCGAAGCGGCCGCGCCGCCGGACCGCGGCCTCGACCGCCGCGCGCTCCTGCGGCACGTCCAGCACTCGGCACGCGATCGCGGCGTGGTGCTCGAAGTTGCAGTGCAGCCGCACCCAGCCGTCGGCCGCCTCGTAGTCCCCCGACAGCGGGGCCCACTCGAACGCGGCCTCGCCGTCCACGCGCAGGTACCGCTCGCTCCGGAAGGCGATCGCCGCCTCCCGCACGCCGACCCGCACCCGCGGCACCGCCCGCAGGCCGGTGCGCGTCGCGAGGAACGCCGCCGCCTGCGTGTGCGCGGCCGACACCGCCCACGCCGCGAACTCCCCCACCCGGAACACCGACGGCAGACCGAGATCATCCATGCTCAGCACACTAACCGCGGCCCACGCACCGCGCCCCCGCGAGCCGCTGTCAGATGCGTCACGGAGTCACTGACCTCCCGCGCCGCACGGCCGATAGCCGTCGGCGAAGGGCAGCGGCAGCCCCAGTCCGCCGACGATCCGGCCGAGTTGCTGCTCGGTGTACGGGAACGGCTCCGTCGGCTGCGCGACCGGCGTCGACTCGATGCGCTGTTGGGACGAGCCGTCGAACACGGTTACGATGACCTGGCGATTGTCGCTGAACGTCCTGGTCGCCTCCAGAGCGTGTCCTGAGGACGCCGAGGACGTGGCGACCGTCGAGCCGTCGGTCAGTGTCGCCTGGACTTTCGGGCCCCAACCGGAAGAGCTCCGAAACTGCCCTGCCTGTCCCCCGGGCGCCCTTATGGTCACGCTGATCTGGATCCACGGCGTGGTGTTGCCGTCGTTTCGTGGGAACGCTGCTTTGCCGTCCGCGGTCCAGGTCTCCGTGTAGTTGTAGGAGGGTGGGGTCTGCGACTGCGCATCACAGCTGTTGGCACCACCGGTTTTCAGGAAGAAGTCCACGCTGCGGTCCGGGCTGGGCATCGTGAGATGGTGACCCCCGGGATCGAGTTCGCTGTACAACTTCGCGATGACCGCGTTCGCGCGCTTCGCGTCCCGCAGGGCAGGACTCGAGTCCGAGCCGGGCGACACCACACCACCGACGTTGAAAGCTGTCACGGCCACGGCCACCGCCGCGAGCGAAGCAGTCCCCGCCAAAGCCGCGCCAGCCCGCCGCCGCCGGACCCGCCGCCGGCCGCCGAGCACCAGGTCCTCGGCCGTGAACGCCAGCCGCCGCCGGTCCTCGGCCCCGGGCACCGTACGCGCGAACAACTCGCGGGCCTCGGCACCGTTCTCCTCGGCACCGTTCTCCTCGGCCCAGTTCTCTTCAGCACCGCGCTCCTCGGCCGCATACTCCTCAGCACCGTTCTCCTCGGCACCGTAGCCATCTCGATCATCGAACCCTGTCATCACCGCTGCTCCTTCACCACGCGGCCCGAGGCCGTCGCCTGCTGGTCGAGAAGGATCCCGCGCAGAGTGGCCAACCCTCGCGCGGTCTGCGAACGGACGGTTCCGAGCGAACAGCCGAGCAGATCCGCGGTCTGCTCCACCGACATGTCCTCCCAGAATCGGAGGACCAGCGTGGCCCGCTGCCGTGGCGCCACCTGCGCCAAAGCCCGGAGAGCGGCGTCCCGCTCCCCAATGTCCGGGCCCTCCGGCGCCATCGACTCCGGCACCGCCGCCACCACGCGCTCACGGCGCCAGCCGCGGCGCTTCTCGTCGATGACGCAGCGCACCAGGACACGGCGCACGTACGCGTCGCGGTTCTCGGCGCGCTCGACCCGGTGCCAGGCCACGTACAGCTTCAGCAAAGCCGTCTGGACCACGTCCTCGGCCTGGTGCGCGTCGCCGCACATCAAGAACGCGGTGTGCCACAGCGCATAGGAGCGTGCTGCGACGTATTCCTTGTACTCCGCTTCAGCGGCAGCTCGCATCGTCCGTCCTCCCCTTCTGGTGGTAGGACGGAACGACTCACCGCCGGCGCTGCATCACTGCCCCATCACTGCCCCATCACTGCCCCATCACTGCCCGGAGGCCAGCTCCCGCGACCGGTCCCGGGCGGCCTCCAGCGCGGCGATCATCGCCGCGCGCACTCCGTGGTCCTCCATGGTGCGGATGGCCGAGATGGTGGTGCCGGCCGGCGAGGTGACCGCCTCGCGGAGCTTCACCGGGTGCTCGCCGGAGTCCCGCAGCATCACCGCGGCGCCGATCGCGGCCTGCACGATCAGGTCGTGGGCGGCGGCGCGGGGCAGGCCGAGCAGGATGCCGGCGTCGGTCATGGCCTCGACCAGGTAGTAGAAGTACGCCGGGCCGGAGCCGGACAGCGCCGTCACCGCGTCCTGCTGGGCCTCCGGCACCCGGATCGTCTTGCCGACCGGGGAGAAGATCTCCTCGGTGCGGACCAGGTGCTCCTCGGTGGCGTGCGCGCCGGCCGAGATCGCGGACATGGCCTCGTCGACCAGGACCGGGGTGTTGGTCATGACGCGGACCACGGGGATGCCCTCGGCCAGGCGCGAGGCGATGAAGTGGGTGGTGATGCCGGCGGCGCCGGTGATCACCAGCCGGCCGGCCGGGACGTGCGGGGCCAGTTCCTCCAGCAGCGCGGCCATGTCCTGCGGCTTGACCATCAGGATGAGGGTGTCGGCCTTCGCGGCCGCCTCGGCGTTGCTCACCGCCTCGACCCCGTAGGTGGCGTGCAGGGCGGCCCCGCGCTCCGGGCGGCGGGCGGTCACCAGCACCTCACCGGGCCGTTTGCCGGCCCGCAGGAGGCCGGAGACCAGAGCCTCGCCGATCTTTCCGGTGCCGAGGACGGCGACGCGCTGGGTCATGGGGTCCGGTCTCCTCACATCCGCCACGAAGGCTCAGTCTTTCGAGAGCAGCGACCGGGCGAAGAAGCCGAGGTTCGCGGGCCGCTCCGCCAATCGTCGCATGAGGTAGCCGTACCACTCGCTCCCGTACGGCACGTACACCCGCATGCGCTCGCCGGCGGAGGCCAGGCGCTTCTGCTCGTGCGGCCGGACGCCGAAGAGCATCTGGAACTCGTAGCTGCCGATGCCGCGGCCGTTGCGGACGGCCAGCGCGCCGCCTATCTCGATCAGGCGCGGGTCGTGGGTGGCCAGCATCGGGTAGCCCTCGCCGGCCATCAGGGTGCGCATGCAGCGGACGAAGGACAGGTCGACTTCCTGCGTGTCCTGGTAGGCCACCGACTCCGGCTCGCGGTAGGCGCCCTTGCACAGCCGGACGCGGGATCCCGCGGTCGCGAAGTCCTTGCAGTCCGCCTCGGTGCGCCGCAGGTAGGCCTGCAGGCACAGGCCCGCCCACGGATAGTCCCGCCGCAGCTCGGAGACTATCTTCAGGGTCGAGTCGGTGGTGGTGTGGTCCTCGGCGTCGAAGGTCACCGTGGTGCCGGCCCGCTGCGCGCCCTCGCAGATGGCGTGCGCGTGTTCGAGGGCTATCTTCTCGCCGTCGTTGCTCAGCGACTGGCCGATGGCCGAGAGCTTCACGGACACCTCGGCGTGCGGGGTCAGCCCGGCCGCCGCCAGCCGCTCCAGCAGCAGCAGGTACGCCTCCTTGACCAGGATCGCCTGGTTGGCGTCGGTGGTGTCCTCGCCCAGATGGTCCATCGTGGCCAGCAGGCCGTCCTCGATCAGCGCGTCGGCGACGGCCACCGCGTCGTCCGTGGCGGGCCCGGCGACGTAGCGCTTCACCACCTGGCGCGAGCCCGGGGAGCGCTCGACCAGGGCGCGGGTGCGATCACTGCCCGCCGCCGCCAGCAAGGTCCGACGCAACACCGCGGTGCCTCCTCGACTGTGTGGAGCCCAGTGGGGCAAGCCTAGGACTAGTTCGGGGACGCGGCCGGGCCGGTGAGCCGCGCGGGGTACCCGGGGCCGCGCAAGGCCGTCCGAGCCCCGCGCGGGCAGACCCAAGGCCGGCCCAAGGCCGGCGGCCACCTAAGGCCGCCGCACCACCCCGAGCCAAGCCGTGTACTCCTCGACGACCATCCCGTCCGGGAAGTGCGTCAGCAGGATCGCGCGCTCCCGGTCCAGGAACGCCGCCAGCCGGTCCGGCTCCACGTCGCTGACGTACGACCGCGACATGACGTTGGTGATCCGGTGCTCCAGCGGCACCGTCCGGGTCCACGCCGTCTCGACCACGTGCACCGGCAGGTCGGCGAACCGGCTGCCGAGCTCGATCCGCGGCTCCTGGTCCAGGGCGGTGCTTTCGTTGCCGTAGTCGGGCTCGCCGCCGAGCAGTTCCCTGATCCGGTCGTTGTAGCCCAGCCGCCAGGGCGCGTCGGCCAACGGCATGTTCCAGAAGCAGGCCAGCGCGCCACCGGGCTTCAGGACCCTGATCACCTCCGGGACCGCCAGGTCCGGGTTCACCCAGTGCCAGGCCTGGGCGAAAGTCACGAAGTCGACCGAGTCCTCGCGCAGCGGCAGCGCGTTGGCGCTGCCCAGCACCGCGCCGACGCCCGGGGACTGCGACACCAACTGGCGCAGCATCGGCTCGGAGAGTTCGACCGCGGTCACCGCCGCGCCACGCTCGCGCAGCTGCCGGGAGGAGATCCCGGTCCCGGCCCCGACGTCGGCGACGCGGGCCCCGGACAGCGCGCGCCCGGAGAGGTCCTGCAGCGCGTCGAAGAGCGCGTCGGGATAGGTCGGGCGGGACTTGGCGTACGCGGACGCCAGGGTGTCGAACTTCGATGACTCGGCCAACGCATCTCCCCTGTGTGCTTGTGCTACTCCGAGACCGGCAACGCGCGCGGCTCTTCCCTCACCCTCGCCAACGCCCGGCGGGCGAAGACCAGGGAGTCGCGCAGGTCCTCCTCGCGCTGCAGGTCGCTCTCCGCGCGCCGGGTGCTCACCTCGAGGATGACGGCGCCGGCCAGGCCGCGGCGCGCGATGCGCTCCAGCACCTCCTGGCAGGGCTGGGTGCCGCGGCCGGGGACCAGGTGCTCGTCCTTGTTCTGCCCGGAGCCGTCGGCGAGGTGCAGGTGGACGAGCTTGTCGCCCATGCGCTCGTACATCGCCAGCGCGTCGTTGCGGGCGGTCGCGGTGTGCGACAGGTCCAGGACGTAGTGCTCGTAGCCGGTCTCGGTGGGGTCCCAGCCCGGGAAGTACGCCTCGCCCTCGCGCTCCATGCGCGGCAGCTTGATGCGCGGCAGGCGGCCGAAGATGTCGGGCGTGGAGGCGCGCCAGGGGTACATGTTCTCCACCGCGAAGCGGATCTCCGACTCCTGATTCAGGCGCCTGATGCCCTCGGCGAACTCCTCGGCGTAGGGCTGCTGCCAGCGGAACGGCGGGTGCACCACGACGACCTTCGCGCCGACCCGCTCGGCGGCCTCGCGGGACTTCTTCAGCTTCTCCCACGGGTCCGAGCCCCAGACCCGCTTCAGGTTCAGCCAGAACAGCGTCGGGGCGTGGATCGACAGCACCGGGACCTGGTACTCGTCGACGTACTCCAGGATCTTGTCCGGGTGCTGGCTCGCCGGGTCGATCGAGACCATGACCTCCACGCCGTCGTAGCCGAGCCGGTTGGCCACGTCGAAGGCGTACCGGGTGGGCTCGGGGTAGACCGAGGACGTCGACAGGCCCACTTCCGGCGTGGTGACCTGCTCCGTCGTCCCGGCGCGGTCGGTCACGAAGGTCACGCCGCTCAGCTTACAAGGGTGTCCAGCCGCCGAAGGATCACGCCTTCGCGCAGCGCCCACGGGCACAGGTCGGCGACCTCGACGTTGAACAGGTCGAACGCGGCGTCGGCGACCACGGCGCCGGCCAGCAGCTGCTCGGCCCGGCCGGTGGAGACCCCGGGGAGCCCGGCGCGCTGGGCCGTCGACATCTGCGACAGCCGCGGCACCCACTCGGTCAGGTCCCGGGCGCGCAGCGAGCGCGGGGCGTACAGGCCCTGCGCCGAGGGCGCGGCCCCGGCGATCCGGGCCAGCTGCCGGAAGGTCTTGGAGGTGATCACCACGCGGTCCGGACGGCCGGCCCGGGCCACCCGGGAGACCCCCTTGGCGATCTCGTGCCGCACGTACCGGCGCAGCTCCCGGATCTGCTCCGGGCCGGGCGGGTCGCCCTTGAGGCGGTCGTGGGTCAGGCGCGAGGCGCCCAGCGGCAGGGACTCCATCACGTCCGGCAGCTCGTCCAGGCCGACCGCGATCTCCAGCGAGCCGCCGCCGATGTCCAGCACCAGCAGCCGGCCGGCGGACCAGCCGAACCAGCGGCGCACGGCCAGGAAGGTCAGCTTGGCCTCGTCCGGGCCGGGCAGCACCTCCAGCTCGACCCCGGTCTCCTCGCGCACCTTGGCCAGCACCTCGTCGCCGTTGGCGGCCTCGCGCACCGCGGAGGTCGCGAAGGCGAGCATCTCCTCGGAGCCCTTGTCCTCGGCGATGCGCAGCGCGTGCGCGACGACGTAGCAAAGGCGCTCGATGCCGCTCGGGGCGATCGCCCCCTGCTCGTCCGTGAGCTGGGAAAGGTGCAGCTCGACCTTGTGCGAGAACGCCGGGATCGGGTGGGCACCGGCGTGCGCGTCCAGCAACAGCAAGTGGACCGTGTTCGATCCGACGTCCAACACTCCAAGGCGCATATCGCGATACGTTACCCGGCCTCCCACGGCCAAGCGCGCCGACCGCATAGGCTTACCCGGTGCCTGAAGTACCGCTCGACTTCCCCCGCGAATGGGTGGAGTTCACCGACCCCGACAACTCCGCCCAGCTCTACCGGGCCGACCTGACCTGGCTGTGCTCGCGCTGGACCTGCATCTGGGGCGCGGGCTGCGGCGGTATCCGCCCCGGCCGGGCCTCCGACGGCTGCTGCACCCTCGGTGCGCACTACTCGGACAAAGCCGACAGAAAGCGCGTCGAGAAGGCCGCCGAGCGGCTCACCGACGAGACCTGGCAGTTCCGGTCCGTCGGCCAGGAACTCGGAATCACTCAGAAGGATGAGGACGGCGACAAGCAGACGCGGGTCGTCGAGGGGGCCTGCATCTTCCTGAACCGTCCCGGCTTCGCCGGCGGCGAGGGCTGCTCGCTGCACGCGCTGGCGCTGCGCGAGGACGTGCATCCGTTGACCACCAAGCCGGACGTCTGCTGGCAGCTGCCGGTGCGCCGCTCCTACGACCGCGTGGAGCGGCCGGACGGCACCGAGGTGCTGGTCGTCTCGATCGGCGAGTACGACCGCCGCGGCTGGGGCGGCGGCGGCCACGACCTGAACTGGTGGTGCACCGGCGCGACCGAGGCGCACGTCGGGCGCGAGCCCGTCTACGTGTCCTACGGCCCGGAGCTGACCGAGATGATGGGCGAGAAGGCCTACGAGGTGCTGGTGGGGATGTGCGAGGCGCGGGACACCTCGCGGGTCCTGGTCGCGCCGCACCCGGCCGACCCGGCCTGATCCGGCCTGATCCGGCCTGATCCAGATCCAGCCTGATCGGGCCCGGCCTGATCCGGCCCGAGCTGACCCGCACGACCGAACCACCGAACCGCCGAACCACCGGAATCCGCCCCAGGGGCCGGATTCCGGTGGTTTTCTCACGACTTCTCCACAAATCAAAGCATTGCCATAACCCACTGTCCGCCCTAGTTTGCCCACCATGCGCAGAGCCCAAAAAACGGCGGTCGCGGCAACGGCGCTGCTGACCGCCCTGGCCACTTCGGCCTCCTTCGCGAGCGCCAGTCCGGGCCCGGTACAACGGGTCTCCCCGACGAACCCGGTGGCGGCCTGTACCGCCGGCGCGGCCTCCGGGACCCTCTATCCGAACAGCACCACCGAGCCCTTCGTCGCGGTCGACCCGCGCCGGCCCCGGCACGCGATCGTCACCTGGCAGCAGGACCGCTGGAGCGACGGCGGCTCGCACTCCGGCGGCTACGCCTGGACCTCCGACGGCCGCCACTACACCGAGGGCACGCTGCCGTTCGGCCAGTGCTCCGGGGCCGACGACTACCACCGGATCTCCGACCTGTGGGTCAGCTTCGGCCCGGACGGCGTCGCCTACAGCAGCGCCCTGCAATTCGACGAGAACACGCCGCGCTCCGGCGTCGGCGCCGCGACGTCCTTCGACGGCGGCGCGACCTGGAAGTACGCGCAGCCGGTCATCGCCGACGACGACCCGAACCTCGGCGACGACAAGAACTCCGTGACCGCCGACCAGCTGCACCCCGGCGTCGCCTACCAGGTGTGGGACCGGCTGGACACGTCCGGCAACGGCTTCACCGGACCGGCGATGATCTCCGTAACGCACGACCACGGCAAGACCTGGTCGGCCCCGGCGAAGCTGGTCGACACCGCGGCGGTCGCACCGTTCGCCCAGACCATCGGCAACATCGTGGTCGAGGAGCCGAACGGCACCCTCCGCGACTTCTTCAACCTGATCAAGTACACCGACGCCACCGCGAACACGCCGATCAGCTCGACGTACTCGATGGCCAGCTCCACCGACGAGGGCGCCACCTGGTCCGCGCCGACGCCGGTGGCCACCGACTCTTCAGTGGCCGAGGTGGACCCGAACGACCCGACCAAGGGGCTGCGGGCCGGCGGCGGCCTGGAGGCGGTCGCGGTGAACCCGGTGACCGGCCGGATCTGGCTGACGTATGAGGGCTCGGACTTCAGCGGCGGCAAGTACGACCAGGTCGAGCTGGTGTCGTCCCGGGACAACGGCAGGACGTGGTCGGCGCCGGCGCTGGTGAGCAAGCCGGGTGTGCCGGCCTTCACCCCGGTGGTCTCGGTGGACGCGCTGGGGACGGTCAGCGTGTCGTACTACGACCTGCGCTACCTGCCGGCCGGCGACACCACGACGCTGCCGACCGCGCGGTTCCTGAAGGTCCTGCCGTTCGGCGACGCGCGGCTGGCGACCGAGCGGCAGCTGACCCCGGCCTTCGACTGGCTGCTGGCGCCGAACGCCGGCGGGTACATGCTCGGGGACTACGAGGGCATGGCGGCGGCCGGCCCGCTTGGAGAACAGAACGTGTTCGTGGCTTCGCTGAACGCGCCGCAGCACGCCACCGACGTGTACAGCGGGGTGTTCGTGGGGCCGTTCTCCGCGGCCGCGAGTAGCGGAGCGGCGGCGGCTGCGCGCGCCGTGCTGCCGTCGCACGCGGCGCGGTCGCTGAACCGGTAGCGGACAGCGGAAGGCGCCCGACGGGCTGGGACACGTCGAGCGCCTTCCGTGGCTCCGGCACGGCGGGTGCCGGAGCGGCTTGGGGGCCGTCAGTGACGGCGCTTGGTGGGTTTGCCGGGCCCGGTGCTCGGGGTGCTTGAGGGCGCCGAAGAACTCGAAGAGGCCGAGGAGCCCGGTGAGCCCGGCGAACTCGGCGAACTCGGCGAACTCGGCGAACTCGGACCGCGCGACGGCCCGCTGCCCGACGAGCTCGGGCTGCTGCTGGGACTGCCCGGCCCGCTCGCGCTGCCGCTCGACGCCCCGCTGCCGCTCACGCTCGACGACGGCGAGCTGTGCGGCGTGCTCGGGGTGCTGACCGGGCTGGTCGGCGTGCCCGAGGGCGTGCCGCTCGGCGAGGAGGACGGCGACGAGGACGGCGTCGTGGGGCCGCTGGCGGGGGGAGTGCTCGGTGTGCTGCTCGGGCCGCCGCCGGAGCCCCCGGAGCCGCCCGAGCCGCCGACGCCGTTGATCGAGACCATCTGGCCGCTCGGATCGAAGCGCACGTGCGCGGTCCACGGGCCACTGGGCTCGGCCGAGGCGGCCACCAGGACGTGGACCGTGGTCTGGCCGCCGCCGGCGAGCATGCCGGAGGTGGCGCTGAGGCTGAGCCAGGGCTGGTCGGGACTCGCGGTCCAGCTGACCGGCGAGGTGCCCGAGTTCCAGAGGGTGACCACGACGTCGCTCGGGTCGTTCGAGCGCTGCGTCACGCTGATGTGCAGCTGCGCGTCGCCGCTCGGGTCCTGCGACGGGGTGTCGCCGCCGCTCTGCGACGGCAGCGGGTTCACCGGGCCGTTGAACGGCAGGCTGGCGCCGGCCGTGCTGGGCGCCGAGGAGGAGGGCGTCGTCGGCAGCACTGCCGCGACCACCTGCGCGGTCACGGTGTCGCCGCCGGGCAGCCCGGCGGAGTGCACGTTGCCGGCGACCGGCAGCGCGGGCCCCGCGGCGTCCGAGGTGGAGCTGGGACGCGGGTAGTCCGGCGTCTGCGAGGCGCTGCCCCCGGCGTCCGGGGGCGTGAACAGCGCCTTGTTGCCGCTCGGCGAGGACGGCACGAAGAGCACGAACGCCGTCACCCCGGCCGCGCCGACGCCGCTGAGCACGGCGGAGCTGGCGATCGCGGACTTCACCCCGGCCTTCCGCCTGTGCTGCTCCGGCGAAGCTCCGACGGGACGCGCCAAGACCCGCGTACCGTCCCGGTCCCTGCCCCCGTCCCGGTCACGGTCCCTGTCCGGCGGCACCCGCCGACCGGGCACCACGCCCAGCGGCATGAAGGAGGTCGGCATAACCCCCACCGGCGCGATCGGCGGCACCTGCGCACCGGCGTTCCCGGCGGCCATCGCGGCGGCCACGCTGGCAGCGGCCTCATACGCGTCGCCGACCGGCGCGACGCCGCGCCGCGCCGCCTCGACGCCCCGCCGCCGGCCCTCGATCGCGGCGGCCACCGAGTTGCGCGGGACCGGGCCACGGGAGGGCACCGGACGGGCCGGGCGCATGTCCTCGAAGACGCCGGCCGTGATCAGAGTGTCCTCGGTGGAGGAAGCACGGCGCGGGCCGAAAGACGCGTCGAGGTCTTCGGGACGCAGGGCGCCTCGGTCTTCGGACCGGTCTTCAGAGCGGCCTTCGCTCCAGTCCTCGGCGCGCAGGGCCGCGAGGACTTCGGTCGACTGGCTCGCGATGTGCAGTTCCTCAGCGTGCGATCCCAACCCCCGGCGCCGGTCGCCTCCAGCACCCATAGCGCTCAGATCAGAACCATCGAAACCACTTCCCTCGTTCATCGTGTTCGCCGGTGTCTTCGCGTCCACGGACGCCGACACCGGGGTGCGTAATCGCTCGGGGGCCGAGGCCACCTCGCCCGCCACCGCCTCCGCGGCGGCCGACGACACGCGTCCGGCCAGCAGCGCGCCGAGGCGCCGCGGACGGCGCTCCACCGGCATCGGCGTGGCGGTGCGCGGCTGCGGCTGCGACTGCTGCTGGGGCAGCGCGGGCAGCCGCATCGTCGCTATCGCCGGGAACCCGGACCGGTCGAAGCAGGTGAGCCGGGTGGCGATCGCGGTCTTCTCCGCCGCCTTCTCCGGGCTGCTGTCCAGCAGGTCGCCGAGGACCCGCTCGCGCAGCTCCTTCGGCGCCGGGACGTGCGGCAGGATCGACGGGGCCTGCGGCGCCCCGATCACCTTGTGCAGGTGGTACTGGCAGCGGGAGCAGGCGTCCACGTGCGCGACCAGCGGCTCCCGGCGCTGGGCCGTGAGCCGGCCGGACCAGCCCTCGGCCAGCGCCGCCAGGTCCGGGCAGTGCGAGCGCGAGGTGCGCAGCAGGGCCAGCGCCGCCAGCGAGCGCTCCAGCTCGTGCCAGGCCTCGGACAGCACCTCGAAGGACTCCGCCGCCGGCTTGCCGAGCATCATCCCGACCGCGCGGCTCTCCATCCCGTGCCGGACCGAGAGCTCCAGGACCTCGCGGTGCGCCGCGCTCAGGCCGTCGGTGTCCGGCCAGTCCAGCGAGGCCAGCTCGGCCGACAGCAGCGTGCGCTCCAGTTCGGCCATCGCGGCGTCCTTGGGAGCCGGGACCGGCGCCGAGGACGCCGTCAGGCGCAGGCGCGGCAGCTTCCCGGCGCGGCAGTAGTGCCGGGTGATCGCGTAGAGCCAGGGGCGCAGCATCTCGGCGTCACCGAGGTGCGCGACGTGGTGGTCGGCGGCGACGAAGGCGCAGTACACCGCCGAGGAGGCGGCCTCGTGGTGGCGCAGACCGCCCAGGGCGTAGGTGTGCAGACCGTCCGCGTAGGCGTCGTAGGCCGCCGCGCGCCCCCAGCTGTCGGAGACGCTGTCCCGGTTCACCGGGTCCGCGGGATCGAGGGGATCCGTGGCGTTCGAGTCGTGGTCCTTCACACCAGCCGACGTTAGACATGTGCCGGTGCGCTGATCAGAGAATCGGCCCAGGTTGCCCCCTTCGAGGGGTTCTGCGACCCGGGCCGTGACCAAACGTCGGTGTCACTCGACCGGGCGACTTGCGCGCGCCCGGTCCGGGGGGCGCCGATCGGCGCGGGGGGCCAGCCGATCAGCCGGTCGATCAGTTGGTAGGGGTGGTGGTCGGGGTCGAATTGGTGTTGCTCGGCAGGCCGGAGGCGGGGGGCAGAGACGTCGAGCTCGAAGGCGTCGTCGGCTCGGTCGAGGTGCTCGGCTTCTTGCTCGGCGTGGAGGAGCTGTGCGACGAGGTGTAGGTGTGCCGGTACGACGACGAGGTGTGGTGGGTCGTCCCGCCGGTGTCCGTCTGCCCGCCGCCGGTCGGCGCGCCGCCGTTGTCGGTCGAGCCCGTCGCCGAATCCGTGGACTGCTGCGTCGGCGCCGAGGTGGAGCCCCCCGAGGACGCCGCGCCGCTGTCCCCAGCCGCGGAGGACCCCGAGGAGGACGTCGTCGAGGTCGTGTTCCCGGCGCCGGTCCCGGCCGGGCCGGACTTGCCCCCGCCGCCGACCATCGCCACCGCCACGCCGCCGACCGCCAGCACCACCAGCACGATGCCGGCGATGGGCAGCAGCTTGCGGGCGCCGCCGACGCCGGACTTGCCGGCGGCCGCCGGGAACCCGGACTCGTCGAAGGCGCCGGCCCGGGCCGCGATGCGCTGGCAGAACGCCGCGCCGGCCGGGTCGCGCAGGGTGTCCAGCACGCGGGCGCGCACCCCGGGCGGCACGAACGCGTGCGGCAGCTCCTCGAACAGCCGCAGCGGCCGCCGGTTCTCGATGTGGTCGGCGCAGGCCTGGTCGGCCTTCACGTGCCGGGAGACCGCGTCCAGCCAGGGCTCGACGCCCTTGCCGTCCAGCCGGTCGAAGCGCTTGCCGAGCTCGGCGATCTCCGCGCAGCGCGGGTCGCCGACCCGGTTGGCCAGCACCGCGGTCAGGCCGTTCTCCAGGTCCTCCTGGGCGTCCTGGACCACCTGCCCGATCTGCTCCTCGGACATGTCCATGACCAGCGCCAGGTCGCCGTCCACCATGCGGTGCCGGAAGGCCAGGTCGAGGATCTCCCGGCTCTCCGGCGGCAGCATCGCGTAGACGTCCAGCGCGGCCCGGGCGAACCGGTCGTTGCGGGTGCCCTGCGCGGCGTCGGCGGGGATGTCGTCGGAGACCCCCAGCCGCAGCGCCTCGGCCCGGCTCAGCGCGTAGAGCCAGGCGCCGAGCTCGTCGGGGTTGGCCAGCTCGCGGATCCGGTTGTTGGCGACGATGAACGCGTCACGCAGCGCGTCAGCGGCCAGCTCGTGATCGGCGAGCAGGTCGTAACAATATGCATACAACCGCGCGCCGTATGTGTCGTAGATCTGCCCGATGGCGAGCTGATCCCCCGCGCGCAGCGCCGTCACCATTTCCCGGTCTGTCACGGCCTCAGACGTTAAGCCATTCGAGCGACAACTAGCCAGTGGATCAGGGCATTCGACTAGAGGTTGCCGGCGAAGTCATCCTGGAATCACCCTGTTTATACCGATACATGTTCCCGGTTCACACCCCACGCGCCCGCGAGGCGCGGCCGCGGCCGCGGAATTCCGATGGCCGACCGGTGTCGGCGCCGACCGCTAACGTGGCCTCATGCCGACCGCCAACTCCCGCGCCCGGAAGGCCGACCCGGCGGCCGCGTACCAGTGCACCGAGTGCGGCACACAGTACGCGAAATGGGTCGGACGCTGCGGCGAGTGCCAAACGTGGGGCAGCGTTGAGGAACGGGGCGCGGCCAAGTCCGCGCCGAAGACCGTGGCCACCATGCCGACCCAGAAGGCCCGGCCGATCGGCGACGTGGCGGTGGACGACGCCGCCGCGGTCCCGACCGGCGTGAGCGAGCTGGACCGGGTCCTGGGCGGCGGCGTCGTGCCCGGCGCGGTCGTCCTGCTGGCCGGCGAGCCCGGCATCGGCAAGTCGACGCTGCTGCTGGCCGCCGCGGCCGCCTACGCCTCCTCCGGGGCCCGCACCCTGGTGGTCACCGGCGAGGAGTCGGCGGCCCAGGTCCGGCTGCGCGCCGACCGCATCAAGGCCCTGCACCCGAACCTGTTCCTGGCCGCCGAGACCGACCTGGGCTCGGTGCTCGGGCAGATCGAGGCGATCCAGCCGCGGCTGGTGATCGTGGACTCGGTGCAGACCATCGCCTCGGCCGCGGTGGACGGCACCCCCGGCGGCGTGACGCAGGTCCGCGAGGTCGCGGCGTCGCTGATCCGGGACGCCAAGGAGCGCAACATGGCGTGCGTGCTGGTCGGGCACGTCACCAAGGACGGCAGCATCGCCGGCCCGCGCATCCTGGAGCACCTGGTCGACGTGGTCCTGCAGTTCGAGGGCGACCGCGCCTCCTCGCTGCGCCTGATCCGCGCCGTGAAGAACCGCTACGGCGCCAGCGACGAGATCGGCTGCTTCGAGATGCACGACACCGGCATCCGCGGCCTGTCCGACCCTTCGGGCCTGTTCCTCTCCCGGCGGCCGGTCCCGGTCCCGGGCACCTGCGTCACCGTCACCCTGGAAGGCCGGCGGCCGCTGGTCGCCGAGGTGCAGGCGCTGGTCACCAAGACCAGCGCCCCGACCCCGCGCCGGGCCTCCTCGGGCCTGGACACCAACCGGGTGGCGATGATCCTGGCCGTGCTCCAGCAGCGCGGCGGCATCGCCGGGCTGGCGAGTTCGGAGATCTACAGCGCCACCGTCGGCGGTGTACGGCTCACCGAGCCCGCCGCGGACTTGGCACTGCTACTGGCCCTGGCCTCGGCGACGGTGAACGAGCCGGTCGGCGAGGGCGTGGTGGCGATCGGCGAGGTGGGCCTGGCCGGCGAGGTGCGGCCGGTGACCGGGGTGCGGCGGCGGCTCACCGAGGCCGCGCGGCTGGGCTTCAAGACCGCGCTGGTCCCGCCCGATCCGGACGGCAAGGACTACGGCGGGAACCTTGCGGGGCTGTCGATCGTCGAAGTGGGCGACGTCCGGGCAGCGCTTCACGCCGTGGCGACAGGCGTACGCCGGTAAGGTTGAGTCACTACGACCGTTTGATTCCCGCCCTCCGGGGAGATCAGGATCGGAATCGCGCGGTGCGTGAGGGTTTCGGGCATCGCGAAGAGGAGCACGAGAGCAGGATGGGAATCGCACAGTGACAGGTGAGGCCTCCGAACGCGCCGCCCTGTCGGCGATCCTGATGAGCGTCGCGCCGGGAACGGTCCTGCGCGACGGTCTGGAGCGCATCCTGCGCGGCAACACCGGCGGCCTGGTGGTCTTCGGCTTCGACAAGCTGGTCGACGAGATGGCCACCGGCGGCTTCGTGCTCGACGTCGAGTTCTCCCCGCAGCGGCTGCGCGAGCTGTGCAAGATGGACGGTGCCGTGGTGGTCTCCACCGACGGCAGCCGCATCGTGCGGGCCGGGGTGCAGCTGGTCCCGGACCCGGCGATCCCGACCGCGGAGACCGGCACCCGGCACCGCACCGCCGACCGCGTCGCCAAGCAGACCGGCTTCCCGGTGCTGTCGGTGTCGCAGTCGATGCGCATCATCGCGCTCTACCTGGGCAGCCAGCGCGTGGTGCTGGAGGACTCCGGCGCGATCCTGTCCAAGGCGAACCAGGCGCTGGCCACGCTGGAGCGCTACAAGCTGCGGCTGGACGAGGTCACCGGCACGCTGTCGGCGCTGGAGATCGAGGACCTGGTGACGGTCCGCGACGTGGCGGCGGTCGCGCAGCGGCTGGAGATGGTGACCCGCATCGCCGACGAGGTCGCCGGCTACGTGGTGCAGCTGGGTGTGGACGGCCGGCTGCTGTCGCTCCAGCTCGACGAGCTGATGGCCGGCGTCGACCCGGACCGCGACCTGATCGCCCGCGACTACCTGCCCGAGCGCACCGGCAAGAAGGCGCGCAGCGTCGCCGACGTCTCGGACGACCTGGGCGCCCTGGACCGCACGCAGCTGCTGGATCTGCTGCAGACGGCCAAGGCGATGGGCTTCAGCGGCGGCGTCGAGGTGCTGGAGTCGGCGGTGTCGCCGCGCGGCTACCGGCTGCTGGCCAAGGTGCCGCGGCTGCCCGGCACGGTCATCGACCGGCTGGTGGAGCACTTCGGCGGGCTGCAGAAGCTGCTCGCGGCGTCGATCGACGACCTGCAGCGGGTCGAGGGCGTCGGGGAGACCCGGGCCCGGTCGGTGCGCGAGGGGCTGTCGCGGCTGGCGGAGTCGTCGATCCTTGAGCGGTACGTGTAGGGACGGCTGGAACGCCTTCCGCCTGACCGCCTGACCTTCTCAGTGCCTGACCTTGTGACCGCCTGAGCTTCTCAGCGCCGGCACACCTCAGCCGAAGAACTCGATCAGCGTCGGCGCCAGCGCCTGCGGGCGCTGAAGCACGCTGTGGTCCTCGCCGGGCAGCACGACCAGCCGCGCGCCGGGCACCGACTCGGCCACCACCCTCGCGCCGGCCGCCAGGCCCGGCGGCGTCCGGTCGCCGTAGACGGCCAGCACCGGCATCGTCAGCGTGCCCAGCCGGTCCCGGTCGACGAGCTCCGCGGGCCGGGACAAGCCCACGTCGTAGGGCAGCGTCAGGGCGTTGCCGAGGAAGAAGGCCCACACCGGGCCGCGCTTCATGCCCGACACGATCTCCGGCGGCAGGCCGATGGCCTCGGTGAGGAACAGGCTCGCGGCGCCGTCCCGGTCGTCCTTCTCGGCCAGCGCGGTGAGCCGGTCCAGCAGGTCGGCCGGCGGGTGCGGCAGGTCCGGGTCGGCGCGGAACGGCGACTCGTAAACGGCGACGGAGTCCGCCGGCAGCCCGCGGATCGCGCCTTCCAGGACCAGGATCGCGCCGGAGGAGTGGCCGAACAGGTGCGCGTGCCCGCCGACGTGCTCGATGACGGCCGCGAGGTCGTCGATCTCGTTCGCGGGGTCGAAGTCCGCGCCGGCTTCGCGCGCCTTGTCGGTGCTCTCCGCGCGGCCGCGGCGGTCGTAGGTGACGACGGTGTAGCGCGACGCCAGCTCGGCGGCCAGGCCGGCGACCGTGCTGCGGTCGTTGAAGGCGCCGCCGACGAGGATCACGGTGGGGCCCTCGCCAATGCGGTCCACGGCCAGCGTGCTGCTGTCGCGGGAGGTGATGTGCTCGGTCATGGCATCTCCTGGGGAATGAGCTGTCGGTTGCTTCACCCGGTAGTCGGAGCCGACTGGCGCGTTCTCTACACGGCTCGCCGAATTCTTCTCGGCGAGCCGTGGACTGGCTGCTCGGGGAGCCTCTGTTCAGGCCTGTTCGGGCCTGAACAGGCCCGTCAGCTGCCGGTCTTCAGCTCGAACGACTTCGCCTGACTCTGCGCGGCCGGGGCGTTCGCGCCGCTGCCGGGTCCCAGGATCACCACGCCGAAGTACATGCCGAGCTTGGCCGAGGAGCTGCCGGCCGTGCAGCCCTGCGAGGAGCGGGTGCGGTTCCAGGTGAAGGTGACCGTCTTGACCCCGCCGGGGGCGATGCCGCGCAGGTCCTTGCCGCCGGTGGCGCAGTCCGCCGAGGACCAGACGTGGTCCGGGCCGGAGTAGACGTTCAGGACCAGCGACTTCGGGCTGACGTCGACGTCGCAGTCGGCGGTGCCCTTGTTGGCCACGGCGACGGTGAACTGCGGGTCCACGCCGTTGGCGTAGGCCGAGGACTGCGAGGTCAGGCTCAGGCTGAGCTGGCAGCCGGGGCCGCTGGTGGAACCGCCGGAGGCGCCGTTGGTGCCGCCGGTGCTGTTCGCGCCGCCGTTGACGCCACCGTTGGTGCCACCGGAGGCGGAAGCCGAGCCGCTGGCCCCACTGGCGCCGCCGGAGGGCCCGCTCGCGCCGGCCGAGGACGGGCCGCCGGACGCCCCGCCGCTGGCCGCGGTCTGCGAGCCGCCCGCGGTCGGGACCGAGGACTGCGACGCGGTCGGGCTGCTGCCGTCCGCGACCGGCTGCTTCTTCTTGGAGCCCGACCCCGAGCACGCGTAGAGGACCAGCGCCAACACCGCGACGACGGCCAGCACAACTAAAACGCGCCGCCGCCAATAGACGGCGGGCGCGAGAGATCCGACGGGATTTCGAAGCGAACCCACGAGGGGTCACTCTACGGGGCCGATGCCGCGGTGTGCGGCGCGCCTCGCCGTACGATCGTCAGATGGCGGAAAGAACGACCACGCGCAGCATCGACCGCACCGACCTCGCAGCCTTCGAACAAGGGGCTGAACTGGTCGAACGAGTCGTCGACTGGTTCCGGGCCGAAGCCCGCGACCTCCCCTGGCGCCGCCCGGACGCCTCGGCGTGGGCGGTGATGGTCAGCGAGTTCATGCTCCAGCAGACCCCGGTGGTCCGCGTGCTGCCGGTCTACGAGGCCTGGCTCGCCCGCTGGCCCACGCCGGCGGCGCTGGCCGCGGAGCCCGTGGGCGAGGCCGTGCGGGCCTGGGGGCGGCTGGGGTACCCGCGGCGCGCGCAGCGGCTCCACGCGGCCGCCACGGCCATCGAAGAGGCCTTCGACGGCGTCGTGCCGGACACGTACGAGGACCTGTGGGCGCTGCCCGGCGTCGGGGAGTACACGGCGGGGGCGATCGCGTCGTTCGCGTACCAGAAGCGGCACATCGTGCTGGACACGAACGTGCGCCGGGTACTGGCCCGCGTGGTGACCGGCACAGAATTCCCGGCCGCGGCCACCACCCCGGCCGACCGCCGCATCGCCACCGACCTGCTCCCGCCCGCCGCCCCCGACGCCGCGGAATGGGCCGCCGCGAGCATGGAGCTCGGCGCCGTGGTGTGTACCGCGCGGGCGCCACGCTGCGAGGCGTGCCCGGTCGCGGACCTGTGCCGCTGGGTCGCGGACGGCAGGCCCGCGTACGACGGCCCGCCGCGCCGCGGCCAGACATACGAGGGCACGGACCGCCAGGCGCGCGGACGGCTGCTGGCGGTCCTGCGGGACACGCACGGCCCGGTGCCGCGCGAGGAGCTGGAGGCCGCGTGGACGCGAGACGTGACGCAGCGGGAGCGGGCGCTGGCGAGCCTGGTGAGCGACGGGTTGGTGACGGAGGTCGACGGGGAGATGTTCGCGCTGGCTCATTAGGCTCGTGCGCCATGACCGACGAAGCCGCGAAGGCATATCTGCACACCCGGCTGAAGAACGTCCGCGAGGTCCTGATCTGGAAGCTCGACGGCCTGTCGGAGTACGACGCGCGCCGGCCGCTGACCCCGACCGGCACCAACCTCCTGGGCCTGGTCAAGCACGCGGCGACCTGGGAGGCCCGCTACTTCGGCGAGGTCTTCGGCCGGCCGTACCCCGAGGCGCTGCCGCCCTGGCAGGACTCTGACGGCAGCGACCTGTGGGCGACCGAGGACGAGACCCGCGAGCAGATCATCGCCTTCTACCGCCAGGTGTGGACGCACGCGGACGCGACCATCACCGAGCTCCCGGCCGACGCACCCGGCCACGTGCCCTGGTGGACGCACCCCGACACCCATCTGTTCGCCATCTTGGTCCACCTCCTCACCGACACGACCCGGCACGCCGGCCACGCCGACATCCTGCGCGAACAGCTCGACGGCCGAACCGGCGTGGCGGCGCAGTACGAGGAGCCGATCGACGACACCGCCCGCGAAGCGCTGCGCGCGCGGATCGAGGCGGCGGCGAAGGCGGCTGATCGCGTGCACTCGACCGCCGAATAGTCCCGCTCCGCCAGCACCATCAGCATGTCGCAGACCACACTGCCGGCACCCTGACAGCGCAGCCCGCCGCCCGGCTCACCACCACCGCCCTGGGGCCCGCTGGCAACCATCGCGCCGAGTTGGCCGCCGTCGTGTGCATGTCGCAGACCACTGTCAGCACCCCGACCGCCGGGCTCGCCACTGCCCGCCGCCCGGCTCACCCCGCCAGCGCCGGCTCCGGCCCCGCCTCAACACCCTCAACACCCTCAACGCCCCCGCTCTCCCGCGCCACCCGCCGCGAGTGCGCCGCCACCAGCGCCCGCAACCGCTGCTCCGTCTCCGCCCCGACCGGGGTCAGCACCACCAGCCGCTGCTCCGCGGCGCCCGGCGCGGTCAGCACGTCGTACGCCACCGTCAGCACCCCCGCCGCCGGGTGCGCCACGCGCTTCACCCCGCTGCTGCGCTCGTCGACGGTGTGGTCGTCCCACCAGGTGGCGAAGTCGCGGTTGCCCGCTCGCAGGCGCGCGATCACCGCCTGCAGGCGCGGGTCGTCGGGGTACTTCGCGGCGTTGGCGCGCAGGCCTCCGACGGTCTCGCGGGCGATCTGCTCCCACGACAGCTGAATGCGGCGGGTCGCGCCGTCCAGGAACAGCAGCAGCGCCGCGTTGGCGGCCGTGCCGTGGCCGAATCCGTCCCCGAACATGGCCGTGGCCGCCGCGTTGTACGCCAGCACGTCGAAGCTGTGGTCCAGCACGTACGCCGGCAGCGTCGGCATCCCGTCCAGCATCGCGCGCAGCGACGTGCTCACGCCCTCGGGCCGGTCCGGCAGCGGCCGCGGGGGCGCCTCGCCGCGCGCCGTCAGGTGCAGGTACTCGCGCTCGACCGGGGACAGGCGCAGCGCCGCCGCGAGCGCGTCCAGCACCGCCGAGCCCGGCGCCCCGACGCGGCCCTGCTCCAGCCGGATGTACCAGTCGATGCTCACCGCGGCGAGTTCGGCCACCTCCTGGCGGCGCAGGCCCGGCGTGCGGCGGCGGCCGACGCTGCGCAGGCCGACGTCCTCCGGCGCGAGCCGGCCGCGCATCGCGGTGAGGAACTCCCCGAGCGTGCTCTGGCGGGTGGTACGCGGAATACCAGGTTTCGAAGGATCTCCCGGCAGCGCGACATGTCCCCGAAGCTTTTGACCCATGCAGCAGAAGACGAAAATCACCATTGCCGGGGTTGCGTCCGCGGCCATGTTCGCCGCCGGGGCGGCCACCGCCTACGCCGCCGTCCACGACCGCTTCGGCTACAGCCCCGTGCGCAGCGGCATCCCGCGCGACGCCGCGCACTTCCACGTCAGCTCCCCCGACCTGGCCGACCACGGCACCTTCCCGGCCGCCGAGATCTGCACCGGGTTCAAGACGCCGCCGCGCCTGACCTGGTCCGGGGCCCCGGCCGGCACCAAGAGCTTCGCGGTGGAGATGTTCGACCCGCAGGCCCCCACCGGCAGCGGGTTCTCGCACTGGCGGGCCTGGGACATCCCGGCCGGCGCGCGCACCTTCGGGGGCACGGCCACGCCGCCGGCCGGGACCGTGGTCGGCGTGAACGACCTCGGCGACACCTCCTTCGACGGCCCCTGCCCGCCCGTCGGCGACCCGGTGCACCACTACCAGATCCGGGTCCTGGCCCTGGACACGGCGAGCATCGGCCTGCCGAGCGCCGGGACCAGCACCGCCTACTCGGGGTTCATACTGGGCCGGCACATCATCGGCTCCGCCCAGATGACCGTGGACGCACAGCAATGATCACAAAGCACTGATCACACAGCGCTGAATCGCAAAGAACTGATCGCACATCAATGATCCCCTGACCCTGTAACAAAAACCTCGGGTATCTGCCGGATGGTGGACATTCGACGGTTCATCGGCCGGATGTCCGTTACCGGAGCTCCGAAGGTGTCGTTGAGGCCCGAGAGCCGACCTTCGGCTCCTCGAATTCGACGACATCTGAGGTACATCCATGCACGCCTTTGTAAGGAAGGGCCTGCTGCTGTCGGCTACCACCGGCGCACTGGTCATGGGCTACGCGAGCACCGCGGCGGCGCAGGGGGACTCCGCCACCACGCACGGTGCCGCGAGCGACAGCCCCGGCGCGGTCTCCGGCAACGTCGCGCAGGTCCCCGCCGACGTCCCGATCCAGGTCTGCGGCGACGCCGGCGCGGCCGGCGGCGCCCTGGTCGGAGCCCGCGACAACGACTGCTTCACCGAGGACGCCACGGCCAAGGCGTTCGGCGCCGCCGCCGACAGCCCCGGCGCGATCTCCGGCAACGTCGGCTCGGTCGCCGCGAACGTCCCGGTCCAGGCCTGCGGTCTGGCCGCCGGCGCGCTGGCCGCCGACGTCACCGCGCACGACAACGACTGCGTGGACGAGGGCACGCACGCCCTGGCCGAGGGTGCGGCGGCGGACTCCCCCGGCCTGGTCTCCGGCAACGTCCTACAGCTGTCCGCGGACGTCCCGGTGCAGGCCTGCGGCGACTCGGTCGGCCTGCTGGCCTTCGCCACCGGCGCCAAGGACAACCACTGCGTGAACGGCGCCCCCGAGCTGGCCCCGCCGGTGATGGCCCCGCCGCCGGTCGAGTGCCCGCCCGGCGCCCCGTGCCCGCATCCCCCGCCGG
>NZ_JAACYW010000191.1 GCF_015356825.1 Catenulispora rubra | reverse complement strand
GGGTGCGAGGGCGAGCGCTTGGGGAGAAGGCGCCGGCGCGGGCGGTGTTCAGGAGCGTGGTGCTCACGAGCGTGGTACTCGGGGACGTGGTACTCGGGGACGCGGTGCTCGAAACGCTGCGAGCCCCGGCCTGCGCCGGCGGTTACCAGCGCTGTCAGGGCTGTCGGCCCTGGCAGCGCCGACAGCCCTACCAGCGCCCCGCGCCGAGGTCCCGCGAGATCATCTGCGCGGCGTTCTGCACGGCGTCGGCCAGCGCCGGGTCCGGTTTGCCGGTCGAGGGACACACCCGGTCCACCGCGCCGGTGATGCTGATCGCCCCGACCACCAGGCCGCCGTAGCCGCGGATCGGCGCGGCGATCGAGGCCTGGCCCAGCGTCGACTCCTCGATGTCGGTGGCGAAGCCGTGCTCGCGGACCTTCGTCAGCTCGCGGCGCAGCGCGGCGGGGGTGACCAGGGTGCGCCGGGTCAGCGGCGCCAGCTCGGTCTCCCGCAGTTCGGCCGCGGCCTGCGTGTCGTAGGCCAGCAGCACCTTGCCCAGCGCGCTGGCGTGCAGCGGCAGCAGCGCGCCCACGTCCAGGCTCTGCAGCGAGTCGTCGGGCCGGAAGACGTGGTGCACGATGAGCACCTTGCCGTCCAGCAGCGTCCCGATCCAGACCGCCTCGCCGCTGCGCGCCGCCAGGGCGTCGGCCCAGTTGATCGCCCGGGACCGCAGCTCGTTCACGTCCAGATAGCTGGTGCCCAGGTGCAGCAGGGTGGCGCCGAGCTGGTACTTGCCGCTGCTCTTGTCCTGCTCGACGAAGCCGACGCCCTGCAGCGTGCGCAGGATGCCGTGCGTCGTGCCCTTCGCCAGGCCCAGCGAGGCCGCTATCTCGCCCAGCCCGAGCCGTCCGGAGCCGCGCGCCAGCAGGCGCAGGATCGCAGCCGCGCGTTCGATGGACTGCACGGGTCCCGGCATGGCGGTGATGATAGCCCTTCGTGCGGTGGTCGACGTCGTCGAACGCCGTACCCGGGGGCGGGCACGGCGGGGACGCCGCCGGCGGCGCGTGCGCGACACGCCGGCCGTGCTGACCGGCCTGACCGGCCAGGACCGGGGTGTCCGCGAAGATTGCCGCCATGTGGCGCGACGGTACCCCAGGTCGGGGATCCTGACCAGAGTTCGACATTGTCGTACGGGGTCCGTTGACGGGAGGTTTCGGCGAACGCACGCTGTGCGGAATCCCATGGTGAGCTTCGACACGCTCGGTGTGGGACATCAGGCGCCCCGGACGGCCGGGGTGTCCCACCCGGTCAGGAGGAGACATGGCGAATCGCTTGGCGGATCGCGTTCGAGCCAAAGGGCTCGTGGGAGAGCTGGCCGCGGAGTTCGCGGGCACGTTCATCCTTCTGCTGTTCGGCATCGGCGTTGTGGCACAGGTGGTCGCCGGCGGGATCGGCAACCACGACAGCATCGCCTGGGCCTGGGGTTTCGGCGTCCTGCTGGGTGTCTACGTGGCGGGCAAGATCACCGGCGCGCACCTGAACCCCGCCGTCACCGTGGCACTGGCCGCCTTCGGCGGCTTCTCGTGGCGCAAGGTGCTCCCGTACGCCCTGGCGCAGACCCTCGGGGCCTTCGTCGCGGCGCTGGTCGTGCGCTGGAACTACACCGAGGTCATCGCGAAGTTCGACCCCGGCCACACCATCAAGAGCCAGGGCATCTTCTCGACGCTGCCCGGCAACGGCTCGCTCCCGGTGCACATGTGGGGCGGGTTCCGCGACCAGATCATCGGCACGGCCATCCTGCTGTTCTGCATCCTGGCGATCACCGACCTGCGCAACACCTCCCCGGGGGCCAACATGGCGCCGGTCGTGGTGGGCCTGCTCGTGGTGGCCATCGGCATGGCCTTCGGCACCGACGCCGGCTACGCCATCAACCCGGCGCGTGACTTCGGTCCGCGGCTCGCCTCGTTCTTCACCGGGTACGGGACGGCGTTCAGAGACCAATACGGCGACTTGTACTTCTGGGTGCCAATAGTCGCGCCGATCATCGGCGGCCTCATCGGCGCCTGGCTGTACCGGGTGCTGATCGGCACGTTCCTGTCGGACGACACCGCGCCGGACGACCCGGCCGCCGTGCCGATCGACAACCCGGAGGCGGCCTCGGGCCAGACCGCGTAGCCGGTCCCGGGCTCGGCCGGAGACCCCGGCCGAGCCGACCCCCATCCCCTCAGAAGACCCAGTGCGCGTCGGAAGCGCGCAACGCGAGAGAGGCAATCCTCATGGCTGACTACGTCGGCGCGGTCGACCAGGGCACCACCAGCACCCGCTTCATGATCTTCGATCACGGCGGCAACGAGGTGGCCCGGCACCAGCTCGAGCACTCGCAGATCCTGCCGCAGGCCGGCTGGGTCGAGCACAACCCCACCGAGGTCTGGGAGCGGACCCGGGCGGTCATCGAGACCGCGATGAACAGCGCCCACCTGCACGCCTCCGACCTGGCCGCGCTCGGCATCACCAACCAGCGCGAGACCTCGGTGGTGTGGAACCGGCACACCGGACGCCCCTACTACAACGCGATCGTCTGGCAGGACACCCGCACCGACCGCATCGCCGCCGCCCTGGACGCCGACGAGCGCGGCCAGGTCATCCGGCGCAAGGCCGGCCTGCCGCCGGCGACGTACTTTGCCGGCGGCAAGATCCAGTGGCTGCTGGAGAACGTCGACGGCCTGCGCGCCGCCGCCGAGGCCGGGGACGCGATCTTCGGCACCATGGACAGCTGGATCATCTGGAACCTGACCGGCGGCGTGGACGGCGGCGTGCACGTCACCGACGTCACCAACGCCAGCCGCACGATGCTGATGAACCTGGAGACGCTGGACTGGGACGAGGAGCTCCTCGGGTTCTTCAACGTCCCGCGCGCCATGCTCCCGGCCATCCGCCCCTCCTCCGACCCGCAGGGCTACGGCGTCACCCGCGCCGACGGCCCGCTGCGCGGCGAGGTGCGGATCACCGGCAACCTCGGCGACCAGCAGGCCGCGACCGTCGGCCAGGTCTGCTTCACCCCCGGCACCGCCAAGAACACCTACGGGACCGGCAACTTCCTGCTGCTGAACACCGGCACGGAGATCGTCCGCTCGGAGAACGGGCTGCTGACCACCGTGGCCTACAAGTTCGGCGACGAGCCGGCGATCTACGCGCTGGAGGGCTCGATCGCGGTGACCGGCTCGGCCGTGCAGTGGCTGCGCGACCAGCTCGGCATCATCTCCGGCGCCGCGCAGAGCGAGTCGCTGGCCCGGCAGGTCGAGGACAACGGCGGCGTGTACTTCGTGCCCGCGTTCTCCGGCCTGTTCGCCCCCTACTGGCGTTCCGACGCGCGCGGCGCGATCGTCGGCCTGTCGCGCTACAACACCAACGCCCACCTGGCGCGGGCCACGCTGGAGTCGATCGCCTACCAGACCCGCGACGTCGTGGAGGCGATGGAGCAGGACTCGGGCGTGCGGCTGGACGTGCTGCGCGTGGACGGCGGCGTGACCGCCAACGAGCTGGCCATGCAGATCCAGGCCGACGTGCTCGGGGTGCCGGTGTCCAAGCCGGTCGTCGCCGAGACCACCGCGCTGGGTGCCGCCTACGCCGCGGGTCTGGCCGTCGGGTTCTGGAAGTCGACCGAGGAGCTGGTCAGCAACTGGAACGAGGACAAGCGCTGGCTGCCCGAGGCCGACGAGGCCTCGCGCGCCAAGGGTTACCGCAACTGGAAGAAGGCCGTGGCGCGGACGCTGGACTGGGTCGAGTTCGAGGACTGATCCGCAGCTGCCGGGCCCGGGGATCCGGGCCCGGCTGTGGCCGTCCGTCACCACCTCTTCAGGCAAGCAAAAAAGCACGCAGAGCAAGTAGCAGAAGCAAGAAAGCTGGAAGCGCTCAGAGCGCCCACGCGTCGTATCAACGGAGGAAACACCGTGCAATCCACACCCCTGGGCGCCCAGTACCGGCTCGGCGCGCTCCAGCAGATGGCCGAGGAGGAGTTCGACGTCCTGGTCATCGGCGGCGGCGTGGTCGGCGCCGGGGCCGCGCTGGACGCCGCCACCCGCGGCCTGTCCGTCGCCCTGGTCGAGGCCCGCGACTGGGCCGCCGGGACGTCGAGCCGTTCCAGCAAGCTGATCCACGGCGGCCTGCGCTACCTGGAGCAGCGCGACTTCGGCCTGGTCCGCGAGGCGCTGACCGAGCGCGGCCTGCTGCTGAACCGCATCGCGCCGCACCTGGTGCGTCCGGTCCCGTTCCTGCTGCCGCTGAAGCACCGGGTCTGGGAGCGCTTCTACATAGGCGCCGGCGTCATGCTCTACGACACCATGGGCGGCGCCCGCGCCCTGCCCCGGCACCGCCACCTGACCAAGACCGCGGCCCTGCGGCGCGCGCCGGCCCTGCGGCACGACTCCCTGGTCGGCGCGATCCAGTACTACGACGCGCAGGTCGACGACGCGCGCTTCGTGATGGCGCTGGCCCGCACGGCGGCGCAGTACGGGGCCCGCGTCGCCACCCGCACCCGGGTCACCGGGCTGCTGCGCGAGGGCGGCCGGGTCACCGGCGCGGTGGTGCAGGACCTGGAGGCCGGCCGCAGTATCGAGGTCCGGGCCCGCCAGGTCGTCGGGGCGACCGGCGTGTGGACCGATGACATCCATGAGCTGGCGGACCTGCGCGCGGCGATCTCGGTGCGCGCGTCCAAGGGCGTCCACCTGGTGGTGCCGCGCGACCGGATCGACCTGCGTACCGGGCTGATATCCCGGACCGAGAAGAGCGTGCTGTTCATCATCCCGTGGGGCCGGCACTGGCTGGTCGGCACCACCGACACCGACTGGGACCTGGACCGCGAGCACCCGGCGGCCAGCCGCGCGGACATCGAGTACCTGCTGGAGCACGCCAACGCCGTGCTGGCCAAGCCGCTGACGGAGCAGGACATCGAGGGCGTGTACGTGGGACTGCGGCCGCTGCTGTCGGGCAACGCGGATCAGACCACGAAGCTCTCGCGCGAGCACATCGTCTCCTCCCCGGCGCCGGGTCTGACAGTGGTGGCCGGCGGCAAGTACACGACGTACCGGGTGATGGCCAAGGACGTCATCGACGCGGCGGTCGAGGACCTGGACACCACCGACGGCGCGAAGGTCCCGGAGTCGGTGACGGACAAGGTCCCGGTCCTCGGCGCGGAGGGCTTCGCGGCGCGCTGGAACGAGCGCGGCCGGATCGCCCGCCGGACCGGGCTGCACCAGGTGCGCGTGGAGCACCTGCTGCGCAGGTACGGGTCCTGCGTCGACGAGCTGCTGGAGCTGGTCGCGGCCGACGCGTCGCTCGGCGAGCCGATCCCCGGCGCGGACGACTACCTGCGCGTCGAGGCGGTGTACGCGGCGTCGCACGAGGGCGCGCTGCACCTGGAGGACGTGCTGACCCGCCGCACCCGCATCTCGATCGAGACCTGGGACCGCGGCGTCACGGCCGCCCCGGAGGTCGCGGCGCTGATGGCGCCGGTGCTCGGCTGGAGCGAGGCGACGGTGCGGGAGGAAGTGGAGCGGTACCTGGCGCGGGTCGAGGCCGAGCGTGCGTCGCAGGCTCGGGAGGACGACACGGAGGCTGACGCGGTGCGGCGGGCTGCGCCGGATCTGGCTGATGTGAACGTCGTGGCGGGGCAGACCGGGCCGAGTGGGGCGAGTGGGCCGATTGACGCGGCGACTTGCGGGGCGGCTGCGTCCGAGAAGAGCCAGCGCTGATTCAGTAGACAGTGATGTAGCTGGGCGTGGGTGGCAGTTCTCGAACTGCCACCCCACTCATTGTCAGAGTTCTTGCTTACCGCAGCCCGGCCCGCTCCTCGATCAGCCGCGTCGCCGCCTCGTCCAGCGCCATCCGCATCAGCGCCAGCATCGAGTCCAGGGCCAGCGGCCGCAGGCGGTCCAGGCCGCTGAGGATGTCCGGCCACTGGTCGGCGGGGTAGCCGGCGGCTTCGAAGGGGGCCCAGATCTGGTCCATGTACAGCTGCACGAAGCCCTTCGCCACGGCCTGGACGTGCGTGCGTGCCTCGGCCGCGGCCTTCAGGGCGCTGGCCGGGGGGATGCCCAGGGCCATGAGTTCGGCGCCGATGCGGGTCAGCTGCGGGGAGCGCTCCTCGAAGCGGCCGTTGCCCAGGGGGCGCAGCAGGCCGAGTTCGACGGCTGATTCCAGGAGGGCGGCGGTGTCGGCGTTGTCGGTGTTGTCGGTGTTGTTTTCGCCCGCGTCCGGGCGGTCCAGGCCGGGGAACAGGGTGTGGATGTCGTCCAGGCGGACCACGCGCTTGTCGCCGTCGTCGAAGGCCTGGTGGACCGCGGCGGCGAAGGAGGCGAACTCGGCGCCGCCGCCGAGCATGCGGCGGATCGACTCCAGCGTGAAGCCATCCGCCTGCAGGCGCTTGATCTGCTCCAGGCGGGTCAGGTGCTCGGGGCCGTAGAAGCCGACGCGGCCGCGCACGGTCGGGGCCGGGAGCAGGCCGCGGGACTGGTGCTCGCGGATGTTGCGGACCGTCATGCCCGACAGGCGCGCGAGGTCGTCGACGCGGTATTCCTCGTCGCTCACCCCGTGTGCCTCCTGATGGACTCGTGTGCGATTGAGAATAACATCGCGATCACCGGCGGCTGAGGTGGTTGAGATGGCTGACGGCGGTGCCGACCGTCGCATCGGTGGTCGTATCGGCGGCGGCGTCGACAGTGGTGGCGCCGGAGGCATCTATGTCCTCTGCGACGTCGCGCAGAAGCCGGAGGAACACGTCCACCAGCGGCGTCGGCGTCGTGTCGGCGGCGGTCACGGCGTGGATGCGGCGGTACAGGCCGGTTTCGGCCAGCTCGCGGTGCGTGGTTCCGGCGACGCGCGTCAGTGCCAGCCGCGACACCAGCGCCACGCCGAAACCGGTGCCGACCAGCGCTTGGGCGACGTCGTACGACTCGGTCTGGAAGCGGATCCTCGGTGTGAAGCCCGCAACGGCTGCGGCCCGGTCGAACTGGTCGCGCGCCGCCGTGCCGGCCAGGATCACCACCCACGCCTCCTCGGCGAGTTCGGCGAGGCGCAGCGGGCGGTCGGGGTCGCCGGCCGCCAGGGGATGGTCGTCGGGGAGGACCACGACCATCGGGTCGACGAGCAGCGTGTGGAGCGACAGGTGCGGCGGCAGCGTCGGGGGCGGGGTCGGGGGAGTGGACCACGAGGCGATCACCGCCAGGTCGAGCCGGCCGTTGGCGACCTGGTCGGCGCCTTCTATGGAGACCACGTCCATCACCGAGATGTCGGCGTCAGGGCGCTGATGGCGCAGCGCGGTCAGGGCTGGCGGGACGAGGTGGTACGCCGCCGCCTGGAACGCGCCGATGCGCAGGCGTAAGGACCAGCGTCCGATGAGGGCGGCCCAGCGTTCGTTGGCGGCCTCGACCTGGTCGTCGATGACGTGTCCGTATCCGACGAGGGCGTTTGCGGCCGGGGTCAGTCGCGCGCCGCGTGGGCCTCGGGCGACCAGGGGCACGCCGCAGTCGCGTTCGGCGCGTGCGAGCTGCTGGGTCACGGCCGCGGGGGTCAGTCCGAGCGCGTGCGCGGCGCCGGTGAGGGAGCCGTGGCGGTCGATCAGGGCTAGCAGGCGCAGTTGCTCCGGGTCCATTCCCATTTAAAAATCTTAACGCTCACTCCCACAGAGCTAACTTCTGTAAATTCTTGCGCGCCGCGACCCTGAACGAGTGCCTACTCACTTTCCTGTCTTCCTGATTACTACGTGGCTTCTGGCGATGCTTCCCGGCGCCGGTCAAGCCCTGATGTTGCGTCAAACGTTGCGCGGCGGTCCCGCGATGGCCCGGCCGACCATCATGGGGACCGCCACCGGCTTGCTGATCTGGTCCACGGCCGCCGCGGCCGGGCTTTCGGGGGTGCTGCTGGCCAATCCGCACATTTACCAGGGCATCCGCGTGATCGGCGGGGTGGTGCTGGTGGTGCTCGGGGTCGGGACGCTTCGGGCGGCGCGTCGTTTCGTGGAGGCCCCGTCCGCTGTGTCTGATGACGACTCCGACGGCCGCTTTTGGGGTGCGTACGCCGCCGGACTCGGCACGAACCTCGGCAATCCGAAGGCCGGGGTCTTCGCGGTCTCGATGCTGCCGCAGTTCGTGACGAGCCACGGGCCGGTGCTGGCGTCGGGGATCGCGCTGGGGGTGGTGTGGGCGGCGGTGACGGCGTGCTGGTACCTGGTGTTCACGCTGCTGGTGGCGCGCGGGCGGGCTCGCGTTTCGCGTCCGGGCGTGCAGCGGGGGCTGAGCGTGACGACCGGGATCGTGCTGATGGCGCTCGGCGTGGCGGTCGCGGCCGGCGTCTGACGCCGTGTCCGACGCTTGGTCCGATGCTTGGTCCGATGCCTGGTCCGACTGGCCGCCTCCGAGCGGCGCGGGCCGGCGACCCGGGCCGATAGTGGGAGGACACGACCGCCCGCCGGAAGGAGCCCCGATGGCCTGCCGAGAACGCACCGACCTGGGCCTGCTGGCACTGCGCCTGCCTTGATGCGGCGGAGGTAGGAGTCGGCCGGGCAATGCGGCGCACGGCGGGACCGCGGGCGCGGTATCGCAGGGTGGCATGTGGTCGGCGGGGCGGGCGGTCTCGGCCACGCAGGACGGCGGGCGAGTGCAGGCAGGCGCGCGGTGTCGCTGCGCGGCATGCGGGCGGCGGAGCGGCTGGTCTTGGTTGGAGCTTCGCGCGCTCGGCCGCTAGAACACAGGCTCGGGCGTGCCAGCGTGCGTGCGCATGGCATCCGGCCAGCGAGCGTGAACTGGCGCGGTGTGTGTTTTGGCCAGCGCTGTAGCAGCTCGCGGCGCCCTACCTCCGCCGGAGCCCGTCCATCAGCAGGTCCATCAGCCGCCCAGCCTGCTCCTGCTGCTCCGGCAGTGTGCACACCGAGACAACTCCCACCAGCGCCGCGACCACGTCCTCGGCCTGCACGTCCCCGCGTAGCGTTCTGGCGGCGGCGCCTGCGTCGAGGAGGCGGCGGACTGCCATCGACAGTTCCTCGCGTGCCGGGGAGCGGGTCACGGTGCCGTCGGCGATCAGGGCGCGGAGGGCGTCGGCCATCTCGCGTTTTGTGGCGATGTAGTCGGCGAAGCGGTCCATCCAGGTGCGGAGTGCCTGGGCTGGGGGTTGCTCGGTCAGGAGTTCGTCGGCGGCGTCGCAGAGGCGGCCGCGCTCGGCGAGGTACACCGCTTCGACCAGCGCTTCTCGGGTGGGGAAGTGGCGGTAGAGGGTGCCGATGCCGACGCCCGCTTCCTTTGCCACCGCCTCCAGGGAGACCTTGCCGTCGCCGGTGGTGAAGGCGCGGTGGGCGACGTCGATGAGGCGTTGGCGGTTGCGTTGTGCGTCCGCGCGTCCGCTGGTTCGGGGTGTGGCGGCCATAAAGCGGAGGGTCCTCCGTTTCTGCTATCGTGAGGGTAACCGGAGGGTCCTCCGGTTGTTCTTCCACTATCCCACCTCGTAGACGGGAACGGGACATGAGCAACAACAACACAGCCGAGCGCAGCCAGCCCGGCGGCACGAGCACGCTCGCCGGCCACCGCGTGGCCCGCATCGGCTTCGGCGTGATGCAGCTCGCCGAGCATCGCCCGGGACGCCCGGCCGTCACGCCAGAAGCCGCCACCGCGATGCTGCGCGCGGCCGTCGACAGCGGCATCAACCACCTCGACACCGCCGAGTTCTACGGAACCCGCGACGCCAACGCCAACGACCTCATCCGCGCCGCCCTGCACCCCTACCCCGACGACCTCGTGCTGGCCACCAAGGTCGGCGCCGAGCGCGACGCCGCCGGCGCGCTGCTGCCCGCGCAGCGCCCGGAGCAGCTGCGCGCCGGCGTCGAGGCGAACCTCGCACGCCTCGGGGTCGAGCGCCTCGCCGTCGTCAACCTCCGCCGCCTCGACGCCGCGCCGGGCATCCTCGCCGAGGGCGACCAGCTCGTCGACCTCGACAGCCAGCTCGCCGAGCTCCTGGCGTTGCGTGACGCCGGCAAGATCGACGGCATCGGCCTGAGCAACGTCAGCGCCGCCCAGCTCCGGCACGCCCTGCCCGCCGGCATCGCCTGCGTCCAGAACTCCCACAGCCCGGTCGACCGCGCCGGCGAACCGGTGCTCGACCTGTGCCGCGAGCACGACATCGCGTGGGTCCCCTTCTGCCCGCTCGGCTCGGCCTTCCCGCAGTGGCCGAAGGTCGCCGACCAGCCCGCCGTGCGCACCGCGGCCGCCGCCCTCGGCGTCACGCCGGTCCAGGCCGGCATCGCCTGGCACCTGGCGCACTACGCGAACACGCTGCTCATCGCGGGCACGGCCGACCCCGCGCACCTGGCGGAGAACATCGCCGCCGGCGAGGTACGCCTCGATGCAGAGATGCTCGCCGCCATTGATGCGATCTCCTAGACCCCCCGCTCTTCCCTGCCGACGCAGTGGTCTGAAATGCTGATCGCCCGACAACCACGGCGTGCTGCCATCGGACCGGGTTCGAACCAGGGGGAGTGAACGGTGGACTGGCTGCTGGCCATGGCCTACGGCGCGATAGGCGGCGCCGTCGTCGAAGCGGTGGTGAGCTCGGACCGCGTCCTGGCCTGGAACGCCGCACGCCACCAAGCCCTCGGCCACCAACCGGCCACCCCGGTCCCGGCACTGACGTCATACGTCGACCCGCTCTCCGACGTCGCGGCCGGCCTGACCCGGATCCTCCTCGGCGCGGTCGCCGGCCTCCTCTTCCACTCGCAGGTGACCGGGGCCTACGCGGCGATCGCCGTCGGGTGCTCGGCGCCGACGGTGTTGCGCCAGCTGGGATCCGCGCGGCTCGGCGCGGCGCTCGAGCTTGAAACTGGTCCAGAACCCCATGCAACAGAGCTGCATGCAACAGAGCCGCACGCGATAGAGCCGGCAGCACCGCAGGAACAAGCGTGAACCGCGGTCCCCTCGCACGCCGCTACTGGTCCTCCCTGACCGGCGTCGCCCACGGCCCGACCGCGCAGCGAAACTGGCACGGCCAGCCATTTTGGCGACGCTACATCGCCTCGTTCTTCGTGCTCCCGCAGCCGCCTGGCCAGGGCACTCAGCGCATACGGATAGCCAAGGAAGCCCGCGCCCCGCAAGCAAGTGCCTCCCAGCCGCAGCGCCTTCGCGCCCCGCGCCTGTTCCGCTACCAGTCAGTGGTCCTGGGCGGCGCGGCCGTGCTCGCGGTCGTAGTCGTCTCCGTGACCCAGCTCGGCGGCGGATCCCCGCCCGGCAACGGCGGCGCCAACCCCGGCCCGAGCAACGGCGGCACCCGGCCGAGCCCCACGCCGTCCACCAGCGCGTCATCGACGCCGTCCAGCACCAGCCCGTCCAAGGTCCAGCTCTGGCAGGGCACCATCCGCGTCAACGTGCGGGGCGAGCAGGTCACCGCCGGTCCGTCACCGGTCGCCGGCCTGCTGTTCGGCCTCGCGGCGACCAACCAGACGACGCTCAACGGCCCCGGCAACCTCGCGCCGTGGACCCAGGACGGCACCCCCACCGCGGCCACCTGCCTGGCCACGCTCCAAGCCCACGCCACCAACCAGCTGACCGTCCAGGTCGGCGACCAGGTCTGCATCGCGGCCCTGGACGGACGCACCGCCGCTGGCAAGGTCACCGCCGAGGCCGCCAACGACACCAGCGGCGCCTATATCGACCTCGACGTCGAGGCGTACCCCTAGCCTCTGCGGCGTACGCCCGGCTCCGGCTCCGGCTCCAGCGTCAGCTCCAGCCTCAGCTCGCCGGCGTCGTGGCGGCGTGCGTGATGTTCGAGGTGTCGATGAACAACGCCCCGAAGCCCGTGGCCAGCGCCGTCAGTGCGGCGGCGGCGTTCACGTGATGGGTGCCGTTGATCGCCAGGGCCAGCGCGGTCGTCACGATCGCCGCAGCCCCGATCACCACAGCGATGTCCCACATCATGTCGCTCTTCTGCCCGAGCGCCGCCGCGGCGTGGTCCTGGACCGCCTCGACCTGCTGCGCGACCTGCGCCACCTGCGCGGGGTTCTCCGGCTGCGCGACGGCCCCGGCTGCGACCCCGAGAACGACCCCGCCATGCCGGCCGTTGAACGTCTTCATCAGCGGATTGATGATCCCGCCCAGGAACCCCGAGCCGATGATCCCGGCGAACTGTCCGACGTCCGGCAGGTTCAGGCTGGTGGTGCGCCAGGAGACGACGGCCAGCGCCACCGCGACGACGGCGAACCCGACCAGCTGTGCGAGGCGTGCGATCGTGGTGGTCGATATGGAAGCGGCGGCCATCATCACCCTTTCAGAGGTCTGTCCACGGCGGAGGGCAGAAACAGCATTGCCCTGCGATGTCCGCCAAACAATAGGGGATGGTCCTGCCCCCGCCGCAAGCAGGTGCCGCCGGTGCCGGGCGCACGGGAAGGGATCGCGGTCTTGCCTGGTTATGTTCGGTGAACCGACTTCAGGAGGACACGAAATGGCGATGCGAGCTGTGTGGAACGGCCAGGTCCTGGCCGAGAGCGACGACACCGTCGTCGTCGAGGGCAACCACTACTTCCCGTCGGAGTCGTTGAACAGCGAGTTCTTCGCCTCCAGCGAGACCCACACCGTCTGCCCGTGGAAGGGCCTGGCGAGCTACTACACCGTCACCGTGGACGGCGAGGCCAACGCGGACGCGGCGTGGTTCTACCCCGAGCCGAAGACCGAGGCCGAGCACGTGCGCGACCGCGTGGCGTTCTGGCGCGGCGTGAAGGTGGAGACCGTCGACGCCTGACTGATCAGGCGGCACCGACCGTCGAAGCCCGACTGATCAAGCAACATCCTCGACGATCTCGAACCGGTTGCCGTCCGGGTCCGCGAACTCGTACATCGGCGGCACCCCCGGCCACCGCAGCAGCTCCCCGACCTCGATGCCGCGCTCCCGCATGGCGGTGTGCTCGGCCTCGGCGTCGGGGACCATGAACCGGATGCCGGTGTCCTGCCCGACGGCTTCGCCGGCTATCAACGCGACCGACACCGCCGCCCCGGGCGCGGCGACCGTGACCCACCGGAAGTTCTCGCCGGCGCGCAGGTCCAGGCGCTTGTCGAAGCCGAGCGCGCCGGTGAAGAACTCCAGCGCCTTGTCCTGGTCGCTGACCGGGATACCCACGGTTCCGATGTCGGTGATCGTGGTGTGTGAACGGGATGCGGACATGGCGAACTCCTTGTCTCGTGGCTGTCTCGTGACTACTTCTTGGCTGACTACTTGTTCTCGGCGGGCGGGCTGTACATCAGCGACCCCGGCGTGGTGAGCGTTTCCCCCGTCTCCAGCCACGTCTTCAGCCCGGACAGCACCATCGGCCAACCGCCGTAGACCTCCGAAGGGACGTCCGGCGGCAGCTGGTCGTGGACCACCGTCAGTCGGCACGAGTCCCCGACCGGCTCGATCTCCCACGTCACCCGGCTGGTCCCGGCCGCCTCGGCGTCGGGCCCCCACAGCGCCCGCATGCTCTGCACGAGCCTGCGCGGCGGGTCGACCTCCAGGTTCTCGCCCTCGACGATCGATCGCTCAGCCGCCGGATGCGCCAGCCGGTACGCCGACCCCTCGGTCCAGTCCGACTCCACGGCCAGCCCGAAGTGGTACTTGGCCCGGATCGCCGGATCGGTGATCGCCTCCCACAGCCGCTCGGGCGTGGTGCGGATGTAGATCTCGAAGACGCGCTCCATCTGTGCCTCCAGGTCACGCTTCAGGCCGACCAGCCCGGCCGCCCACTGCTCGGTGTACTTGCCGACCCAGCGGTCGTGGACCAGGCGGATCGGGACCGGGTTGAGGAAGTGCAGCTTCTCCCGGCCCCGGCGGCGGGTCACGACCAGCCCCGCCTCCTCCAGGATCTTCAGGTGCTTCGCCACGGCGATGCGGGTCATGGCGTGCCGCGCCGTGAGGGCCGCGAGGGTCTGGCCGTCTTCGGCGAACAGCTCGTCCAGCAGCGCCCGCCGCGTCGGGTCGGCCAGGGCCTTGAACACGGGGTCCATGAGGTCCACGATAGGAAACCATTTGGTTTCCTGTCAATCGGAGCGGGACCCGGAAACGCCGACTGCCCGGCCGCGAGAACACGGCCGGGCAGTCACAACACCTTGCAGTGACAACACCTTGAAGTCACAACACCTCAAGCGTTACCCGCGCGACAACACCTCGGACAGCACCGACGGCAACCCGGTCCAGTCCGTCGACACCACACTCGCGTGCTTGCCGGCCAGCAACGCCACCCTGGCGGCGGCGTCGGACTGGCTCGGCGCGGTGTCGCTGAGCGCCGGCGCGACGTTCTGCGCGTCGGTCATGATCAGGATGTAGTGGTTGGTGTCGTACCACGACGTGTCGACGCTGGTGGCGTACGTGTTCGCGTCACCGTCGAAGACCACGAACCACGGCTTGATCGAGGAGTCGGAGTACTGGCCGCGGGGGTCGCCCGCCTGCGCCCCGAGCACGCACGGGAAGACCTGCGCCTGGCCGACGTTGCCGGCCGCCGCGAGGTTCTTCAGGTACGTGCCGTACTCGACGTCCGTGTGCAGGGTGTCGAACGGGTTGCCCAGCTCCACGGTCCCCGGGATCGTGTACAGGATCACCTTCCCGGCCAGCGCCGAGCGCGCCGGCCAGGCGTCGGCCTTCGCCGCGGCGTCCAGGTTCGGGTAGGCGCCGTTCAGCAGGTCGGCGGGCCGGTAGACCAGGTTGCCGAGGTGCTGGCTGATCAGCGCGTCCAGCTGCGCCGGGCCCATCCCGAAGTTGGCCTCGAAGCCGATCTTCATCTCCAGCTTGATGTACAGCGGGCCGGAGGTCGGGTGCGAGGCCAGCCAGTACTTGACGTCGTCCAGGCAGGACCCCAGGTCCTTGTTCGCCGAGCCGGTGTATATGTCAGAGGGCTTGGAGGCGTTGACGCAGTTGTTGTTGTTCCCGGTCGGGTTGCTGTGGCTGACCTTCCACTCGTTGGTGAAGATGTCGGTCCACGTGTCGAGCTCGATCATTCCGGTCCCGGCGTCCAGCGCGTTGGCCAGATGCGGGAACTCCGCGCCTTCGTCATAAGTGTTGTGCAGACCGACCACTGTGCTGTGGGACAGCGGGGCCGAGCCGGTGTCCGCGGCGGCGGGCGCGATGGTCGCGGCCAGCGCCAACGCGGCGGCGCCGAGCGTCGCGGCGCCGACCGAGAGCCGACGGAGCCAGGGAGAGGGCATGTGGGGTACCTCCGGGGGTGGCTACGGAGAGCTGAGGATTACTCACCTGCGGTGGAGGTTAGCCGTGATGTCAGGAGGAAGACAGAGTCCTCAGATGAACCATTTGTGGCCGTCCGGAATACCGCAATGTACGGACGCTGATAGAAGGGCACTGCGGCATAGTCCTGGCGCGACCGCTAACATGCGCGATTAGGACCGCGATCAAGGCGGGCCGACCGCACGGAGGCATAGTCAGGGACGGGAAGGCGAACGATGACGAACGAGGTCCGGGCCGGGCAGGCGCCGAACGACGACTACCCCGCGGTGGACCTGCGGATGGACGTGCCGCACTCGGCGCGCGTCTACGACTACCTCATCGGCGGCAAGACCAACTTCGAGCCGGACCGCATCGCGGCCGAGGCCTCGGTGGAGGCCTGGCCGGCGCTGCCGATCTCGATGCGCACCACGCGCAGCTTCATGGAGCGCATGGTCCGCCACCTGACGAAGGACTACGGCGTCCGTCAGTTCCTGGACATCGGTACCGGCATCCCCAAGTCCCCGAACGTGCACGAGATCGCGCAGGCGATCGCCCCCGAGGCGCGCGTCGGCTACGTCGACAACGACCCGATCGTGCTGACCCATGCTCGTGCCCTGATGTCGAGCACGGCCCAGGGCCGCACCTGCTACGTGGACGCGGACTTCCGCGACCCGCAGTCGATCATCGACAATCCGCGCCTGCGCGAGGTGCTGGACTTCTCCGAGCCGGTGGCACTGTCGCTGATCGCGATCGTGCACTTCGTCCTGGACGCCGACGACCCGCAGGGCACGGTGCGCCGCTTCATGGACGCCCTGGCCCCCGGCAGCTTCCTGGCGCTGACGGTGTTCACCGGCGACACCGACCCGGTCGGCGTCGGCGGCGTCAGCCGCGAGTACAACAAGCGCGGCATCCCGCTCCAGGTGCGCGACAAGAGCGAGACCGAGGCGTTCTTCGACGGCTACGAACTGCTCGACCCGGGCGTCGCGCTCGTGCACCACTGGCGGCCGGACGCCGACGCGGAGCCGGTGCGGGACCAGGACATCGCGATGTACGCGGGTGTGGCCGTCAAGCACTGAGGGCTGCGTGCACTGAGGGTCACGTGCACTGAGGGTCGCCTGTCGCTAAACCTCGAACCGCCTCGACGCCGCGCTCAGCACCGCCGAGCGCGGCGTCACCTGCCACGCCCCGGCCACCTCGTCGACCAGCGTCTTCATCAGCGCTGCGACATCCTCGGCCGCCGACTCGTGCAGCGCCTCGGCGACGATCAGCACCCGCGTGGTGGCCGGCCGCACCGCCGAGCTGCCGCTCTGCCGGTTCGTCCAGCGGCGCGCGTGCGCGTTGCCGCCGGCGTCGGCGAAGATCACCTCGCCGGGCTCCGGGTGCTCGATCGTGTCGGCGAAGGTCACGTACTCCTCGTCGCCGGTGGCGTGTCGGACTTCGAGGTCGCCGGAGATCCGGTCCAGGTCCAGGGCCGCGACCGGGATCGCGAAGGCGACGGAGACCGCGTTGCACAGGTCGATCAGGGGATGGATGCGCGGCAGCTCGCCCTCCTTGCGCAGCCGGCGCAGCAGCGCCTCGGAGGCGCAGCGGTACTGCGTGGGCTTGAGCCCCATCTTGGCGAACGCCTGGCGCCAGGCTTTGATCTCGGGCAGGTCGGACTCCGGGCCGCCGGCGAGCCGGGCCTTCGCGACCGCGGTGAAGCGCGCGACCTGCTCGTCGACGTCGGACGCGGCGGTGATGCCGGCGGTGGTGATCGCCGCGGCGACCAGGCCGGGAAATTCGGACCGGATGGCCTCGGCGTGCTGGAAGTACATGGGGACAGCTTTACCGGACCGGTCATCGCGGCGAACAGGACCAATCCTGTTCGCAAAGTGTGGACCAACCTGCTCTTGAGGGTCTGGTCAGTTCCGCCGTGGTCACTGAGAATGCTCCATGTTTGTCGCGCACCCCACCGTACTCACCGCACCCCCCTCACCCAGGAGGTCCCATCGTGGCGCCCGTTTCCCGCCGCACCTTCCTCGGCTCCGCCGCCGCCCTCGGCGCGACCCTCGGCCTGGAGAGCCTGCCCGGCGCCCTCTCGCAGGCCTCGGCCGCCGGTACCGGGACGATCCGCGACGTGAAGCATGTCGTGGTGCTGATGCAGGAGAACCGCAGCTTCGACCACTACTTCGGGAGCCTGTCGGGGGTGCGCGGGTTCGCCGACCGCGCGACAGTACAGATCGCCGGCGGCTACTCGGTGTTCAACCAGCCGAACGGCTCGGGGCGGCAGTATCCGTGGCAGCTGTCCGACACCAACACCTGGTGGTGGGGGACCAGCAAGGAAGACCTCGCGCAGTGCGACGGCTCGCTGGACCACAGCTGGTCCACGCAGCACTCGGCCTGGAACAACGGCGCCATGGACAACTGGGTCTCGGCCAAGGGCTCCAACCGCACCATGGGCTACTTGAACCGGTCCGACATCCCGTTCCACTACGCGCTCGCCGACGCCTACACGGTCTGCGACGCCTACCACTGCTCGATCCTGTCGGCGACCGGCCCGAACCGCACCTACCTGTGGTCCGGCATGATCGACCCGAGCGGCAGCGCGGGCGGCCCGGCCTACGACGGCGGCTCGGAGTCCGGCCTGAGCTGGCAGACCTACGCCGAGGCGCTGCAGAACGCCGGCGTGTCGTGGCGGGTGTACCAGAACGCGAGCGACAACTTCGGCGACAACGCGCTGGCCTACTTCAAGCAGTTCACCGGCGCGTCCACCTCCAGCCCGCTCTACCAGCGCGGCATGTCCTCGGTGCCCTCCACCGGCTCCACGCCGGACGACATCGCCGCGGCGATCAAGGCCGACGTGCTCGGCGGCACGCTGCCGCAGGTCTCGTGGGTGGTGGCCAGCCAGGCCTTCTCCGAGCACCCGGACGCCCCGCCGAACGACGGCGCGCACTTCGTGAACCTGGTCGTCCAGGCGCTGGCCGCCGACCCGGCGACGTTCGACTCGACCGTGCTGTTCCTCAACTACGACGAGAACGACGGCTTCTTCGACCACGTCCCGCCGCCGGTGGCGCCGTCCGGCACGGCCGGCGAGAGCACCCAGAACGCGCAGATCGGCCTGGGCTTCCGGGTCCCGATGGTGGTCGTCTCGCCGTGGACCCGCGGCGGCTGGGTCGACTCCCAGGTCTACGACCACACCTCGGTGATCCGCTTCCTGGAAACCTGGACCGCGGCCCTGGGCACCCCGGCGACGTGCTCGAACATCAGCGCCTGGCGCCGCCAGGTGTGCGGGGACCTCACCGGCGCCTTCGACTTCGCCAACCCGGTGAGCGGCCTGCCGTCGCTGCCGGCCACCAGCACCGTGATCGGCCAGTCGTTCTGCAACCTGCAGACCAACCCGGCCCCGGCGAGCAACGCGATGCCGACGCAGGAGAGCGGGACGCGGCCGGCGCGGGCGCTGCCGTACCAGCCGAACGCGTGGGTGGACCACATCGAGTACGACGCCGCCGGGAAGATCCTGGTGTGGCTGGAGATGGCGAACCAGGGTCCGCAGGCGACGGCGGCCGCGCACTTCGCGGCGTACGCCAACGCCTATCGCAGCGGCGGGCCGTGGCAGTACACGGTCGGCGCGTACAGCAACGGGACCGACGGCAGCGTCAAGGACTTCTTCAACGTCGGCGCCAACTACGGCAACGGGCAGTACGACCTGACGGTCGTCGGCCCGAACCGCTTCCTGCGGCGCTTCACCGGCAACGCCAACGGCAGCGGCGCGACCGCCGAGGCGCGCACGTACTACGCGTCGGCTCCGAACACCGGTAAGCAGGCGGTCTGGTTCTCGATGGTGAACACCGGGAGCAGCGCGGTCACGTTCACCATCACCTCGACCAACTACCGGACCGACGGGCCGTGGACGTACCAGGTGGCGGCCGGGGCGACGGTCAGCGACTACTTCAACGCGGTCGCGTACGACAACGGGTGGTACGACTTCACCGTCACGGTGAGCTCGGACTCGGCGTGGAGCCGCCGGGCGACGGGTCACATCGAGACCGGGGCGGCGAGCATCACCGGCTGAACGAGGACTCTGGAGGTTTTCGAGGGCGGCGCACGATTCAGACCTCTTCATCGCTGCATTATTTGAAGAGTCTTTGGTAAACCCTTGAGTAGCCACCTTTCCTCGCTACCTCCGGGAGAAGACATGCATTGGGCATCATCAGGCCTCGGCGACCGCCGGGTCTTCCACACCGGCGCCCGGCTGGCCGCAGTCGGGACCGCGGTCGTGCTGTCCCTCGCGGTCGCCGTCACCGCCCAAGCCGCCCCGCACCAGGTCCCGACCCCGGCTCACCACCACTTCAGCGCCGCGGTGAGCCGGGTCGGCTCGGCCGGGACGATCCCGGACCGGGTGGCGCGCGTCGAGCAGGCGCTGCAGTCCTCGGGCTCCGGGCTGCAGCAGGCCTATGACACGGCGCCGCTGTACGCGAACCACATCGACGGCACGGGCCTGACCATCGCCACGCTGGTGGCGTTCGGCGACAAGAGCGCCCAGAGCTACCTCGACCAGTACGACGCGGACAACGGCCTGCCGGCGGCGACCGTGCAGACCATCGAGCCGTCCGGCGCGGTGCCGGCGTGCACCGACCCGGGCGTGAACACCGCCGACTGCCAGAGCTGGGGCGGCGAGACCGACCTGGACATCTCGATGATCCACACGCTGGCCCCCGGCGCGAAGATCCTGATCATCGCCACGCCGGTCAGCGAGACCGAGGGCATCACGGGCTTCCCGGAGCTGATGACCGCGATGGACTACACGGTCACCAACCACCTCGCCGACGTGATCTCGATGAGCATGGGCACGCCCGAGGACGACTTCGCCAGCTCGGCGCAGCTGCACGACCTGGACAGCCACTTCAAGAACGCCACCGACCACGGCGTGACGGTCTTGGCGTCCAGCGGCGACGACGGGGCCGACGGCATGCAGCTCGACGGTAGTACGCGGTGGGGCAAGCCGGTGGTGTCCTTCCCGGCGGACGAGTCCTACGTCACCGCGGTCGGCGGCACCGAGCTGTCCCTGGACGGCAACGGCAACCGCACCCAGGCCGACGTGCTCTGGCCGCAGTCCGGCGGCGGGGTCTCGCACGAGTTCGGCATCCCGGCCTGGCAGCAGAGCACGGCCTCGGCGACCGGCGCCGCCGGGCGTTCGCTGCCGGACATCACGATGGAGGGGACTTCCGGTACGTCGGAATCCTCGCCGCTGATGGCGGCGATCGTCGGCCTGGCCGACCAGTCCGCGGGCCACGACCTGGGCCTGATCAACCCCGCGCTGTACGCCATCGGGCCGAACGGCACCGGGTCCGGGGTCGTGGACGTCACCAGCGGCTGCAACACCACCGCGTCGGTGACCGGCTTCTGCGCCGGCCCCGGCTTCGACATCGCCTCCGGCTGGGGCACGATCGACGCGGCCGCGTTCGTCCCGGCCCTGGTCGCCGCCTCGACGCCGGGCAGCAGCCTGCGGGTGGACGTCGGCGGGAGCCGTGCCGGGCACATTCGGGTGCTGGCGAAGCAGTGAGCTGATCTGCGGGAGTTCTTGGTTCACCGGGTGCCCCGGGGCTGCGGCTCCGGGGCACTTCTTGTGTCGGAGCCGGTGGGCTGTGGCGGTCGGGGCTACCGGTGCACGAGCCAATTGATCGCCGCCGCCTGCGCATCCTCAACCGCGTTGATCACATCGGCCGTCTGTCTCCCGGCCGTCCAGGGCCCCGCCTCCCTCCGCACGCCTCACCGGGACCTTCCATCTGGCACAATTCCTCCTGTGATCCAGGCCGGTGCGCAGACGACGCGCGATCTTCGCCGCCGCAGCCGCGCCGCCTTGCTGTCGGCCGTCTACCTCGGGCAGGCGGTCAGTCGGCCGGAGCTGGCGCGGTTGGCCGGGATGAGCTCGGCGGCCGTCAGCAATGTGGTGTCCGACCTCATCGGGGACGGGCTGGTGGCCGAGGCCGGGTCGGTGGACTCCAACGGCGGGCGGCCGCGGACCGTGCTCGCGGCGCGGCCCGGGTTCCGGTACGTCGTCGGCGTGGACATCGGCGAGACGCACATCCACGTCGTGCTGTTCGACTGGACGCTGTCCACCCAGGCCACCTCCACCCACGAGATCCGGGTCGGCCGGCTCGACCCGGACGTGGTCGTGCGCCTGGTCGTCGCCGGGGTCCACTCGCTGCTCGACAGCACCGGCGTCGCGCAGGAGCAGCTGCTCGGCATCGGCATCGGCGTACCCGGCGCGGTGCAGGAAGGCGAGCGCGGCGTGGTGCACGCACCGACCCTCGGCTGGTCCGGCGTCCCGCTGGGCGACGCTCTCCGGGCCGAGCTGAGCGCACCGATCCTCATCGACAACTGCGCACGCACCCTCGGCCAGGCCGAAGCCTGGCGCGGCGCCGGCCGCGAGGCGCGCCGCGCGGTCGTGGCGCTGTGGGGCGTCGGCGTCGGCGCCGCGATCGCGGTGGGTTCGACACTCGCCGAGAGCGGATCGAGCTCCACCAGCGAGTGGGGCCACGCGGTGATCGAGGCCCGCGGCCGCGCCTGCCGCTGCGGCTCCCACGGCTGCCTGGAGGCCTACGTCGGCGCCACCGCCATCCTGGACGCCTACCTGGCGCACCCGAAGGGGCGGCCCTTGATCCAAGAGGGAACCGAGGCGCGCATGGCCGAGCTGGCCACGCGCTTCGAGGCCGGCGACGACGAGGCCGCCACCGCGACCTTCGACGAGGTCGCCGAGTACCTGGGCATCGGCATCGGCAACCTCATCAACCTGATCAACCCCGACCAGGTGATCCTCGCCGGCTGGGTCGGCGAGCAACTGGGCCCACTCCTGATGCCGGCCATCCGCGCCGCCGCCGAACGCCACGCCCTGCCCTACCTCTTCGACCAGACCCGCATCGGCGTCGGCGAACTCGGCCCCGGCGCTGTCGCGCTAGGGGCGGCGACGCTGCCGGTGGCGCGCCTGCTGGCGGCAGGCGGGCACGTAGCAGCCTGAGGCCTGTTCAGATCGCAGTCTGAGCTGCGGTTGCCGGCGACAAGCGGCCGGCCTGCGGGTTCGGGTGTCGTCTGAGAAGTCGGCCGGTTGTAGCTTCAGCCGCGGTTGTCGGGCGCCCACCCATCGCACTTTCTTGATCCTCCCGGCCATTGTCAGCCGTCGATCACTTCGCTTACGTTGGAGACAAAGTGACCGGCGCCGACTGCGGCGCCTTTTCGACGTGCCCGGGAGGCCCCATGCCAGTCAGTTCCCCCGTTCCTCGGTCCGCGCTGGTCGTCCGGGGTGGGTG
>NZ_JAACYW010000190.1 GCF_015356825.1 Catenulispora rubra | reverse complement strand
CCCCCTCGGCAAAGGCTTTTGTCTCCACCGGGGCGACCGGGTACGCTATCGGCGACCGTACAAGCGCCGGTGCTCCGGCGGTTGTGGGTTTTGGAGGCGTCGCCTAGTCCGGTCTATGGCGCCGCACTGCTAATGCGGTTTGGGGCTTAAACCCCATCGAGAGTTCAAATCTCTCCGCCTCCGCGCTCGGTCGGGTGTTCGAAATGAGCATCCGACCTTTTCGCTTTCGCGCGGTAAATTCCCAGTTCAAGGCTTCGGGGCTGCCTTTCCGGTGCGACGCGCCCGCCCTGCGGAGATGGTCCCGAACAATGTTCGGAACGGCGTTCGCGACAAGGGTGTGACAACGGAACGCGTGGCTTCGCCTGGGAACGGTCGTCCGTGCAGGTCATCATGCTGCTGAGTTCAAAGCCTGAGCATTCGCAGGCCCTGGCGCGCGGCCCGGTGGTCGTCGGGTCGCGCCTTGTGAGGACGTGCAACGATAACGGTGTGAGTGGAATGCCGGATATCGCGGGGTCGGATGAGATCGGTTTGACGCTGCCGGAGCAGGTCCAGGCTCTTGTGGAGTGGATCGGCGCGGGGCGCAGGCTGACCCAGACCGGGCGGCTCACCTTGGCTGATGCCCGTGCGCTCGTGTCGTTGCTGGGCACTGTCGACCGGATCGATCCGGTGATCGGTGGGCGGGTGTTCCGTACCAAGTCCAGCCAGGAGTTGCCGAGGCTGAATCTGCTGGTCGAGTGGGTCAAGGCCGCCGGGCTCGTCCGTGCCGTGGGCGGCAAGCTGGTGCCGGTGAAGAAGAACGCGAAGCTGCTGTCCGAGCCGGAGCGGCTGCGGGCGGTGCTGTTCGAGGCGTTCGCCAAGATTCCTTCGGATGCGGTGGTGCCGTCCGGGTGGATCACGTCGCTGGTGCTGCCGGGTTTCCGGGAGACGTGCGTGGAGCTGAGGTTTCAGCTCGGCTCCGGCGACTGGGTGCCGCTGGAGGTGTTGCAGAGCGCTGTGTGGGCGGATCTCGCTCCGCGGTTCGTCCTGGACCATCTGGACGCAGAGCGGATGGCACGGCTGCGCGAGATCACCGCTCGTGACACCGCCCACGTGGTGGCGCTGTGGCGTGCTCTGGGAACGGTCGAGACCGACGATGGACGCGTCCGTTTGTCGGGGGCGGTGCTGCACGCTGGCCTCGCCGGACGCGGCGGTGTCGAATCCGGCGAGGAACTGTTCCAACTACGCGTGATGCTCGACGATACTGATCCGCAGGTGTGGCGGCGGGTACTGGCGCCGGCGTCGATCCGGCTGGACCGGCTGCACGGGGTGCTGCAGGCCGCGTTGGGCTGGACTGACTCGCACCTGCACGTGTTCACCGTCGGCGAAGCGCGCTATGGCTGGCGTGATCCGGACTTCGCCGAGGACATCGCCGCCGAGGACACCGTTCGGCTGGCCGACATCGCCGGGCCCGGAGCGATCGTCGGCTACGAATACGACTTCGGCGACGGTTGGGAGCACGAGATCCTCGTCGAGGCCGTGGTGCTTGCCGAGGCTGGCATCGTGTACCCGCGTTGCGTTGACGGGGCGGCGGCGTGCCCGCCCGAGGACTGCGGCGGCACCTGGGGCTATCGCGACCTGTGCGAGACCCTGGCGGACCCGGGCGCTGCAGATCACCAGGAGATGCTGGACTGGCTCGGGATCGACCACGCCGATCAGTTCGATCCGGCGGCCTTCGACGTGGATGCCGCAAACCGCCGGATCGCTGCGGACTGGATCAGGCGCGGCACGCGTGGGCGCGGCTGATGCTCACACCTGGTCATGACCAGGTGCGATCGGCGGGATTCCACGTGTGGCTGGTCATGGTGCCGTGCAACAGCGGGTCGGCGAACGCGGTCACCTTGGCGGCGACGCCGGCGACCAGCTCCGGATGGTCGGCGGCGGCCGAGCCCTGACGCCTGAGCCACGCCGTATATGGGCGCTGACGTGTGACGGCCAAGTCACCGACGACCGCGCTCTTGCCCCACAACGTTCCCAGGGCGGGGTAGTCAGGGGCTGCCATGACGGCACGGCCGCGGGGCGTGGGTTGCAGACGGGTGCCGGTTAGCGTTGCCAAGCCGCCGGCCTGGAGCAGCAGCGGCCAGGCGAATGCCGCGATATGTTCGTCCACGGCGGAGGCGTAGAAGTCGCCGCCTTCTAGCGATGCGGCGAGGACGGCGATGCTGGACGCGCTCGGACGCTTCGTCTTCTCACCGCATTTGATCCGGCCTTGGTCTGCCAGGCTCAGGGCGGTGACCAGGTTTCGACAACGCGGCGTGCGCGCTTGCGTGGACTGTGGTTCCACGGTCGAGATCGAGGTCGTGGCCGATGTGTTTCACGGCCTTGAACTCTACTGGCTCGTGTGACGTGGATATTCGGCGCTGTCATGCGGTGCGGGTGCGGACGTTCCCTTCCTTCGAGTGGCTGCCGAAGTGCGGACAGACGAGCAACAAGCGACCGTACTAACCTGGCAGACATGGACGACGTGCGCATTGGCGAGAAGGCCAGGTCCCTGCGTCAAGACGGCATGGCACCGAAGGCGATCGCCCGTACGCTCGGCCTGAGCGTCGCCGATGTGGTCGCGGCGCTGAACGATGCGGTGCCGACCGGCGGTGGCGACGAGCCGCAGTGCTGGGTTAGCGCCGGCTGGAGCTTCGGCCTCGGCTTGGATGGCGCGCCGGACTGGGCCGGCTACGACCGCCCGAGCGCCGATGTCGAGCGGGGCGGACTGGTCGCTGTCTTGGCCGCCCGGCACCGCGAGCATGCCAGCAAGGCACTGGTCGTCGGGTTTCTGCTCGATGTGTGGTGCCTGGGAGTCAAGGACGCGCATCCTGGTGACGCGATGTCCCACACCGAGTTGGCAGAGTTCCGGCAGCTGTACTTCAACACCTTCGAGTCGTATCTCCAAGTCCCTGCCGCGCTGGCGCGTGACTTGGTTTTCGGATCCGTTGTGTACGCCCGCGGCCTGGGCTTCGAACCGCATGAGGATTTCGAGACTGCTGCAGATGTGCTCGGCCGTCCGCAGGATGAGTCGCCGATCCGCTTCGGCCGCGACGGGCAGCCGTTCTACATGGACGGACCCTACGACGATCCAGGATCCGTCCTACGGACTTTGAAACGGACCGTCGGCGACGGCGACTTCGGTTACGTCGTCGAAGCTTCGGACATTCCTCGTAGCCGCCTACCCCATGCCGGGACCGGCCCCGGCCGCTCCAAGTGGCGAGGCATCACGCCGAGTGCCGACCCCGGCAGCTGAGGAGCGCGTCCCGTACTCAGTTCACGTCCGGGCCCTGAGAAGTTGTGCGAGGCGTGTGCCTGTCACGGTCATGCTGGGCGTTGGTTCACGGTCGAAGAACTCCGGCTTCTTGCGCGTCAGCAGTGCCTCACCGTTACGGGACCAGGAGAAGTCGGGCTTGCCCAGCAGTGCGGCGAAGACCTGGTCGGCGGTGTCCGGGTACTGCGCGGCCAGGCGTCGGATCAGATGCGGCGGGACGGTCTCGTCGTTGAGGAAGTCCTTGAGCCGGGCCAGCACCGTCCGCGAGAGCTGGTCGGCGGGGACGGTGAACGGCTTGGCCACGGCCGCGAACTCGGCGAAGTAGCTCAGGCCTTCGGCCTCGTCGTAGACGACGGCGAGGCTTTCCGCCTCCAAGACCTCGTCGGGGAGCGATACGAGGTCCTCCGGGCCGGGTCCGGCGACGCTGTCGGCCCTGGCTGCCGGGTGCGCCTCCTCGATCAGTCGCTGCCTTTCCTGTCGGAAGGCCAGTAGCAGTTCGCGCATCTCCGTCGGGGTTCCGACCACGAAGTCGGCGCCGGCGACTTCGAGGAACGTCGCGCGTTCCTCGGCCTGCATCTCCCATGCCTTGGCGACCAGCGCGGTGTTGCGTCGCATCGCACGTGGGTTCGCCATGCCGGTCTGCATCGCGGACTGCGCCATGATCGGGCCGGCGTCGGGGCCGAACAGGGACTGTGGGCCGGAGAACAGCCACATGTCGTATTCGTCGTGCACTGGGACGATGCGGGTGACGACGAACGAGCCCGGGGCTATCGGTGCCACTGCGTCCGGTCCGTTGGTGGCCCACGTCGGGTACAGCAGATCGTCCAGCAGGTTGTGCAGCAGGATCCCGCCGCCCTCCACGTGCTCCCAGACCTCGAACAGGCTCTCCACGACGTCCCGCCAGCCCAACAGAATCGCCTTCTGCTCGTCGTCGAACGGCGGGCGGTGCTGCTCGGCGAAACGCTGGACGATCGTGGTCCCGTCGTGAAGCTTGGTCTCCAACGCCAACTGGTCGATCGCGGCCATCGCGGAGCGTTCGTCCAGGCCGCGGTGCCGGTCGGTGACCCGGCGCAGCGCGGTGTTCACCTGCTTGGAGAACCGCGGCTGCCAGACGTACCCGACCAACTCCTCCTTCAGATCCCCGCACACTGTGACCAGCCGCTCGACGACGTCGGCCGGCGGCATTCGCAAAGCCTCGGCATCAGGTCCGGTCCACTGCTTGTCCGCGCTCATCACCAGTCTTCGCTCTCTTCCCTCAGTAGTTCCTCGATGCCCATCGTTCGCATGCCCTACAACCGGAGCAGCGCCGCAGCCGGTGCGCGAGTCGGCGATATCGGGGCGGTTCACTTGGTTGTCCGCGCTGCGCGCCGCCGTGGCGGTATCCGGCGACAGCCTGCACGGCGGCCAACGTGCCGGACGTCAAGGCGCGATCAGCGCGGTGACCAGCCTGGTCGTTTCGGCGACCTTGGGTGCTTCAGCGGTTCCCAGGTACTTGCCCAATGCGGAGGTCGGAAGCCAGTGGACGAGTTCGGGCAGCACGATGCCTTCAGGTGTGGGGATCTGCACAACAAACGCAGAATCGTCACGGAGATCCCCAGCGATGAACGGACAGGTCAGCACTCGTCCCGTCTCCGCCTGGATGTGAGCCCAGTTGGAGACGACCATGACGAGGCGTCCGGTGGCATCCGCCCGCTCGACGATGTCCCCCGGTCGAGTCACTGGCCGTCACCGCTTGGCGACTCTGCGACCAGAGCGAGGTTGGCTTTGTAGAGGTCGTCGGCGTAGGCATCGATACCGAGAGCGGGAACAGTCCGCGTCTTGTAGTCGACGAGGACGCGGCGCAGGTGGTCGGCCCGCAAGGTTCGCTCGATGTATTCCGACCGGTTGAGTCCGAGCGCTGCGGCGTCCGCATCGGCGTTGGCGAGCACGTCAGACTCTATCGTCGCCGAGATCTTCTCTTTGGCCATACAGACATCCTACTGAAGGTAGGACATGGAGCGGGATGGGGGTCTGCCAAACGGGTGTGTCCCCGCGTGGGTCGAAAACCTTGTCCTGCTCGCCCGGGCGGCGCCAGCCCTGGTCTAGAGGCATTCACGCTGCCGCCCGGCACCCCGGATCGGGGCCGATGGCCGCTCTCACAGGGTCGGAAGGTGACCTGTGATGCCGTGACAAGGACCTGACAATGGGTGACCCCGATAGTTCCGAGAGGGGTCGCCGCCGCGGGTCAGAGACCTGCGGCGGGCGATCTTTGGCAAATCTCTCCGCCTCCGCCTCGGCCGGATGTTCGATGAGAACATCCGGCTCTCTTTCTCTCTCACGGCAAATTACCAGGTCAAAGACTTGTGGCCGTCTTCCGGCTACGGCGCGGTGGCGCTACGAGTCAGCTCGGCTCCGGCGACCGGGTGCCGTTGGAGGTGTTGCAGAGCGTTGTGTGGGCGGATCTTGTTCCGTGGTTCGTCCTGGATCATCTGGACGCAGAGCGGCTGGCACGGCTGTGCGAGATCACCGCTCGCGACAGCGCCCGGGTGTCCAGCCGGATCGATGCCGGCACCAGTACCCGCTGCCACACCTGCGGATCGGTGTCGTCGAGCATGCCGTGATCGGGTCGGCGTCGGGGCCGAGTCGAACGCCGGACGGGTGCTTGATTGCCCCACCGCATCACCCGTTAGCCCCAGCCTTGGACTAGCTGGGGCATGCTTCTGACAACAACTGATCACATGAGAAACATCTTTCCTGTGGATCGGCTCAGATCCCCGCGTAGAGCGGCCCGGTGGAGCGTCGCACCGCTGCTCCTCGCGGCCGTCGCCGGCGTTGCGGCCCCGGCCGCCGCCTCCGTACGGATCCCGTGGCCGGGTTCCGGTCAGTCCGCGGTCGCCGTCGACGGTCGGGGTCTGCTCGGTACGTCCGGCGCGGTGGGGCGACCGCACGCGACCGCGAGTGTGGCGAAGGTCATGGACGCCTATCAGGTTCTGCTCGACCACCCGATCGGCGTGCACGACAGCGGGCCGACGATCACCGTCCTGCCTTACGAGGCCGCCGCGTACTACGCGGAGCGTCACAGTGGCCAGACCCTCGTCGCGGTTTCCGCGGGCGAGCGGATCAGCGAACGTAAGGCCCTGGAGGCGATGCTGCTGCCGTCGGGGAACAACATGGCCCGCGTCCTGGCACGCTGGGATGCCGGCAGCATCGACCGGTTCGTGGCGCGGGAGAACAAGACCGCCAGTCGCTTGGGGATGAGCCGTACGCACTTCGCGGACCCGGCCGGCACCGATTCCCGCACTGTCTCCACCGCCCCGGACCTGATCCGGCTGGACCAGGCGGCCATGGCCGTTCCGACCTTCGCGCAGGTCGTCAGCGAGACGTCGGCGCGGGTACCGGTCGCAGGAGTCGTGCGGAACCACAACCGCCTGCTCGGCCGCAACGGCGTATTCGGTGTCAAGACCGGCTGGACGGGTGCCGCGGGCGGCTGCCTGATGTTCGCCGCGCGGGTCAAGGGCGACAGGTCGCACACCAACCACACGGTCTACGGCGTCGTCCTCGGGCAGCCCGGCCCACCGCCTGCCGGGCGCTCGTTCGACGCGGCGCTCGGACTGATCGAGGGAGCACGTCACTTCGTGTAGAAAGCGCAGGACGACGTAGCGCCGCGGCGGTCGATATCGACCGCCGCGGCGCTACAGCGTTCGGCTCGATGACGCTGTGGACGTCAGTGAGCGCAGTGGTGGTGGTGATGGTGATGCATCGCGCGGTGGTGCTCCTTGTGCTCCTTGTGCTCCTTCGGGACCCAGAAGGCGCCCTCGATGCCGCGACCCCACTTGCAGTGGCCTTCGACCTCGTACCGACCGGGGTCGGTGTCCCGCGGGACCTTGAACCAGCCGGTCTTGCCCTCGGGGGTCCACTTGGCGAGCTTGACCCAGTGGCGCTTGCCGTCGACGGTGACGTGCACCAGGGCCGGACCGCAGTGGCAGGCCTCGGTGGTGAGACGCACGACGTGCCCGGGCTTCACCACGTGGGGCGAGGCTTCGATCCTTCCGGACCTGCCCTCGTTCGCGTAGGCGGACGTGGCGGACACTCCGAAGGCTGCCGCTCCCATGACGGTGATGGCGGCGATGCGCGATACGCGCATGTGGGGTCCCTCCTGACGATGTGGTCGCAGAGCCGGTCTCTGCACCCATCCCGCCCCATTCCGCGACTACCGGCGATATTCACACTTTTTTCATACTTAGCGCCCGGTTGGATCAGTGGATTCGTCAGTTGAGACCTGAGGGGATGACGGGCGCCGGAATTTCATGTACCGGGCTTGTGCCCCCAGATGTAGACCGTGTCCCCGATCTCCAACGTCCTCCACAGCCGCCGTGCGTCTGTGACGCTCATGTTCACACATCCCTTCGACTTCCCCTTGCGGAGATCGTCGCGGGATCCGTGCAGAGCGTAGTGACGGTGGAAGAACTGGCTGTAGGGCAGCAGCGGCGCGTTCGGCCACTCGTGCCGCGCGTAGACGCGGAAGGTGCCGTTGGGGGTCCACATCCCGCGATAACCGGTTCGGACCAGGACCGGATCGAAGATGATCCTCGACCCCTTCTGGACCCACATCCGCTGGTGGTCCTGATCGACGCAGACGATGCGGCCTGCCGGGTGCGGACACGGGTTCGCCCGGTCCGGTTTGGCGTCGGCGGCGGCCACGGCCGGTGTGAGCGCGATCAGCGCGGTGCCCGCCGCGACGATCGTTCGGCGAAAGAGGGATTTCATGGTTCGTCGATGCTCGACAGCACGGCCGAGCGCGCGTGCCGCGGATCGGAGTCACTCGGTCGCCGTAGAACGATCACCTGACTGCACTAATTCCGGCCCGGCAAACGAGGACATGCCTCGCCGATTGCCGGGCCGGGTAGGGCCTGTGGGCTACAGCCCAGCGCGAGCCGCGTTCACCATCCGCGTCGCCGATGCGAAGATCGCTCCCGAGCTGGGTCCGCCGGGCTGGCCGAGCAGGACCCCGTACACCATCCGTGCGCCGCCGTGCCTGTCGGGCTCCCGCGCGGCGAACATCAGGCACGAGCCGGCCGCGGTGGTCCAGCCGGTCTTCGTTCCGACGAAGCCGTCGGTGCCGAGCAGCGGGTTCGAGTTGCGTACCGTACCGGCCACCGGCACCGTGGCCGACTTCTCGCCGACGACGCCGGCCAGCACCGGGTCCGCCATCGCCATCTGATCGAGTCGCAGCTGGTCGGTGGCCGTCGAGACGGTCGCCGTGTTCACGCCCGCCGGGTCGGCGTAGTGCGTGTTGCGCATCCCCAGCAGCGCGGCAGTGGCGTTCATCCGGGACACGAAGCCGCTGATGCCGCCGGCGTCCCAGCGGGCCAGGATCCGGGCCATGTCGTTGGCGGAGGGCAGCAGCATGGCCTCCAGGGCGGTGTGCTCGCTGATGCGCTCGCCGGCGGCCACCGGGATCACTGATTCGCCGCCGAGGCGCGCCGCGCGGTAGGCGGTGACCTCTGATGCCAGGACCGTGATCGTCGGGCCCTGGTCGCCGGGCTTCAACGGGTGGTCGGCCAGCACCTGGTAGGCCGTCATGACCTTGGTGACGCTCGCGATGGGCTGCGGAGTGGACACCGGGCCGCCGGTCATACTGTGGCCGGCGAACCACAGTGCCGCCTGGCCGGTCGACGGAAGCGGGGAGATCGGGAGGGCCTCGGCGGGCACGGCGGTGGTTGCGGGGACGGCGGCCAGCAGGACGGCGGTGCCCCAGCGTGCGACGCGGCGCCGGAGAATCGGGGTGCGCATGCTCGGAAGCTATCCCGGTCGAGGGCTGTTCAAGGCCGCGACACGGCAGCGGATGCCAAGGTTTTGATGCCTTCCGCGCCCGCGTCCGGCCGATGCCGCGGCGATCGAAACCTCTAAGCCGACAAACAGGTGATACGCGGCGGCAAAAGGGTGGCTCTCGGGACCTCGCCGGTAGATCAGACTACGTACTGTCCATCTATCAGACATGGTTACAGTCCCAGATTCCGCGTCTCCGGCCCGGGACCGGCAGCGCCCGACCGTGGGCCGCCGTGTCGCGATCTTCCTGGCCGCCTGCTCGGCGCTGGTCGCCGTCGCCGCGCCGACCGTCACACAGGCCGCCACGCAGGCCGCCACGGCGCGGGCCGTCACGCCGCACTGCCCACAGCTGACTCGCAAGGTCGTCTGCGTCGACCAGGACCATCAGCAGCTGTGGGTGCAGCAGGGCGGCAAGGTCATCTTTCCGGCGGTGCGGATCCGGACCGGCATGCCCGGGCGCCGGACCCCGGACGGCCTGTTCCACATCTGGCTGCGGAACCGCCACCAGTACTCGTACCTGTTCCACGAGCCGATGCCGTTCAGCAGCTTCTTCCACGGCGATTACGCGCTCCACGGCACCTACGGGGACGTGCGCAAGGGCGGCTCCAACGGATGCGTCAACCTGACGGTCGCCGACTCCGCCAGGTTGTTCCCGATGCTGGGTATCGGCGACGCCGTCTACGTCTGGGGACACAAGCCTCGCTGACCGCCGTCGGGAGTGAGGAGTTCAGGCAAGTCAATGACAAGCAACTGAGATGAGGCCGTGATGCGCTGGATCATCGCCTCAAGCCTGCGGCTCGCGGCGGTCCTGACGGCCGCCGCGGCCGTGCTGCTCGTGGCCGCCGTGGCCGGGCTCCGCCACGCGCCGGTCGACGTGCTGCCGGAGTTCAACCCGCCGCGGGTCCAGGTTCAGACCGAGGCGCTGGGCCTGTCCGTCAGCGAGGTCGAGCAGCTGGTCACCGTGCCTTTGGAAGACGAGTTCAACGGCCTGGCGTTCCTGGACCGCATTCAGTCGGCCTCGCTGCCCGGGCTCAGCGTCATCGACCTCTCCTTCAAGCCGGGGACCGACGTCTACCGGGCGCGCCAACTGCTCACCGAGCGCGTGTCCCAGGGGCCCGCGTTGGTCGCGGTCGGCACCCCTCCGGTGATGATCCAGCCGCTGTCGGTCCAGGCGCGGGCCACGGCGGTGGCGCTGTCCTCGGCCACGATGCCGGCCACCGACCTCTCGACGCTGGCCCGCTGGCGGATCCGGCCGCGGCTGCTCGCCGTCCCCGGCGTCGCCAACGTCGTGCTCTGGGGCCAGCGTGACCTGCAGCTGCAGGTGCTGGTCGATCCGGCGCGGATGAACAACCGCGGCGTGACGCTGAACCAGGTGATCAACACCGCCGGCGACGCCATGTGGACCTCGCCGCTGACCTTCGTCGAGGCCGCCTCGCCGGGCGCCGACGGCTTCATCGACAACCCGAACCAGCGCTTGACGATTCAGCACCTGCTGCCCATCAACACCCCCGCGGACCTGGCCGCGGTCCCGATCGAGGACACCACCGGCCGGCCGGTGACGCTGCGGGACGTGGCGACCGTGGTCGCCGACCACCCGCCGCTGCGCGGGGACGCGGTACTGCGGAGCGGCCCGGGCTTCCTGCTCGTCGTGGAGAAGCTGCCCGGCGCGGATCCGCTCAAGGTCGCGGCTGGGATCAAGGCGGCGATGGCCGAGCTCGCGCCCGGGCTGCGGGGCATCACCGTGGACACCGGCGTCTTCGAACCTGCTACCTACGTTCACAGCGCCCTGGTCCATCTCGGCTGGACGGCGCTGGCCGGACTGCTGTTGCTGGCGTCGTGGTTCGGCGTGTGCTGGCGGTCGTGGCGGGTGCTGGTGATCGCGCTGGCCGGGACGGTGCTGCCGGTCGTGGCCGCGGCATACGTGCTCTACCTGCTGGGGGCCACGTTCACAGTCCTGACGCTCGCTGGTCTGGCGGTGGCGCTCGGTGTGGTGGTGGACGACGCGGTCCGCACGGCCGAGGCCGTGCGTGTCGCCGGCGGTGAGGACTCCGCTGCCGTCGTCGGCTCTGTTGTCGAGGTACGCCGTCCGCTGACCTTCGCGCTCGCCGTGATCGTGCTGGCGACGATCCCGATCCTCACCCTCCAAGACCGCGCGGGGGCCTTGGCCAGACCGATGATGACCGCCTATCTGCTGGCCGTCGCAGCTGCGGCGCTTGTGGCGATCACCTTCGTCCCGGCGCTGGCGCATCTGTTACTCCGGCACGCCGTCTCTCGTCACCCGGCATTCCGGCTGCGGCGTGCCTACGACGCGGTCCTGTCGGCGTTCACGACCAACACCGCCGTGCTGTTCGGCACGGCCGCAGTCCTGCTCGTGGGCTGCGTCCTCATCGTCCCGCAGTTCGGAAGCCGCTCGCTGATCCCGACGATGCAGGAGCGCAGCCTCCTGGTGCGCTGGCAGGCACCGGCCGGGACCTCGCTGACCGCGATGGAGCAGACCACGGCCACGGCCGGCCGGTCGTTGCGCGGGCTGCCGGGCGTGACCGACGTGGCCAGCGACGTCGGACAAGCGCTGCTCGGCGACCGCGCGGTCGACGTGAATTCCGCACAGACCTGGATCACCCTGTCTTCGAAGGCTGACTACGGCGCGGCCAAGGCGGCAGTCGGCCGGGTCCTGAACGACTACCCCGGTGTGCGGCACACACTTCTCACCTTCACCGAAGCCTCGCTGGCGGACAACCGCACGCGCAACGGCCCGCCGGTGCGGATTCGGCTGTACGGCACCGACCCGACGGCTCTCGCCGCCACGGCCGGGCAACTACGGCAGGCGGTGTCCGGGGTGCGAGGGGCGGCGGGCGTGGCGGTCCAAACGCCGATCATGGAACCGTCCATCGAGATCGCGACCAACGTCGACGCCGCCGCGGCGCACGGCCTCAAACCCGGAGACATCCGGCGGGCCACGGCCGTCCTGATCGCCGGAATCCCCGTCGGCAGCTACTACGAGCAGCAGCAGATCTTCGACGTCGCGGTGTGGAGCGAGCCGGGGATGCACGGTGATCTGACGGCGATCGCGAACCTGCCGCTGGACACGCCCGGCGGCGGCCAGGTGCCGCTGCGGGACGTCGCGACGGTGTCGACGCGGCCGGCGCCCGCCGAGATCGACCACGACCAGGCCTCCCGCTACATCGACGTCACGGCGGACGTGCCCGGTGGCGATGTGCGCGGAACCGTGGACCGGGTCCGTTCCGCGGTCGGGGACCTCGCGTTGCCGGTCGGATACCACGTCGAGGTGTCCAGCGACGTCGTGGTGAATCAGAACACTGATCGCTATACGCTGCTCTACGCGGGCAGCGCCGCGGTCGGCGTGTTCCTGTTGTTCCAGGCGGCTCTTCGCAGCTGGCGGCGGGCCGCGCTGCTGTTCTGCGCGGTGCCGCCGGCACTTGCCGGCGGCGTGGTGACGGCGCCTTTCGCGGGCGGGCCGCTGACCGTGGGGGCGTTGGCCGGCTTCCTCGCGGTGTTCGGGGTCGCGGTCCGCGCGGGGCTGGTGGTGATGCGGGGCATCGAGCGTTCGCAGGTCACATCGAGTTCTGAGACGCCCGGCTCTGCGGCCTCGGGTGCCGACACGGTCGAGATGGCCGTGCGCCGATCCGTGTTCCCGACCGTGGTGACCGCTGTTGGTTCGGTGCTGTTGTTTCTGCCGTTCGCGGTCGTCGGCGATATCGCCGGCATGGAGGTGGTGCGACCGCTGGCGCTCGTCGTGATCGGCGGCATGGTGACCACGACCCTGGTGATGCTGGTCCTGTTGCCTGCGCTGTCTCTGCGGTGGTTCCACAAGGCGGCGCGCACATGACCGGCGGCCGCTCCCGGGCGGTGCGTCTGGGTGCCATCCTGGCGACCCTCGTGACGTCGGCCGGCTGCTCGCGCCAGGCCGCCGACAGCCCGCCGGCGCCCCCGGCGGTCCTCGACCCGGTTCCCGGGGCCGTGTTGCCGACCGTGAAGTTGAGCGAGCCGGCGTTCGAAGCCGTGCGGGTCCGGACTGATCAGGTGCGGACCGCGCCGGGTGGCCTGGTGATTCCGACGACGGCCGTGATCTACAGCCCGGATGGTGCGGCCTGGACTTACGTGGCGGTCGGGCCCCGGTCCTACCTGCGGCACGCGATCGTCATCGCCCGTGTCACCGGGATCGAGGCGCTCCTGAGCTCCGGACCGGCGGCCGGCACCGCGGTGGTCACGATCGGTGCGCCGGAGTTGCTCGGGGTCGAGTACGGCGTGGGAGAGGAATAAGGACCATGACTCGTCCCACGGTGATGCGCGCGATCGTCTCCTGGAGCCTCACGTACCGGTTCCTGGTCGTCGCGGCGGCGGTCGCCCTGATGGCCGTCGGTGCGGCGACCATCCGGTCCAGCGCCGTCGACGTCTTCCCGGAGTTCGCGCCGCCGCAGGTCGAGGTCCAGACCGAGAGCCTGGGACTGTCCACGTCGGACGTCGAGTCGTTGGTGACGGTGCCGCTGGAGTTGGCGATGAACGGCATGCCCGGACTGGATCAGTTGCGCTCGACGTCGGTGCCGACGCTGTCCTCGATCGTCATGGTCTTCAAGCCCGGAACCGACTTGCTGCACGCCCGGCAGCTGGTTCAGGAGCGGCTCGGCACGGTGCGCCCGACGCTGCCGAAGTGGGCCTCGCCGCCGGTGATGCTGCCGCCGGTGTCGGCGACCGCGCGGGTGGTGCAGGTCGGCATGGTGGGGCCCGGGTATTCGACCGAGGAACTGTCCCGGCTGGCGCTGTGGCGGGTGAAGACCCGGCTGCTGGCCGTCGACGGCGTGGCGGACGTGTCGATCTGGAACGAGCGGCAGCCGACTTTCCAGGTGCAGGTGGATCCGGCCAAGCTCGCCGCCGCGCACGCGACCCTGGACGAGGTCGAGCGCACCACCTCTGACGCACTCGACTCCGGAGCGCTGAGCTTCTCCAACGGAAACGTCGTCGGAGCCGGCGGATTCCTGGACACGGCGAGTCAGCGGCTGCAGATCGCGCACCGGCTTTCCGTGTCCAGTCCTGCCGAACTCGCCAAGGCTCCGTTGGAAGACCATGCCGCCAAGGGCTCACTGGTGCCGTTGAGCGCGGTCGGACCGGTCGTCCCGGACAACCTGCCGATCATCGGCGACGCTGTCATCAACGGCCGGCCCGGACTGCTGCTCGTGGTGGAGAAGCTGCCGTGGGGCGACACGCTGAAGATCACCTTGGGCGTCCAGAGCGCGCTGAAGCAGTTGCAGCCGGGGCTGCCCGGCGTCACGTTCGACAGCACCATCTTCCGGCCGGCGACGTTCATCGACGAGTCGATCGCGGGCCTTCGCACCTCGCTGCTGATCGGCTTCGCGCTCGTCACGGTGATCCTGGTGCTGTTCCTGTTCGAGTGGCGGGTGGCGTTGATCAGCCTGCTGACGATCCCGATGTCGCTGGTCACCGCGCTGGTGGTGCTGCACTACACCGGTGCCACGATCAACACGATGATCCTGGCCGGGCTGATCATCGCCCTCGGCGCGGTCGTGGACGACGCGATCATCGACGTCGAGAACATCCTGCGGCGGCTGCGCGAGGCGCGGGCGGCCGGCAGCGACACCCCGACCGCCCGGATCATCCTCGGGGCGTCGCTGGAGGTCCGCTCGCCGATCGTCTACGCGACGCTGATCATCGTCGCGGCCGCCGTCCCGGTGTTCCTGCTGCACGGCCTGACCGCCGCGTTCTTCAAACCGCTGGCGCTGGCCTACACGCTGGCGATCGTGGCCTCGCTGTGCGTCGCGCTGACCGTCACTCCCGCTCTGACTCTGATCATGCTGCGCCGTGCCCCGCTGCGGCGCGGCCCCTCGCCGCTGGTGCGCTGGCTCCAGCGCGGCTACTCGGTTCTGTTGGCCCGGATCGTGCGGCGCCCGGCTGCGGCCTACACGGTGTTCGCCGTCGCCGTCGTGGCCGGCGCGCTGATCGTGCCGCAGCTCGGCCAGTCGCTCTTCCCCACCTTCAAACAACGCGATCTGCTCATCCACTTCGATGCCATGCCCGGCACGTCGGATACGGAGATGGTCCGCGCCACAACGATGCTTTCCCAGAGGCTGCAAGCGATCCCCGGTGTGCGGAGCTTTGGTGCGCACATCGGCCGGGCCCGGGGCGGCGAGGAGGTCGTGGGTATCGATGCCGCCGAGGCGTGGATCAGCACCGACCCCGACGCGGACTACGACAAGGTGGTCGGGCAGGTGCGGGACGTCGTGAACACATACCCCGGGATGTACCGCGACGTGGAGACGTATCTCAACGAACGTATCGAAGAGGTCTTGTCCGGTTCCCGGCAGGCGGTGACGGTCCGCGTGTACGGACAGGATCTCAACCAGATGCGCGCCACCGCGACCGGCGTCTTGCACCAGGTGACACAGGTGCGCGGCGTTGAGGATCCGCACATGGACATCTCGGTGGACACGCCACAGATCCAGATCGAGGTGGATCTGGCCAAGGCGGCCGCGGTCGGCCTGAAACCGGGCGACGTGCGGCGACAGGCAGCCGCGATGGTGGCGGGCCAGGAGATGGGCAACATCTTCATGGGGAGTGAGATCTACGGCGTCTATGTCTGGAGCGTCCCGACTGCGCGCGACAGTACGAGCGCGATCGCCGCGATGCAACTCGACACCCCGGCCGGCAAGCACGTCCGGCTCGGCGACATCGCAACCATCGGCGTGCGCAGCGACCCGTACCGCGTGACGCGCGACGGGAACTCGCGCTACCTGGACGTGAGCACCGACGTGAAGGGCCGGGACCTGGGAGCCGTGGCCGACGACATCCGCCACCGCCTGGGCGCGGTGGCGCTGCCGGCCGGCATGCACTACGCGATGCTCGGCGAGTACAAGGAACGGCAGAGCGCCCAACGGACGCTGCTCACCACGGCGATCGCCGCCGCGATCGCCATCCTGCTGCTGCTCCAACTGTCCTTCGGATCGTGGCGACTGGCCGGACTGCTGTTCGTGACCCTGCCGATGGCGCTCGTCGGCGGCGTCATCGCGATCGGCATCGGTGGCGGGGTCATCACCATCGGCGCCCTGGTCGGCTTCTTCACGGTGTTCGGCATCGCGGCCCGCAACGGCATCCTGCTGATCAACCACTGCCAGCACCTGGAGCGGGGCGAGGGCATGGAGTTCGGACCGGCACTCGTGGTGCGCGGCTCCCGGGAGCGTCTGTCACCGATCCTGATGACGTCGCTGGCCACCGGCCTGGCGTTGGTGCCGCTGGTGCTGCGGGGCAACCTGCCCGGGCACGAGATCGAGTACCCGCTGGCGGTGGTGATCCTCGGAGGACTGGTCACGTCGACGTTGTTGACGTTGCTTGTGGTGCCTTCGCTGTATCTGCGGTTCGGGCGGGGTCGCGAGCGGTCGTGACGGTGCTCGGGCCGCGGTCGAAACGGGAGAGCGTGACAAGGGTCTGACAATCGGAAATCCCGGGATCCTCTGGTGGGCTATCCCGTCGCGGGTCAGGATCCTGCGACGGGTGATCATCTCAGAATTCTCTTCGCCTCCGCGCTCCGTCGGGTGTTCACATGAACATCCGAACGTTTCGTTTTTCCCGGCGGACGCCCAGGTCGGTGGTCGCGCGCTCCGTCACTGCGTCCCGTGAGGTTCACCCGGTCGGGGTTTGCGGGCCCAGGAGGAGACGAGGGCGAAGGAGAGGTCCAGGAATGATGGGTCGTCGAGCAAGTCTATGGCGTGCCGGAGGTCGTTCGGGGCTAGGAGGCCTTCGTGGAGGATTGCGGGTTCGGCCTGCTCAAGGCTGATGCGCCAGTAGTCGTCGGCGGGGCCTCCTTCGCCTACGACCATTGTGGTCACGCGGAGGCCGGGTTCGGAGAGTCCGGCTTGGTCCAGTACTGATGGCAGGTGGCGGGACCAGCGGAGGTCAGTGCCCTGGCGGGTGGCCATGATGTGGGCGTAGGCGTTGAGGCAGCGGCGGAAGTCGGGGTGGGGCGAGGAGTCGACCGGGTAGAGGGTCGGTTCCTCCACTACCAGCCAGCCGCCGGGGGCCAGCCAGCGGGCTGCTCGTTCTACGGCGCGGTCGCGGTCGGGGAGGTGGGCCAGGACGGCGCGGGTGTGGACGAGGTCGAAGGACTCCGGGGGGAAGTCCTCTCCGTTCACCACGTCGTGGACGACGATCTCCAGGTTCGGTACCCGGTCTCCGCGCAGGAAGCGGAGGTCCACTTCGGTGGCGACGACGTTTCCGCGCTGACATCGGTGCGCGAGCCAGCGCGCCACGGATCCGGTGCCGGCTCCCAGCTCCAGGCAGCGCCAGCCGGGGCGGATGCCGAGGCCGGTGAGGATGTCCCGGCTGCCCGGGTCCCACAACGTCTCCAGCGCGTGGAGCCGGGTCCAGTCGACGCGGTCCCGGCCGGACGGGTCGCACGGATCGGCGGGGCCGACGGCGGCCTGCCGGTACGACTCGCGCGTTATCGGTGAGGCGGTTCGGATCCCGGTGCTTCGAGTCCCGGTGCTTCGGGCCCCGGCCCCGGTGGTCCGATGCGCGGTTCCGCTGCGGTTCACGAAGGTCTCCTTCCGCGCTCCAGCACCGCCAGCGGCGCGCCGATCAGACCTGCAGCCAGCGTGCCTCCGTCCGACGGGTCGATCAGCAGGAAGGAGCCGGTGCGCCGGCTGGTGGTGTAGTCGTCGACCGGCAGCGGCTCGGAGGTTCGCAGCGTGAGGCGGCCGATGTGGTTGAGCCGCAGGGAATCCGGGTCGTGGACCATCGACAGGTTCTGCTCGTCGAAGCGCGCCTCGATGGAGACGACCATGGCCGACACCGTCCGGGTGCCGTGCTTCAGCAGCACCGATGCTCCCGCGCACGACGGCGTCTCCGACAGCCAGCACACCGTGGCGTCCAGTTCGTCGGTGACCGTCGGCGGCGCGCCCGCCGCAACGATCACGTCGCCCCGGCACACGTCCAGATCGTCGGCGAGCAGGAGGGTCACCGAGCGGCCGACGCCGGCCTCGGCCAACGGACCGTCCATGGTGTCGATGCCGATCAGGGTGCTGCGAATGCCGGCCGGCAGCACCACGACCTCGTCGCCGACGGTCGCGGTGCCGGCGGCGATCTGGCCGGCGTAGCCGCGGTACTCCGGGTGCGCGGGAGTCTGTGGCCTGATCACGTACTGCACCGGGAACCGCAGCGGCGCGTCCTGCACTTCCGGCTCCACCGACACGGTCTCCAGGTGCCGCAGCAGCGTCGGCCCGGTGTACCAGGGCGTCCGCGGGGAGGGCTCGACCACGTTGTCGCCGACCAGGGCGGACACCGGGACGGCCAGCACGTCGGACTCCGCGTAGCCCAGCGCGGTCGCGTGCGCCAGGAACTCCTTGGCGATCGGGGCGAACACGGATTCGTCGTGGTCGACCAGGTCGATCTTGTTGACCGCCAGCACCAGCTTCGGCACTCCCATCAGGGCCAGCACCGCGGTGTGCCGGCGGGTTTGCGCCACCACTCCCTTGCGCGCGTCCACCAGGACCATCGCGACCTGCGCGGTGGACGCGCCGGTCACGGTGTTCCGCGTGTACTGCACGTGCCCCGGCGTGTCGGCCAGGATGAACGAGCGGTGCGCCGTGGCGAAGTAGCGGTACGCCACGTCGATCGTGATGCCCTGCTCGCGCTCCGAGCGCAGACCGTCCACCAGCAGCGCCAGGTCCGGGGTGGCCAGGCCGCGGTCCACACTGGCCCGGTGGACCGCGTCCAGCTGGTCGGCCAGCACCGACTTGGTGTCGTACAGCAGCCGCCCGACCAGGGTCGACTTGCCGTCGTCGACGCTGCCCGCGGTGGCCAGCCGCAACAGGTCCTGGCGCTCGTAGTTGTGGAGTTCGTCGTCGTGGTGCGTGTGATCGGCAGCCATCAGAAGTACCCCAGCCTTTTCCGGTCTTCCATCGCGGCCTCCGACACCAGGTCGTCCGCCCTGCTCGCACCACGCTCGGTGAGCCGGCTGGCCGCCACCTCGGCGATCACCTCGGCCACCGTCGACGCCGAGGACTCCACGGCGCCGGTGCACGAGCCGTCGCCGACGGTCCGGTAGCGCACGGTCAGCTCGCGCACGTCCTCGTCTTCGCGGGCTCCGCCCCACGGACCGGCGGTCAGCCACATCCCGGATCGGCGGAAGACGGTCCGCCGGTGCGAGTAGTAGATCGACGGCAGCTCGATGTCCTCCCGCTCGACGTAGCGCCAGACGTCGCGCTCGGTCCAGTTGGACAGCGGGAACACCCGGACGTGCTCGCCGACCCGGTGCCGGCCGTTGTAGATGTTCCACAGCTCCGGACGCTGCCGACGCGGCTCCCACTGCCCGAAGCCGTTGCGCAGACTGAAGATCCGCTCCTTGGCCCGGGCCCGTTCCTCGTCCCGCCGGCCGCCGCCGAAGGCCGCGTCACATCGCAGGGATCTGATGGCGTCCAGCAGCGGAAGCGTTTGCAGCGGGTTGCGCAGGCCGTCGGCCCGTTCGGCCAGCCGGCCGTCGTCGATCCAGTCCTGGACGCGTACGACCTCCAGGCGCAGGTCGTAGCACGCCACGACCCGGTCCCGGAAGGCGATGACCTCCTCGAAGTTGTGGCCGGTGTCGACGTGCAGCAGCGGGAACGGGACCGGCGCCGGCCAGAAGGCCTTGACCGCGAGGTGCACCAGCACCGTCGAGTCCTTGCCGCCGGAGAACAGGATCACCGGCCGTTCGAACTCGCCGGCCGCCTCCCGGAAGATGTGGACGGCCTCGGATTCCAAGGCGTCCAGGGTGGTCGCGGCCATGGTGCCGCGCGATGTCGATGGCATAGATCGCAGACTCCTGCAGCGGTACGCCCGGTGTCCGGCGGCGAGATGGGGGCGTGATGGAAGGTGGCGGATGACGCGGTCAGTGCCGGTGCTGACGGCGTGAATCGGCCGGCGGCGCCCGAGAACGGTGGGAGGCTCAGGGCGCCGGGCCGTTATTTGTTAAGCAAGTTTCCTAACAAGCCCACCACCAGTAGTACTCGTCCGTGACGGAGCCGTCAAGCATCGCTGCGTACGGTGACTGTCATCGGTGCGCATACCAGGCCTTTGCGACCTTCGGTGCCGAGTAACCGAGGCGGCGGGGCGAAAGGGCGTAACGCCGAGGTGGCGGAGGGGCGGCCGGAAGATCGACTTTCGCAGCTCCTTGACACGCCCTCGGAGGCTGCCCTACGGTGCCCCCGAGTCCAAGTAAAGAAGGTTTCCTAACAGTCCACTCGCCATCGTTCCGGCAGGCCACACCCCGGCCGCCGGACGGACGTCCGGCCCGCCCGCGCCCCGAGCGCCGCGCCCGGACTCCGGTTCCAACGATCTCAAGGAGTGGATTCGAATGCGCATCCTCGTTCTCGGCGGCGACGGCTTCTGCGGCTGGCCGACCGCCCTGCACCTGTCCGACCGCGGCCACGACGTCACCATCGTCGACAACCTCAGCCGGCGGGCGATCGACCTCGAACTCGAAGTCGAGTCGCTGACCCCGATCCGTCCGATGGGCGAACGGCTCCGGGCCTGGAAGTCGGTCTCCGGCCGCGACATCGGTTTCATCCGCCTGGACCTGGCGACCGAGTACGAACGGCTCACGGCGGTGCTCTCCGAGCTCCGGCCCGAGGCCGTCGTGCACTTCGCCGAGCAGCGGGCGGCTCCGTACTCGATGCGGTCCCCGCAGGCCAAGTGCTACACGGTCGACAACAACGTGCGGGCGACGCACAACCTGCTGTCCGCGCTCGTCACCACCGGCATCGACGCCGCGGTGGTGCACCTCGGAACGATGGGCGTCTACGGGTACGGCTGGTCGGGTTCGGCCCCGATCCCCGAGGGCTACCTGACCGTGAAGGTGCCGACGCCCGACGGCGACATCCCGCGCGAGATCCTGCACCCGGCCAACCCCGGCTCGGTCTACCACCTCACCAAGACCCTCGACCAGCTGATGTTCGGCTTCTATGCGAAGAACGACCAGCTGCGCATCACCGACCTGCATCAGGGCATCGTGTGGGGGACCCAGACCCCGCAGACGGTCCTGGACCACCGTTTGATCAACCGCTTCGACTACGACGGCGACTACGGAACGGTCCTCAACCGGTTCCTCATGCAGGCCGCGATCGGCCACCCGCTGACCGTGCACGGCAGCGGCGGCCAGACCCGGGCGTTCATCCACATCAGGGACACGGTGCGGTGTGTCGAGCTGGCCGTCCAGAATCCGCCGGAGGGGCCCCGGCCGCAGGTGTTCAACCAGGTCACCGAGACCTACCGGGTCGCCGATCTGGCGAAGCTGGTGAGCGAGATGACCGGGGTCGAGGTCGCGAACCTGCCCAACCCGCGGCAGGAGGCCGACCGGAACGAGCTGATCGTGTGCAACGACCAGTTCCTGGCCCTCGGCCTGAAGCCGACGACGCTGTCCGAGGGGCTGCTGGAGGAGTGCACCGACATCGCGGTGCGCCACCGGCACCGCGTCGACCCGAGCAAGATCATCGCCCGCTCGGTCTGGCGGCCCGGGATGGCGACCTCCGACGACCTGATGCCCGAGGCCACCGACCGCTGAGGCGCCCGCACCGCTGAGCCGTCGGCGGCTGAGTCGCCGGACGCGATCGGACCAACGATCGCGTCCGGCGCTCGGCCCAGCGGTCGAACCCAACGATCGGACCGGCTGTCAGACCGGCGATCGGATCAGCGATGGGCCCAGCGATCGAACCAGGGAGCGGAGAAAGGAGAGGACCATGGTGACCAAAGACCGGGTCCGCGGCATGAACGCGGCCCTGACCAGCGGCGAGGCCGGCGTCGGCGAGATGCGGCCGGCCCGGGCGCCGATGCGGCCGCGGCAGCTGCTCGTGGCGGTCGTCGTCGTGGCGGTCGGCGCCGCCTCGGTGGTGCTGACCTACCGGGCGATGGCCGACCCGGCACCGACCATCACCGGCCAGGTGACGCCGGCGCACGCGTACTACCTCAACTTCGGCAACGACGGCACGCTCAGTGCCCTGAACGTCCGGCCCGGCCAACAGGTCAAGGCCGGGCAGCTGCTGGCCACCGAGGACACCTCGGTGGGGGAGTCGGACCTGCAGGCCGCCCAGGCTCTGGTGCAGGCCGGCACCACCGAACTGGCCGCTGCCCAGAACCCCCAGACCAGCACCGCCCAGCAGAACCAGGCCAAGCTCGCGTCAGCCAAAGCCTCCGCGGCGGTCAGCAGCGCTCAAAGCGCGCTGAATCTGGCCCAGAGCAAGGGAAAGAACGACACCGACCTGCAGACCGCCGTGGTCGCAGGCCGCCAGCACGTCCTTGACGGCGACAACGCGCGGCTCGCGACGACGTGTCCTGCGGCGGCGACCACGACGAGCACGGCAAGCACGACAAGCACGACCAGCACGACGGCCAACGAAGTCGCAGGCCCCGCAGACGTGGTCCTCGCGCCGTCGGTTTCGCAGAACCCTTCGCCGACGGGGCCCACCACCCCATC
>NZ_JAACYW010000019.1 GCF_015356825.1 Catenulispora rubra | reverse complement strand
CCGTGCCGCTGCCCGGGGTGACGGTGACGTTGTCGAACTCGTCGGTCTGGTAGCCGACGACGCCGATGCCGACCTGCCCGGACAGGAACGTGCCGTCGTTGACGGTGCTCACGGTGCCGCCGTCGATCGCGGCGGTGATCTGCGTGCCCTGGAAGCCCAGTGCCACGGTGTGCCACCGGCCGGTGCCCAGGGCCGTGGTCGTCCCGCTGGCCAGGGTTGTGGCCGCGCCGCTGGCGTAGTTCTTGACGATCGACCAGGCCCCGGAGTCCGACACCCGGAACTTGTACAGGTCCTGGTTCCCCTGCGGCCGCGACTGGGTGCCGGCCCGGCCCAGAAGCTCGGCGGTGCCGGGCTGTCGCAGGTCGACGTCGGCCTGCACGGTGTAGTTGGACCAGGTCTGGTCGCCGAGCAGGGAGAAGGCGTCGGAGTCCTCCTGCCACTCGATCGGCGTGACCGGGGTGACCTGCTGCAGGCACTGCCCGGAACGCCCGTCGGTGCACGGCCGGGCCTCGAACGAGCCCTGCATGTCCGAGAAGTAGCGGGCCTCGGTGTTCGTCGCGGTGGACTCGAAGTCGTCGCTGTACGGCAGGGCGAGGGCGGCGTTCGCCGGAGCCGTCGCGGTGCCCTTGCCCTGGCCGGTCGTCGTCGTGATCGAGTACACGTACCCCGACTGGACGGTCAGCGAGTAGCTGCCGTTCGACGGCGTGATGTCCTGGGTGTGGACCAGGGCCGAGCCGCTGCTCGGGCTGTTGACGTCGGTCGACCAGACGTGCACCTGGCCGGTGGACAGGCCGCCGCTGACGTTGATCGTGACGGTCTGGGCGGCGCTGGCCGTGGTGGTCTCGACGATCGTGGTGTAGTCGGTGTTGTCCGTCGATTTCAGGGTGACGTAGGAGCCGTTGGACTCCGCGCCGCCGAGGTAGCCGGACCCGGCGTCCAGGAACTGCCAGCCGGGCTGCGCGAACTGGGTGACCTGCGCGGTGGCCCAGGTGTTGGCGCCGACCGAGTAGGCACCGGACCACGGCGATCCGGCGGTCATCAGACCGACTGTGGCGTAGGGGAGGTTCGGGTAGATCGCGGCGATCAGCGGCCAGTTGAAGTAGCTGGTCATTTTGGCGTCGATGTAGCCGCGGGTGATGGAGCGGATCAGCGCGGGTGCGCCGGTGTTCATGTCCTGCGATCCGTTCTCGCTGGCCCACAGCGGCTTGCCGTTCTGCTGCGCGGCCGGATCGCTGGAGCAGGTGTCGGCGCTGCCGCCGTCGCCGCCGGCGCAGGGGTAGTGCGCGCCCCAGATGGACACGGCGTTGTTGAACGCCGGGTTGGAGGCCGCGGCGTCCGCGGCGTCCCAGCCGCTGTCGTCGGCGACGATCTTCACGCTGCCGTAGCCGGCGTTGTTCAGCGCGGTGCGCAGGTTGACGTACCAGTTCGCGTCGAAGCCGCGTTCGTTCCAGCCGCCGAGGTAGGACACCGGGACGCCGTCGGCTTTGGCGCAGCCGAGCCAGCTGATGAGGTAGTTGATGGTGTCGGTGGACCAGAACCCCCCGTTGATCCAGCCAGGTGCGGCCCAGGCCAGGCCGTAGAAGGTGATGTTGGGGTTGCGGGCCTTGGCCTGTTGGGCGAGCCAGAACTCGTACCCGGCGTTGCAGTTGATCACGCCGCGGGTGTGCTCGATCGAGGGCTCCGAGCCGTCCGTGGAGTTGGCGTCACCGCCGATCTCCAGCTTCAACATCTGCAGATCGGCGCCGTAGCCGGGCTTGAACAGGTAGTCCAGGATCTGCGCCTGCTGGGCCGCCGGATAGTCCCGCAACAGCCGCGAGTTGCCGCCGCCGCCGCTGATGGCACCGATACCGTCGAAGGTCCGTCCACCGCCGGCACCGTTCGCGGAGATCGTGGTGGACGTCGCGGCCCGCGCGGGACTGGGGCTGCCGGCGACGAAGCACATCGAGGCCAGCAGGGCGACAAGGGTGAGATACCACAGTTGTCGGAATCGTGGGGTGCGGGTTGCGCTCATCGAGCTTCCTTTCGGGACGGGTCGGCCGACGATCGCCGGCGATCGTCGACCACGGCGATGCGCTGCCGAAGGCCTGAGGCGACGGACTGGAGGCGGACCGCACGCGGACCGCCTCCGCCGGTTGTGGGCCGACGGGGCGGCACGGCGGATCGACCGCCGGCCCGGCTGGATCAGGGTTCTGCCAGCCGGCGGTGATCGATGCGTGCTGTGGTGTCGCAGGGTGCTTGGATGCTCGCGCCGTGTGCCGGAGGTGGGCGGTCGGCCGGCGGCCGGTGAGTCACCGTGTTGCATCGTGATTACTCTTGGGTGGTTATGTCAATAGTCTGGAAGCGACTTCCCGGATTTCAACGTGATTCACCACGGCGAGTCTTGACAGAGGTTTGAGACACTCGGATACTCACCTCGATGCGTCAAATGAGGCGCTTCTGCTTTATGTGTGAGTGCTGGTGCTGGTGCTGGTGCTGGTGTCGGGTGGGTGTGGCGGGTGCGGTTGGTTTGTGGGTTTTAGAAGCTTTTTACGGCTTCGCGCATGGTTGGATGGCCTCGCGGGGGACGCAGTTCGGTGGTGCCACGCGGCTGGCGTTGGCGGCTGGCCGGTGTCGCTGTGCAAGGGCAGGGCCTCCGGCGGCGCCTGCGCGGCGAGCGGCCTCGCTCCGGGGAGTGGGGGTCGCGTAGTCTGCCGCCGGACGCTGCTTGTGGTCGCGTTCGTCCCGGGTTCCCCGTCGCGTCGTCGCCTCACGGAAGCAGACCGGCCAGCCGGTATCAAGCCGCATCACTGTTGCTGACCTGGCGAAACGCTCGGCCTGACACCGGCTGTCCGGTCAGCTTGGCTGCGCCCGCCGACGCGACGGGGAACCCGGGACAACCCCGCCTGTGGGATGGGTCCCCGCACCCCGCGCTCGACGCCTTACCGCCGCGTGTGGCCACCGAGTGGACCCTGTCCACACCACAGGCTGGGGTTGTCCCGGTTCCCTCGTCGCTGTCGGCGGGCCCTGCCAATCAGGTCGGCCAGGCGGTGTCAAGTCGCACGCAGCCCGGCCACAGCGGCAGTGATCCGACTTGATACCGCCTGGCCGAGCTGATTCCGTTTACGGCGACGACAGCGATGAGGGAACCGGGACGAAGGCGACCACAAGCAGCGTCCGGCGGCAGACTGCGCGACCCCCCATCCCTCCGAGCCGAGGCCGCTCGCCGCGCAGGCGCCTGCTCTTGACCTTAGGCACCCACCACACGCGGCCGCCACCCGCCCACATCACGTGTGCGCAGTGACTCGGACCCGTGCGCGGTCGTGCACAGCGACCACTGGCCAGCCGCCAACGCCAGCCGCGTGGCACCACCGAACTGCGTCCCCCCGCGAGGCCATCAAACCATGCGCGAAGCCGTAAAAAGCCCTTAAAACCCATAAAACAACCGCACCCGCTACACCCACCCGACACCAGCACCAGCACCAGCACCAGCACCAGCACATAGGTCAACAGCGCCCGAAATAAGAACGTTCACATGGGTGAACAAGCCATCGGCGGCGTGGGGCGCACTAGATCACGTTCCGTAACACCCAAGGGCTCCAGTCACCTCCAGTGGCGCCCATTTCGGGCCTCATGGGAGGGTGAGGCGTGTTCCAACTTCGGGGGACCACTGCTGTCGTCGCCGTCTCGGACGAGGACACGCAGTCGGATGCGGTTGTGCTGCGCGGGGGCTGGGAGCGCTCGACGCTGATCCTTCTCGGGGTCGCGGCGGCGATCGGTAGCGCCTTCCCCTTTGTCGTTTCGGCGTGGACCGGCAGCCTGTCCATACCGCACAACGACAGCTGGTGCTTCAGTCGAGCTGTCGAGATCTTCGCGCGGACCGGCCGCGTCCACCTGTTCAACTGGAACTCGATGGCGTTGGTCGGTCAGTTCGTCCCGCTGTGGACGGCGGGCCGCTCGATCCTGGTTCAGGACGCCTATATCGGCGTCCTCGCGGTCGTCGGACTCTGGGCCGTCTTCGACATCCTGTGCGCGGTCGGCGGGCGTCGGCGTGCCGCGGTCGGCGTCCTCGTGCTGGTGTGCTGGCCCGGCTTCGGTCTGCTGTCCACGTCGTTCATGACGGACGTTCCGGCGCTGGCGGCCGTGACGGTGACGCTCGCCATCGGTCGGCGAGCGCTCGATCGGGCGTCCGTTCCGCTCTTCCTGGCCGCCTCGGTGACGGGCTTCTGGGGCTTCACCATCCGCGAACAGGCCATCGCGGCCGTCGTCGGCGTGTACGCGGCGGCTCTCTGGAAGCGGGAGCTGCTGCGGCCCGCCAAGCTGGCGTGGCTGCTCGGCTTCGGCACGGCGATGGCGGTCGGAGCACTCGCCTTCGAACATTGGCGGCGTACCGTCCCCAACGCCGAGCCACCCGCGGTGACCCTCGCGCGGTTTCCCGGCTGGCACTACGTGCTCTTCACGGCTGCCGGCGGCTGGCTCTACCTCGCGCTCGCGCTGAGCCCCGTGATAGTGCTGACCGCGCGGCCGTGGGCCTGGTCGCGGCCGGTGCTGGGGGTCTCGCTCGGCGCACTGCTCTGGTTCGCCTACGAGGTCGACCGGGGCGCGGTCGTCCTCCCGCAGAACTACCTGCAGCCCAACGGCGCCTACAGCCCGGCCTTTCTCGGCCTACGCCCGAACCTCTTCCCCCGGCCGATATGGGACCTGCTGCTGCCGCTCGGCTGCCTCGCCAGCGCGCTGCTCATCGGCCTGGTGCTCTCTCGCCTCCGCACGCTCAGTAAAGAAGTGCTCGTGTTCGCGTTGGTGACCGCGGGCTCCATCATGCTCGAACTCTCCGAGCACTGGATCCTCTTCGACCGCTACCTGCTCCCACTCACCGTGCCGCTACTGGCGATCGTGCTCGACCGCGCCGAACCGATCGCTCGGCCGCGGATCCCGCCCGCCGTGCTCGTCGGCGCACTCGTGGCAGGCGTCACCAGCTTGATCACGGTCAACGCACTGACCTTCGACGCGGCCACCTGGCACGCCGCGCAGTCGATCGTCGCCGGCCAGAAGGCCTCCGCCGACCACGTCGACGCCGGCCTCGACTGGACGGCCTGGTACTCGCCGGATGGGAAGAAGACGGTGGACCCGAACGCCGAACCCGGCATCTATGTGAAGAGCCCGGCATTCGGACACGATCACCCGTGCTACGTCGTCGCTTCGAGCCCTCAGCAACAGGCCGGCTGGACTCTCTACGCGACTCCCGAATACCGCCGCTTCGGCTTCATGGGCCCCCAGCAGTCGCTTTACGTGTACCGGACGGCTGAGACGGTCTGTCATTGAACGCGCGACAGCCTTAAGTCGATGTTCGAACTCTGCGAAACTCGGCGGTGTCCTGCTGACGATTGGCTGGGCACCTCTGACGGAAGCTGTGCACCCTTCGGGCATGCAGTTCGGCTCGGCCCGGGAAAAGAGTGATCGCCGACGGTCGAGGAGTGCCCCCCAACTGGTCGGAGACCACCTTCAGATCCACTCCCGTCGGCAGCGCCCCGTGATCCCGGTCTCGGGCTTCCCGTTCGAACGGGAAGCCCGAGACCGTTACTTCCAACAGTTCCAACAGCCCCAGCAACTACCAGCCGGTGTCCCCCGCCCCGCGCGTGATGCTGAACCCGCTCCCCGGGTTGTTCAGACCGCCGGAGCCGGTGCCGGAGACGGTCACGTAGTTCGCCGTCATTCCGCCGGTCACGTTGCTGACGTTGATGCCGTATGTGCCGGCGCCGTTAATTGTCAGGTGGTCGAGGGTCAGGTTGCTGATCTGCTTGGCGTAGCTGAGTAGGACGCCTTCGTAGGTGGCGGAGTTGATGGTGTTGCCGGTGACCGTCACCGGCTGGGTGATGTCGTCGAGGTTCGCGTAGATCCACAGCGCCCCGAGGCTGCTGCCCCAGCCGCTGTTGAAGGAGCCGGCGCGGGTCAGCACGTTGCCGGTGACGGTCGTCGGGCCGCTGAAGCCGGCGCCGAAGCGGGTGCTGATCGTGATCCCGGCGCCGAAGGCGACGGTGTCCGACACCTGGTTGTCCGCCACGACGTTGCCCGAGCCGCCGTAGACGCCGATGCCGTTGGCCTGGATCGGGCTCTGCACGGTGTTGTCCGCCAGCACGCAGTTCGTGACGTTGCCGCCCTCGGTGTCCAGCGCGAGTTGGTCGTCGCCGGTGTTGCGGACGACGGACTGGTCGACGCGAGAGTCCGCGCTGCCGCCGTGGAAGTGGACGCCGTCGGCGAAGACGTCGCGGACGCGCATCCCGGTCGCGTACAGGCCGTTGGCCGGGACGGCCCATAGCCCGACCTTCAGGTGCTCCATCCAGACGTCGAAGATCAGCGAACCGGGTTGGAACGTCCCCTCGATGCCGGCCGCGCCGCTGTCGCTGTTGCGGTCGGTCTGGTCGCCGCTGATCGTCAGATCGGCGATCTGGTTCACGCCGCCGGAGGTGAACAGGCCGCCACCGCCGTTCAGCGCGGTGGACTGGATGGTCGTGTACCACTGGCCGGCGCCGCGCACCGGAACGCCGTTGATGGTGACCCGCCCGGAGATGTCATAGGTGCCGGCCGGGAACCACAGGCCCTTGCCGGTCCCGGCGAGCGAGGACAGCGCGTTGTTGATCGCGGCGGTGTCGTCGGTGCCGCTGTTCGGCGTGACGCCGTAGCCGGTGACGGACGCGAAGCCCGAGGGCATCGTGAACGCCGGATCGACCTGCTCGGTGTCGATGACGTCGAAGGTGTAGGAGGACGCGGTGTCCGCGGCGTCCTTCTGGAGCTTCAAGACGGTGCCGGCGGGCCAGTTGCCGATCAGAGCCCTGGTTTCGTCGTAGAAGTGGTGCGCCGGGCCGTTGGACGGACTGTGGGTGTCGGTGTACCCGCCGCCGTACAGCCAGCTGAACTGGCTGGTCAGACTGAGGTCCTGGACCTTGGTGCCGTTGGCGTACAAAGCGATCGGCGCGGTGGCCGTCGAACCGTCGGAGTTGTCGGGGATGGAGTAGCGGACGACGATCGAGTTCGCTGGGTGCGTCAACGTGATCTGGACGTACTGCCCGGTCGCGGTGAGCTGGACCGCCTGGCGTCCGGTCGACTCCGCCTGGATGCTCGGGTAGCTCCGGCTCGCCGCCAGAACCGTGCCGTTGGTCTGCGCCGCCGAGGCGACGTATTCGGTGTAGGGGACGGTCGCGCCGACCGCCGCCGGAGCCGTCCCGTTGGCGACGGTGACGTCGTCGATGCCGACGTTCCCGGTGTCGCCGGAGTCGTTCTGGAAGCCGATGAGGTTCTCACCGGACCGGAGCGCGAGGTTCAGCGCGGTGGTCAGCCAGCCGGCGCCCGCGGGGAGCGAGAGCTGTTGCTGTTTCAGACCATTGATGTACAAGGAGATCGTCTGAGCCGAGCCGGTGGTGTTGGCGTACCGAAGGGTGACCGCATCCGTTCCGGCAGAAGGAAGGAACGCGTCGATGACGGTGCGCGCGCCCTGCGTCGTGAAGCCGGTCAGGTAGCCGGATCCGTTGTAACCGGCGACGGACGTCGCGACACTCGGCCCGCCGGAGAAGAAGGCGGTCTCCGCCTCGTACGGCTGGCCCGAAGGCGGCGGCGGAGGCGACGAGCTCGAGCTGCTGCTCGTCGGCGACGTGATCGGTGCGACCACGACGTTGTCCAAGTTGACGTTGCCCAGGTCGGTGCTGTCGAACTTGTAGGAGATCGTGTTGCTGCCGGCGTTCAGCGAGATGGACTCGGTCTCGGTGGTCCAGGTGTTCCAGTCGGCGGTTGCCGGCAGCAGGATCTGCTTGAGCTTCGTGCCGTTGACGTAGAGCGAGAGCGACATCTGCGCTCCGGTCCCGTTGGCGTACCGCAGGGCCGTGGTCGTGGAACCAGCGGCCGATTCGCTCACGGTGAACGTCGTGTTCGCCGTGCCCTTATCAGTGTCCGTGTATCCCCCGACGAAGCCGGTCCCGGTGTAGCCGGTGTGGTCGCTGGCGACGACGGCGCCGCCGGACAACGCCGCGTTCTCGGCCTCGTACTGCCCGGCCGGCGGCGGGGAGACAGGGGCCACGACGATGTTGTCGAGGTTGACGTTTCCCAGGTCAGTGCTGTCGAACTTGTAGGAGATCGAGTCGCTGCCGGCGTTCAGTGAGACGGTTTCGGTCTCCGTGGTCCAGGTGTTCCAGTCGGCGGTTGCCGGGAGCAGGATCTGCTTGAGTTTGGTGCCGTTGACGTAGAGCGAGAGCGACATCTGTGCGCCGGTCCCGTTGGCATACCGCAGCGCGACGGACTCGTTCCCCGCGCTGCTCGCCGTGACCGAGAAGGTCGTGTTCGCCGCGCCCTTGTCGGTATCCGTGTATCCCGCGACGAACCCCGTGCCGGTGTAGCCGGTGTGGTCGCTGGCGACGACGGCGCCGCCGGACAGCGTGGCGTTCTCCGCTTCATAGGTGGTGCCGGCGGCCGACGCGCTCTGGGCGATCGTCCAGACCGCGACAGTCGTGCACGCGAGGGTCGCGGCTGTCAGCAGGCCGACGGCGGATCGGCGTTTGGATCGGAGCATTGGTCGTACTCCTTACTCGGGGAGGTTGGCGGGGGGTGGGAGGGAATCAGTGCGCGTAGACCTCGAACTGGGAAAGCTGCGCGGCGGGCCAGCCGGTGTTCGCGGTGACGGTCAGCGTCAGCGTCCGGAGGACCGTGGCCGGGAACGTGATCGTGACGGCGTTCCCGCTGGCCGGGTCGAAGGTGTACGAGGCGGACGCGACCAGCGGCGCCCCGTCGCCCGCGACAGACAGCGTCTCGGTACGGGCGCCCCAGTTCGGCGGCAGCTTGAGGACGACGCGGTCGACGGACGTGCTCTGGCCGAGGTCGACCGTGACCGTCTGCGGGAACGTGCCGTCCTGGCTCTCGAAGTAGGTGCTCGCGTTACCGTCGGTCAGCTTGTCCGGACCGCACCACGAGCACTGCTGCGAGCTGGAGGTCGCGGTGCGGCCGAGGGCCAGGTCGCCGTTCGGGTCGAAGCCGACGCCCTTGAGCCCCACGACGTACGGACCGGCCGGAGAGGTGCTGTCGATGGTCAGCAGACCGGTGAAGTTGCCCGACGCCGCCGGGTCGAAACCGACGTGCACGGTGCAGGAGGCGCCGACGGCGATGGTGCCGCAGGGGTCGTCGGCGGTGAACCCGGCCGGGGCGGCGATCCGCTGCACCGTGATCGGTTTCGGCCCCGGGTTGGTGATGACGACCGGCTGTGAGCTGCCGGCGTTCAGCGCCTGGAAGCCGAAGTCGACGCCGTCGGCCTTGTCGATGGACAGCGTGCCGTTCGGCGGGAAACCGCAGGCCGTCCGGTCCCAGCCGAGGTTCACGCCGCTCTTCGTGATGGCGAATCCGCTGGCGCAGTCATAGGTTCCCGACGCGCCCAGACCGAACGCCGCCACGTCCGAGAACGTCGCCGAGCCGGGCGCCTGGAGCTGGACGGCGAACGTCCCGGCCCCGGCGATCGCCACCCGGTCGACCCGGACGCCGGTGATGCTCTTCCCGACGAACTGGATCGCGGCGTAGGAGCTGTCGACGATGGTGTCGTCGTGGACGGAGATCGCGCCGGTCATCGGCGAGTCCGCGGCGTCGAACCAGAGCGCGGCGATCTCGGTCGGGGCGTTGGGGACGAGGTCGCCGGTCCGCAGCAGCAGGTTTGCGGCGATGGTCGTCGTCCCGGCCAGGGGGACGGATCCGAAGCGGTTGCCGACGTGGACGCCGCCGCCCTGGGTCACGGTGTCGGCCGCGACGTCGTCCTGGACCGCGTTGTCGTGCCCGCCGTAGACCGCGAATCCGTTGGCGAGCTGCGGCTGCACGACGGTGTCGTGGACGAAGGCGTCGTCGTGGTCGGCGTTCTGGTCCGACCACATCGCCATGCCGTCGTCCCCGGTGTTGCGGACGAAGGTGTCCCGCACGGTGACGTGGCTGACGCCGTCGTGCAGGTTCACGCCGTCGGCGGTGGTGTCCTGGATGCGCGAGTCGCTGATCGTCAGACCGTCGGCCGGGCCGTCGAGCCACATGCCGGCCTTCGTGTGCTGGACCCACAGGTGGTCGACAGTCGAGCCGCCGCCGAGCGAGCCGCCGACGCCGCTGTCGGAGACCGAGTCGTCGCGGATCGTGGTCTCGCCGAAGATCGCGAACCCGGAGAGGTGGACGGCGGTGCTCGGCGTCGGTGCCGCGGCGCCGAAGACGCCGACCCCGGCGCCGTGCAGGACCGAGTACCAGGGGCCGGCGCCCCGCACGGTGACCTTGTCCACGATCAGGTGGCGGGTGACGGTGTAGGTGCCCGGCGGGATCCAGACTGTCTTCTGCTGGGAGCTGCCGGCGTCGATGGCGTTCTGGATCGCCTGGCTGGAATCCGCCGCGCCGGTGGGGTCGGCGCCGAAGCCGAGGACGCTCAACGCCCCGGCGGGGGCTACGGCCTGCGGCACGGCGACGTCTTCGAAGTCTGCGACGTCGAGGGTCGTGGGCTGTGCGGCCGTGACGCGCACTCGCGTCCCGGCCGGGAGCACACGGTTTTCGGCGAACAAGGCACGGGTGTCGTCGAAGTAGTGGTGTTCGCCGCCGTCGGCCGGGCTCTTGGTGAAGGGGTAGTTCCCGTAGAAGTGCGAATACCGGGCGGTCGTGGTCAGCGGTGCCGCGGTCGCGAGGGTTTTGCCGTCGGCGGCGAGCCGCAGCGCTGAATCGGCGGAGCCGTCGGGCACCGAGTACCGGATGTCGACGGCGTTCGCCGGTCGGGCCAGGACGAACTCGACGTACTGGTTCGCCGCCAGCCGGACCGCGCGTCGGCCGGTCGCTTCAGCGGCGAGTTGGGTGAACGCCCGGGAAGCCGCGGTGACGGTCCCGTTCGTCGTCGCGTTCGCCGCGGCGTACTCGGTGAAGGGGACAGCGGCGCCGGGGAGCGCCGGCTGCGGCGCTGTTGCATGGGCGGACGATGCGGTGAAGACCGCTGTCGAGGCCAAACAGACCGCGAGCACAGCAGCTTGTGTCAAGCGTGATGTAAGGCGGAGCATCGCTTGGTACTCCTTGAAATGAGGCATGGAGGTGCCGTCGCGTGACCCATCGCGCTGGTGGCGGGGTTACGGCGGTGTTTCTTAGGGCTGGAAGACTGGCGAAACCGTACGACCCCGGAAGGCTGAAGTCCAGAGGGCAGCGCAAAAAATCGCCAGAATCAACGGACAATCTTGCGTCGCAGCGCAGATTCCTGACTCAAGGTCGTGGCAAAGGTGCGGGTGCGCCTGTTTCTCAGGCCATTGCGTCTGCTATGACCTGCGAAGAAGCTGTTTCGACCGAGGCGCCGGAACGGTCAGCGGGACCGCACGACCCCGGTCGACGCGCGGACGATCAGCTCGGGCTCATAAAGGGTCTCGTCCGGAGGCCCCGCGTGCCCGCCGATCTGCGCCTTCAAGGCGTCCACGGCCGCGGCGCCCATCGCGCGCACCGGCTGGCGCACCGTGGTCAGCGGCGGATCGGTGGCGATCATGTAGGGGGAGTCGTCGAAGCCGACCACCGACAGATCCCCGGGAATGCTCATGCCCTGCCGGTACGCGGCGCGGACGGCGCCGAGCGCCAGCGCGTCGCTGGCGCAGATCAGGGCCGTGGCCCCGGCCTCCAGCGGCCGGGCGGTCGCGGTGCGGCCGTCCTCCATCGAGAATCCGGTGTGCGCGACCAGTTCCCGCCACCCGCCCGGTTCGCTGCCCGGGGCCGCGCGCCGTTCCCAATCGGCGACGAAGGCGCCGAGCTTGCGCGCGGAGGGGATGTGGCCCCCGGGGCCCAGCAGCATGCCGATCCGGGTGTGGCCCAGCGCCCGCAGGTGCTCCAGCGCCTGGTCCACCGCCGAGGCGTCGTCGACGGTGATCCGGCGGACGCCGTCGTTGGCGTCGGCCGGGTTGATCAGGACGACCGGGATGCCGCGCTCCTTCAGGGTGCGGCCGTGCTCGGGCCCGGCGTCGGCGTAGGAGGAGCCGATGAAGACGATCCCGGCGACCTCGTGGTCCATCAGCAGTTTGATGTAGTTGGCCTCGGACACGCCGTCGGCGGTGCGGGTGCACAGCACCGGCATGAGGCCCTGCTTCACCAGGCCGGCCGAGACGGTCTCCACGAACGCCGGGAAGATCGGGTTCTGCAGGTCCGGCACGACCAGGCCGACCAGGCCGGCCCGGTGCCCGCGCAGCTTGGACGGGCGCTCGTGTCCGAGCACGTCGAGGGCGGTCAGGACGCGTTCCCGCGTCTCCTGGGCTATGGACGGCTGGTCGTTGAGGACGCGGCGGACCGTGGCGAGACTCACGCCAGCGAACGCGGCTACCTCAGAAAGCTTCGTGGCCACGGGCGTCAGCGTACAACCGATCTACGCAAGAAACGACGTGATCTTTGACGGGAATCGTCATCCGCTCAGCCAACTGCTCAGTCAACTGCTCAGTCAACTGCTCAGTTATCGGCTCAGTCATCCGCTCACGGCGCGGGCGCTCCGGACGCTCCGGGCGCCGTCCGGAGCGGTCCGGTCGACCCCCGCACGACGAGCTCCGGCTCGAACAGGAGCTCCTCCTCGCTCGCCGCCGCCCCCTCGACCTGGTTCAGCAGCAGCGTCACCGCGGCCCGGCCCATCGCCTCGATCGGCTGGCGCACCGTGGTCAGCGGCGGGTCGGTGCAGTTCATGAAGTTGGAGTCGTCGAAGCCGATCACCGAGACGTCGGCCGGCACGTCCTTCCCGGCCCGGCGCACGGCCCGGATCGCGCCCAGGGCCAGGATGTCGCTGCCGCACACCAGGCCGGTGACGCCCTCGGCCAGCAGGCGCGCGGCCGCCGCGCGGCCGGACTCCATCGAGAACTGCGCGTGCGCGACCTCGACCGTCACGGTCCCCGACGACCGCGCGGCCTGGGCGCGCAGCGACGCGACGCGGCGCTGCGAGGGCACGTGGTCCTCCGGGCCGACGACCGCGCCCAGCCGGGTGTGCCCCATCGAGACCAGGTGTCCGTAGGACTGCTCGGAGGCGACCTCGTCGTCGGTCGCGACGCAGGGGAAGCCGAGATGGCCGACGGCCGCGTTGAACAGCACGACCGGCACGCCGCGCTCCCGCAGCCGTTCGTAGTGTTCGTGGGGAGCGTCCGCCTCGGCGTAGTGCCCGCCGCAGAAGACGACGCCGGACACCTGCTGGTCGAGCAGCATGTCGACGTAGTAGGCCTCGGACAGGCCGCCGGTCGTGCGGGTGCAGAGCACCGGTGTGAAGCCGCGCTGCGCGAGGGCGCCGCCGACCACCTCGGCCAGCGCCGGGAAGATCGGGTTCTGGAGCTCCGGCAGCACCAGGCCGATCAGCCGCGCGCGCTCGCCGCGCAGCTGGGTGGGGCGCTCGTAGCCGAGCACGTCCAGGGCCGTCAGCACGGCTTCGCGGGTCGCCTCGGCGACGCCGGGCCGGTTGTTGAGGACCCGGCTCACGGTCGCCTCGCTCACGCCGACCTTCTTCGCGACTTCGGCAAGGCGGCGGGCTGGTGGGGGAGTCATGGTCGCAACGATACGACAGTCGCCCGCAAGCGTTTGCGGGAAGCCGTTCATTTTGTGAGCGGATCACTGCGATCGCGTGTGCTGTCATCGATCGGGCCGCGCGGATTTTTTTGAGCGTGCCGGGCCGTCGGCACGGATCCAGCGCGTTCTGCCGACCTGGCGCGAGCCCGGATTTCCGGGCGGTATACACCGATTCGTCCATCAAGGCCATGATGGAGTCGTGTCCTTGCGGTCTTTCATCGACATCTTGCGTTCATCTTTGACCCTCAGTACGGTGAGCCCCACTCGGCACCACCTCGCAAGCGTTCGCCATCACATTCAGGTTTCCCGCCGCGCACTCTCAAGCGCAGGTCCCCCTTATGGAAGGTGTTCGATGATGAGTCCCGCCCGACGGCCCGCGGCGCGCCGGATAGCCGCCGCCGTCCTCGTCGCAGGCCTCGGCGTCTCCGCCGCGGCGTGCTCCAGCAGCAAGAGCTCCCAGAACGCCGCCGCCCCGGCCGGGGGCGACGGCCCGGTCACCATTTCGGTGGCCTGCGAGCCGCCGACCAGCCAGGCCAAGCAGCGCACCGAGTGGCTCCAGGACGTCGCGACGTTCGAGAAGGCCAACCCGAACGTCACGATCAAGGGCGTCGACACCTACCCGTGTGAGAACACCGCGACGTTCACCGCGCAGCTGAAGGCCGGCACCGAGCCGGACGTGTTCCACATGTACTTCACCGACCTGAACCAGGTCCTGGACGCCGGCCAGGCCGCGGACATCACGTCCTACGTCAACGACACCACGGTCCCCGGCTTCAGCGACATCGCGCCGTCGGCGATGGCCGCGGTCACCGCCGGCAAGACCGTCTACGGGCTGCCGACCGGCATCTACACCCAGGGCCTGATCATCAACCGGAAGCTGTTCCAGCAGGCCGGCCTCAACCCGGACCAGCCGCCGACGACGTGGGCCGACGTGGAGAAGGACGCCAAGGCGATCACCGGGCTCGGCAACGGGATCTACGGCTACGGCGAGTACAGCGCGGGCAACAACGGCGGCTGGCATCTCTCCTCGGAGGTCGACGCCGACGGCGGCCAGATGATCGGCGACGACGGCAAGGCGGCGTTCGACGCCCAGCCGGCCACCGACGTCCTCCAGGCGCTGCACCAGATGCGCTTCGTCGACAACTCGATGAGCCCGACGCAGCAGCTGAAGTGGGGCGACCTGCAGAAGCAGATGGGCGCCGGCAAGCTCGGCATGTACGTCGCCGCCCCCGACGACATCTACAACGTGATCGTCCCGCAGGACGGCGGCAACGTCGACGACTTCGGCGTCGGTCCGCTGCCGAGTACCAGCGGCACCCCGGCCGGCTCGCTGTCCGGCGGCGACGCGCTGGTGTTCAACAAGCACGACACCCCGGCGCAGATCCGCGCGGGCGTCAAGTGGATCGCCTTCTCCATGCTGACGCCGGGCCAGGGCCAGTTCAACTACGCGCGCACCAAGGCCGACGGCCTGCCGGTCGGCTTCCCCGAGCCGCTGGACTGGGTCGGCGCCACCTCGGCGAAGAACGAGCAGCTGAAGGCGGCGAGCCAGACCGTCGACACGGCGCACTTCAAGACGTTCGTGGACGCGCACGAGAAGGGCATGGGGGAGCCCGCCGACGCGCAGGCCGTCTACAAGACCCTCGACGCGACGATGCTCAGCGTGCTGCAGGATCCGAACGCCAACGTCGCCGCACTGTTGAAGACCGCTGAGACGCAGGTGAACACGCTGCTCGCGAACGCGAGCTAGCCCGATACGACAGCGAGCCGATCAGGGAGCGGTGATGGCCGAGCAAGTCCTCAGCAGGCCGGGACGGCGCAGTCCGGGAGGTGCCGGCGGCAAACCGGGCTGGGGCCCGGGCCTGGGCCGGAGCGGGGGTCCGGGCGAGGGTTCGGGCAAAGGTTCGGGCAGAGTGCCCGACGGCGGGCCGAACGGCAGGTTCCTCAGGGTCCTGCGCCGCCAACTCGGCGCCCACGGCTTCCTGATCGGCGCGGTGCTGTGCTTTGCGATGTTCTCGTGGTACCCGATGATCCGCGAGATCATCATGAGCTTCCAGCAGACGCACCGCGACAAGATCACCCGCCGGCCCGAGACCACCTGGGCCGGCTTCCAGAACTACACGCGGATCATCCACGACCCGACCTTCGCGCAGGCCTGGAAGAACACGATCGAGTTCAGCCTGCTGGCGCTGCTGATCGGCTTCGCGGTCCCGTTCCTCACCGCGATCGTCCTCAACGAACTGCGGCACGCCCGCGGCTATCTCAGGATCCTGGTGTACCTGCCGGTGATGCTGCCGCCGGCCTCGGCGCTGCTGCTGTTCCAGTACTTCTACGACCCCAACTACGGCCTGTTCGACCACCTGCTGCGGATGCTTCACCTGCCGACGTCGCAGTTCGTCCAGTCCTCCGGCAGCGCGCTGGTCTCCGTCACCGTCGCCTCGACCTGGATGAACATGGGCGGCACGACGCTCATCTACCTGGCGGCCCTGCAGAACATCCCCGGCGAGCTCTACGAGGCCGCCGAACTGGACGGCGCCGGCATCCTCGGCCGGGTCCGGCACGTCACGATCCCGCAGACCCGGCTGATCCTGTCGATGATGCTGATGCTGCAGATCGTGGGCACCATGCAGCTGTTCATCGAGCCGTTCATCCTCACCAACGGCGGCGCCGGACCCGGGAACTCGACCGTGTCGGTGGTGAACCTGATCTACCAGTACGCCTTCAACCTGTCCGGATCCAGCAACTACAACAGCGCCTCGGCGCTCGGCGTCCTGCTGATGCTCGTGCTCGGCGTGTTCTCCGCCGGGTACCTGTGGCTCAGCCGGGACCGGGACTAGGACCAGGGAGCGAGAAACATGTCGACCAGAACCCTCGTCTCGACGACCGCCCTGAACCGGCGCCGCGGCCGCATCGCCTACCGGTGCACGGCCACGACCGTGATCGTCGCGTTCACGCTGATCTTCATCGGCCCGCTGTACTTCCTGTTCACCGACGGGCTGAAGTCGACGCACGAGTCCGTGCAGGTCCCGCCGACGCTCTACCCGCACGCGATCCACCCCGGCACCTACGCCGACGCCTGGACCGTCGGCGGCGTCGGCCGGCTGCTCGTCAACACCCTGTATTACGCGTTCGGCGCGCTGGCGTTCCAGCTCGTCTTCGACGTCGCCGCCGCCTACGCGCTGTCCAAGCTGCGCCCGGTGTTCGGCAACGCGCTGTTCGGCCTGATGCTCTCGACGCTGATGATCCCGGCGACGGTCCTGGTGGTCCCGCAGTACATCACGGTGTCGGACCTGCCGATCCTGCACATGAACCTGGTCGGCACGCCCGAGGCGATCTGGCTGCCGGCGGTCGCCAACGGCTTCAGCATCTTCCTGCTCAAGCGGTTCTTCGACTCCATCCCCGGCGACCTGATGGCCGCCGCCGCGATCGACGGCGCGGGGCGGATGCGCACGCTGTGGTCCGTCGTCCTGCCGATGTCGCGCCCGATCCTCGGCGTGGTGTCGATCTTCGCGGTCACGGCGGTGTGGAAGGACTATCTGTGGCCGCTGCTCGTCGAGGGCGGCTACAGCCCGACCCGGGAGACCCTGAACGTCGGCATCACGCAGGCGGCTTCGACGTCGCCGCAGAACGTCGTCATCGCGGCCGCGGCGATCGCGGCCATCCCGCCGCTGATCTTCTTCCTGATCTTCCAGCGCAACATCATGTCCGGCCTGACCGCCGGGAGTCTTAAGGGCTGAGCGCCCGAGTACCGCCGACGGACCGCGCAGAAGCGCCGTCCGTATGGCACCGCCATGTCTGAACCCGAACCGTACGCATCAGAAAGCGGGTCCCTTTCGTGACGACCGTTCAAGAGAACAAGCTGGCCGCGGCTGGCGCCGAGGCCGCCGATATCGAGACCGGCTCCGGCTCCGAGGTGCCGGCCCGCACCGACGCGTGGTGGCGGGGAGCGGCGATCTACCAGGTCTACACGCGCAGCTTCGCCGACTCGAACGGCGACGGCGTCGGCGACCTCCCGGGCGTCCGTGCGAAGCTGCCCTACCTCGCGGCACTGGGCATCGACGCGCTGTGGTTCAACCCCTGGTACCCCTCGCCGATGGCGGACGCCGGCTACGACATCGCCGACTACCGCGACATCGAGCCGTCCTTCGGCACCCTGGCGGACGCGGACCTGCTGATCGCCGAGGCCCACGACCACGGCATCAGGATCATCATCGACATCGTGCCGAACCACTGCTCGGACCGGCACCCCTGGTTCCTCGCGGCCCTGACGTCGGAACCGGACTCGGCGGAGCGCTCCCGCTTCTGGTTCCGTCCCGGCCGCGGCGAGGACGGTTCGCTGCCGCCGAACGACTGGCAGTCGATCTTCGGCGGCCCGGCGTGGACGCGCATCGCGACCGCCGACGGGACCCCGGGGGAGTGGTACCTGCACCTGTTCGCCCCCGAGCAGCCGGACCTGAACTGGACGTCCGAGGACGTCCGCGCGGAGTTCGAGGACGTCCTGCGCTTCTGGTTCGACCGCGGCGCGGACGGGATCCGGATCGACTCGGCGGCCCTGGTGACCAAGGACCCCGATCTGCCGGACCTGGCGTCGCACCCTTCTCCGCACCCTTATGAGGACCGCGACGACGTGCACGAGATCTACCGCGCGTGGCGCGCCGTCGCCGAGTCCTACGGCGGCGACCGCGCACTGATCGGCGAGCTGTGGATCCCGGACGCCGAGCGCTTCACGCGCTACTTCCGGCCCGACGAACTGCACAGCGCGTTCAACTTCCCGTACCTGTGCAGCGCGTGGGACGCGGCGCGGCTGCGCGCGATCATCGACGAGACCCTCGCGATCCACGCGCCGGTCGATGCCCCGGCGACCTGGGTGCTGTCGAACCACGACGTGGACCGGCACGTCTCCCGCTACGGCCGCGCGGACACCTCGTTCGGCCTGGACCGGCGCGAACACGGCCGCCCGGTGGACCTGGAACTCGGCACACGCCGGGCCCGGGCCGCGGCGCTGCTGACGTTCGCGCTGCCCGGCGCGGTCTATGTCTACCAGGGCGACGAACTGGGCCTGTGGGAGGTCGAGGACATCCCGGCGGGGCTGCGGCAGGACCCGATCTGGCGCCGCACCGGCGGCGCGGACCCGGGGCGCGACGGCTGCCGGGTGCCGCTGCCCTGGTCGGGCGCGCAGCCGCCGTTCGGCTTCTCGCCGGACGACGCGCGGGCCCGGCCGTGGCTGCCGCAGCCGACGGGCTGGTCGGAGCTGACGGTCGAGGCCGAGAGCGGCGACCCGAGCTCGATGTTGGAGCTGTACCGCGCCGCGCTGCGGATCCGGCGGCGGGAGCCTGGACTGGGGGACGGCGGGCTGAGGTGGATGGAGAGCGGGGAATCAGTGCTCGACTTCGTGCGGGACGGCCGCTTCCGGTGTGTGGCGAACCTGTCGTCGGACGCTGTCGTGTTGCCGGCGCACGACGGGGTGCTGTTGCAGAGTGCTGATCTGGTCGATGGGTTGCTGCCGCCCGACGCGACGGTGTGGCTTCGGATCGGGGGCTGACACAAACTTGCGCGGAACCGGGTGTGGCTTCGGGTTACCCCGTCCTGACCGTCGTCGCGATCAATTCACGGAGCCAGCGCTGGGCTTGGTCGTCGTCGAGGCGCGGGTGCCAGGACATGGCGTACGTCATCGGGCCGATCTCCTGCGGCGCCGGGATGACGGTGGTCGTCCCGGGCGCCGCGTGCTGGATCGCGAAGCTCCGGGGGAGGGTCGCCACCAGCGGGGTTCCCGGTACCGCCGCGGCGGCCGCGGTGTGGTAGGGCACTGTCACGGCGGCGCGCCGGGGCCGGCCGAGTGCTTCGAGGCTGCGGTCGACGTGCCCCTGGCGGCCGTCGGTGACGTCGACGACGACGTGGGCGCAGTCGAGGTAGTCCGCCAGTGACACCGCCTTCGAGCGTGCCTTCGAGCGTGCCAGGGGGTGGTTGCTCGCGACCAGGCAGGCGTAGCCCTCCTCGAAGAGCGCCTGGGAGCGCAGCGGAGGCGGTGCTGTCCCGCCGTGGACGAGCAGGTCGACCATGCCGTGCTCGGCGTCGGCGAACACCGTGTGGTGCCAGCGGGAGAACAGCACGGTCGATCCCGGGGATTGGGCGAAGACCTGCGCGAGCAGCGCGCCGCTGAGCACGGAGACGGTGTAGTCGGTGCCGGCGAGCCGGAACGAGCGCGCAGCGGCGGCCGGATCGAACTGCTCGCCGGTGAAGACGTGTTCCAGGCGGGGGAGCGCGAGCTGGAGTTCCGCCGCGATGCGCTCGGCGCGCGGCGTGAGCTGGTATCCGCCCGGGCCGCGCACCAGCAGCTCGTCGCCGAGGGTGGCGCGCAGCCGCTGGAGTGCGCGGCTCATGGACGGCTGGCTCATGTGGAGCCGGTCGGCGGCGCGGGAGACGTGCCGCTCCTCCAGCAGCGCGTTGAGCGGCGCGAGGAGGTTCAGGTCGACCGATTCTATGCGTGGCACGCATACAGGGTATGCGGGATATGGCATTGCCGTATAGTGGGTCCGAAATCATGCTGGACACATGACTCAGCAACAACGCGAAGCACTTGACGCCATCTTTCGTAATGGCCCCCTGGACATCGGCGGCGACCCGGCGGCCCAGCGCGAGGTCTTCACCGGCATGCTCACCTCCCGGCCGCTGCCCGACGACGTGATCCTGACCCCTTCCGTCATCGGCGGCGTGCCGGTGCTGGAGATCGGGATCGACGGAGTCGACCCGGTCGGCACCCTCGTGTGGTTCCACGGCGGTTTCTACGTGCTCGGCTCACCGCGCACCTCGGCCGCGCTGGCTTCCGACGTCGCGCGACGCACCGGGATGAAGGTGATCTCGGTGGACTACCGGCTGGCTCCGGAGCACCCTTATCCGGCGGCGCTCGATGACGCGGTGGCCGTCTACCGCGCGATTCTTGCGGCCGCCGAGGGTCGGGACCTTGGCCGGCTGGCCGTGGTCGGCGAGTCTGCCGGCGCCGGGCTGGCGGCGGCGCTGCTGATCGCGGCCCGCGATCAGGGCCTTGCGATGCCGGCCGCCGGAGTCCTGTTCTCGCCGTACGCGGATCTCACCTTGTCCGGCGACAGCATGAAGACCAAGGCCGGCGTCGACCCGTCGTTCACCGCGGAGGCGATCGCGCGGCGGGCCGCGGACTACGTCGGCGGCGCGGACCCGGCCGATCCGCTGATCAGCCCGGTGTTCGCCGACTTGCACGGCCTACCGCCGCTGCTGATCCAGGTCGGGACCCACGAACTGCTGCTGGAGGACGCGATACGGCTCGCCGACCGCGCGGCAGCCGCGGACGTCGCGGTCTCGCTGGAAGTGACCCCGGGCGTCCCGCACCTGTTCCAGGCCTTCGCCGCGATGCTGGACGAGGGTGACGCAGCGTTGGTGCGCGTGACGGATTTCCTCGCCACGGCCTTCGCGCAGAACGCCTCGTGATGAACGTTAGGTATTGATCGGGTCCGATACTTGAACACCGTCGACCAGAGCGCGGGTTTCCGGTCCGTCGAGCAGCTCAGCGCCGCGAGTGATCAACTGGACGGCCGCCACCGAACGCCACGGCTGCCAGCGCGTGGCGGCGTCGGCGGGTGCGTTGAGAGTGCGAAGGGCCTCGCGCACCAGGGGATTCGCGTGGGGGAAGGCATCGTGGTGGCCGAGGCGGAGGGCGATCTCCTGCACAACGCTGTCGCCGATGCCGTCGATCGCGGTCAGTGAATCGACGAGGTCGGGCAGTGCCACGCCGCCGTCGAGGATCACGGTGCCGTCGGTGATGTCGGATGCGAGGGCGTGTACTGCCTTCGCGCACTCCGGCCGACCGAGTCGCGCCGGGTCTGCGGCGGCGACGACTTCGGCGGACGGGAACAGGTGGGTGAGACCGTGCGTCAGCCCGGGGACCGGCTGGCCCAGATCCCGTACCAGTGCACCGACCTGAATGCGTGCTTGGGCCGGGCTGATGTACTGCGCGGTGACGGCGTGGACCGCGGCTTCGAACGCGCCCCACGCCTGCGGTACGCGGATGCCGGGTCGGGTCTTGACGAGCGGGCCGATGACGGAGTCGCCCGACAGGTGCTGGAGCGCCGGGAAGTTGTCGGTGTCCGCGCCGACCATGCGTGCGGCGCGTTCCACGACGTGGATCAGGCCCTCCCAGTAGGGAAGATGCGCGCGCAGCAGGAGGTGGTCCTCGCCTCCGGGAAGTACTTCGAGCATGCCGGGCCTGCCGTCGAGGCTGATCGTGCGGCGGTAGGTGCGGTCCTCGATCGATTCGACGCCGGGCACCATCCGCTCAGCGAGGAACAGCAGGACGGCGTCCCAGTCGAAAGGTCGCTGGAAGGGCAGCCGGACCGTGAGCCCGCCGTCGGCGGCCAGCCGATCGGCCTTGCGCCGACGGTTCCGCAGCTCGCTGGGTGAGGCCCGGAAGACCGCCCGCATGTCGCGGTTGAACTGCCGCAGGCTGCCGAAGCCGGAGGCGAACGCGATGTCGGCGACGGTGAGGTCGGTGTCGTCCAGCAGCCGTCGGGCGAAGTGCGCGCGCCGACTGCGCGCGAGCTGGTCGGGCGTCGCACCGAGGTGGTCGTTGAACAGCCGGCGCAGATGGCGCGCGGACACCGCCAGCCGTGCGGCGAGCCCGGCCTCGGTGCCCTCGTCGAGCGCGCCGTCGATGACCAGCTGAACCGCTCGGCACACCAGCTCGGGCGAGTGCGCGGCGACCGGCCCGGCGACGCGGTACGGACGGCACCGCAGGCAGGCGCGGAATCCCGCCGCCTCGGCGGTCGCGGCCAGCTCGAAGGTGCGGACGTTCTCGGCGAGCGGCTTGGCGCCGCAGCCGGGCCGGCAGTAGATCCCCGTGGTCGTCACGGCCGAGAACGTCGTCATGTTCCAGGTATAGGAGACCCGCCGGGCGCCCGCCAGTCATATCCGGACACCTTCGGCCCCGGTCAGCGTGGCCGGATATGACCAGACACCTCCGACGGCGCTCGGCACTCTGGATCCGACGCCGAACCGGGCGTCCCACGAAGGAGGATCCATCCCATGCCGCTCCAGAAGATGTTCCCGATTCCGCTCAAGCCCGGCACGCAGGCCGAGGTGGAGGCGATCGTTCGGGAGTTCGCTCCGAAAGGTCCACAGCAGGAGGAGGGGACGCTGTCGTTCCGCGTCTACCGTGACCCCGCCCGACCGGACTACCTGCTGTTCGTGGAGCACTTCGCCGACCAGGCCGCGTATGACCAGCACACCGGCTCCGCGGTCTACAAGGAACTGATCGCGGGCAAGTTCGCCGACCTGATCGTCGAGTTCGTCGAGATCGACCTCGAGCTGGTCGTCGGCATCTGACCGGACGGCGCCGTGTCCGGCGGGCACGGCGCCGAACCCGCCTGTTTCACAGTCCGGCAACGGGAGGTGCGCCACCAATGACAGATCAGTACGGCCTGGATCGATCAGGCGGGCAGAAGAAGAAGCGGCGGCTGTGGTTGAAGGTGGGACTTCCGTCGTTGCTGGTGGTCGTGCTGGCCGGCGGAACCGTGTTCCTGTACGGGGCCGCAGGCGGATTCCGCTCCGCTCACCAGAAGGACGTGGGATCTGGTTCGGTCACCGACCCGTTGCAGTACGGGGTCGATATCGCCGCCGGCGACACCAAGCAGTACCCGACCGACGTGCCGGGTTACACACCCGCGGCCACACCGGACCCCGGCCGGCTGGCCGGCGTGGACCCCCGGCAGTTCTACTTCGCCATGCTCAAGCGACAGGGCATGGTGAAGATCACCGAGTTGACGCACGTCGGTTACAACGGCACTCAGGCATACGCCAGCCAGTGGCCGTACGGCAACGCGTCGCACTCTGTGGTGGATTGGTCCACCCGGAAGCACATCCTGGAGACGGAGTCCGTGTTCGCGCCGCGCGACGGCGACAAGGACGGCCTTCACCACGATCTTTTGATCCGATGCACTGACAGCGACCAGGACGCGATCTACGATCCCGCGGACCCGGTTTTCGGCATCAAGGCTTCATGGCGTACCGAGGCGGACAAGGGCCACAGGTGCAGCCGGCGGATGCAGCCGACGTGGGACGTGGAAAACGTCGGGACCAGCGACGGTGTCATGCCGGGAGGCCTGACGTCGGATGAAGTCGACAAGTACCTGTCCTATATCGATCACATCCCTGGACTGATCGAGGTCAAGAGACCGACGGTCGCCACCGGCACCGACGGCAAGCAGTACATCCTGCTGGACGCGAACATCGTCCCCCAGGATGCCGGGGTCAAGGATCCGGACAGGCACGGTGTGTCCTTCCTCGAAGCCGGCTTCGCACAGACCGGGCACAAGCCAACCGACTACCCGCTCATCGTCAGCGCGGGTCTCGCCCAGGGGCGGCACTTCCTCTACTACGTGGATCCGCAGACCTTGCTCCCGGCCTATTCCGTCGCGCTGGACACCAAGGTCGTCAAACTGGACGGAACGGTCGACGCCGACAACGCGCAATCCGCCTTCCGCGAGTTGTACGAGTACGCATACCCGCAGCGCCTGGACCCCGCTCGGACGCAGTCGGGTGGGCCCAGCACGATCGACTTCAAGCTGCCGCCGTTCGCCCGTCCCGACATCCCCGACAACACCGCCGCCCCGGCGACGCCGTCCGGCTCCACGCCGGGAGGACAGCCCGACAGCCACTCCGCACCGCGCGTCCCGGCTGCCCTCAAGACCGCCACATTGCTTCAGGATCCCTGCAAGCTCGTCCCGGACGGTCAGGCCGGACAACTGGGGACGAAACCCGGCGTCACGAGCGACGACACGGCCAATCCCGGGTGTGTGCTGATCTCGACGTTCTCGTCGAACAACAAGATCTCGTTCAACGCCGTCCCGGCGGACACCAGCGGCCTCAGCGCCGTCTACGACCAGAAGCTCAACGCGGCCTACTTCGAACCGCTCACCATCGACGGGTACCCGGCCCTGCACGCAGGCAACGAGGACAAGAGGGAGTACGGGCAGTGCACGAGCTACGTGGGAGTGACCGACCAGTTGTACTTCAAGGTCAACGCCGACATCCTCGACGGTCCGAACTCCCACAGCCCCTGTGCGATCGCCGACAGGTTCGCCACCGCGATCGTCCAGAACATGGTGAAGGGCGGGTAGGCGGCTGCGGCGGCGGTCAGTGAACCGTGTCATCGGATCCTGACTCCCTCTCATCGTGCGGCCGTCCACCGGGGGTCATGATAGACGCGACGGACGAGATCTCATATATGAGATGCCAAAATCGCCTCAAGATCTTTTCTGAGACCTCTGACGACTGATCGACACGATCCTGCTCTTGTAGCTCTGAGCTGGGTTTTGTAACGAGTAAGGTTTCTTAACCTTGCCGACTCATCCGATGTCATGTTCACTCAGGGCCGTGACACCATATATGTTCGCCCCTCGAAGCAGGGGCATACGACACCGCATCCCGCGTCTCGCAGCCGCTGTGGCCGTGGCGGCGCTCGCTCTGGCCGGCGTTCAGGGCACCGCCCTCGCCGCGCCGACAGCCGGCCCGTCCGCGGCTTCCGTCGCTCAGACGGCTCCCGCCGCGCACGCCGCCGCGGTCTTCAACGTCAAGAACTACGGCGCCACCGGCAACGGCACCACCAACGACTCCCCGGCCATCAACAAGGCGGTCACCGCCGCGAACGCCGCCGGCGGCGGCATCGTCGAGTTCCCGTCCGGCAGCTACAAGTCGGCGAACACGATCCATCTGAAGAGCGACGTCACCATCCAGCTCGACGCCGGCTCCAAGGTGCTCGGCGCCGGCGCCAAGACCTACGACGCGGCCGAGTCGAACCCGAACGACAAGTACCAGGACTACGGGCACAGCCACTTCCACGACGCCATGTTCTACGGCGACAAGCTCTCGAACATCGGCTTCACCGGCTCCGGCACCATCGACGGCAACGGGAGCCTGATCCCCGGCAACCCCGGCGCGGGCCAGGCCGACAAAATCATCTCCCTGACCCGCTGCACCAACCTCACGCTCAGCGGTATCACGCTGGCCCGCGGCGGGCACTTCGGGGCGCTGATCAACGGCTGCGACGGCGTGGTCTCCGACCATCTGACGATCAACACCTCCAGTGACCGCGACGGCTGGAACATCATCTCCACGACGCACGTCACCATCACCAACGCCGACATCTCGTCCAACGACGACGCGCTGGTGTTCAAGAGCGACTACGCGCTCGGGGCCACACTGCCAAACGGCCACGTGACCGTCACCGGCGCCACGCTGAAGGCCAAGTGCTGCAACGCCCTGATGTTCGGCTCGGAGACCTGCGGCTCCTTCACCGACTACCAGTTCCAGCAGATCACCATCCTCGGCGCCGGCAAGTCCGGCCTGGGCATGGTGAGCATGGACGGTGCCGACATCTCCGACGTGCACTACAAGGACATCACGATGACCGGCGTGCACTCCCCGATCATGCAGAAGATCGGCACCCGGCTGCGATGCGGCGGCAAACCGACGGTCGGGCACATCAGTAACGTGACATTCGACACGATCACCGGCACCGGCGCGTCCGGCCCGGACTACAGCCCGACGATCTGGGGTGCCGACGCCACGCACCAGGTCAGCAACGAGACCTTCACCAACGTCGACCTCACGGTCCCCGGCGGCAAGGGCACCATGTCCACCGGCGTGCCCAGCAACAACGGCGACTACAACCCGAACAGCATCGGCACCCGCCCGGCCTACGGCTGGTACCTGCACAACGTCTCCGGGATCCACTTCACCGCCAGCTCGGTCAAGGCCGCGGCGAGCGACGGCCGGCCGGCGATCCTGGCCAACGCCGGCAGCGACATCACCTTCGACGGACTCACCGCGCAGACCAGCAGCTCCAGTCCGTTCGACGTCGGCTTCCAGAACATCTCCGGGTACTGCGTCAGCAACAGCAAGAACACCTCCGGCGGTGCCCTGCGCGTGTCGGCCAGCGGTTCGACGTCCAGCTGTGCCGCCGGCGCCTCAGGGCTCGATCTTCCTGACGTCGGTTGAGCGGAGCACCCGCATGCTCAGAGACCTCCGACATATCAGACGACTGATCATCGTGGTCGGCGCCGCCGCGCTGGCGGTGGCGGGCGTCACGACGGTGACGGCGTCCGCCGCGCCGGCCCGCTCCTCGCCGTCGGCGGCAGTCGCGGCTCAGGCGGCTGCACCGAATCAGACCACGTCGACGCCCGGGGCCGTTCCGACCGCCGATCCCCTGCTGTCGCTGAACAAACCGGCGACCGCCTCCTCCTCCGGCAGCTGCTGCCGCGCCGCCTATGTCGACGACGGCAGCTCGACCACCCGCTGGGCCAGCGCCTCGGGCGCCGACCCGCAATGGATCTACCTCGACCTCGGCGCGACCGCGCACGTCAGCCGCGTGCGGTTGCAGTGGGACACGTCCTGCGCGACCGCGTACGAGATCGACGTCTCAGCCGATCACACCTCCTGGACGAAGATCTACAGCACCGCCGCCGGCAAGGGTGGTGTGGAGGACCTGACCACGCTCGACGGCAACGGGCGCTACGTCCGCATGTACGGCACCAAACGCTGCCGTGCCGATGCGAGCCACGGCTATTCGCTCCAGGAGCTCGGTGTCTACGGCACGCTGGGCACCGACGTCACGCCGCCGACCCCGCCCGGGACCCCGACGCTCGTCTCCGACACGCCCAACAGCGTCACCATCGCCTGGGCGGCCTCGACCGACGACGTCGGCGTCAGCGGCTACGACATCTACCATGACGGCCAACTGTGCGCGCAGGTGAACGGCAGCACCCTGACAGCCACCTGCGGATCGCTCAGCCCGAACGTCGCCTACGGGTTCTACGTGAACGCCCGTGACGCGGCGGGCAACGTCAGCCAGCCGTCCGGCACACTGCACGTCACCACACCGTCGTCCGGCGACACGACGCCGCCGACGGTGCCCGGCGACGTGCACTCCACCGCGGTGACGAGCACCAGCGTCACCCTGGCCTGGACCGCCTCGACCGACAACGTCGCGGTGGCCGGTTACCGCGTCTACAACGTGGTGAACGGGACCAGCACGAAAGTCGGCACCGCGGACGCCAACGCCACCGGTACGCAGGTGGACGGCCTCACACCGAACACCGCCTACCATTTCCAGGTCACCGCCTACGACGGCAACGGCAACGAGAGCGCGGGCAGCACGCCGGTCCTGGACGTCACCACCGCGGCGTCCGACGGCTGCCCGCCCTCGCAGGGCGTCTGCACGGTGACGCAGGTCGGCACCGACGACGACGTGGTGTGGGGTCTGGTGACGCTGCCCGACGGCACGATCCTGTTCAACGAGCGCGACGCGCACGACATCGTGCACCTGAACCCCAAGACCGGGGCCAAGAAGAGCATCGGCACCGTGCCCGACGCGCAGAGCACCGACGGCGAGGGCGGCCTGACCGGGCTGGAGACCAATCCGGTGAGCTTCGCCTCGGACCACTGGCTCTACATCATGCACACCTCGCCGACCGACAACCGCATCGTCCGGATCAAGTACGACCCGACCACCGACACGCTGCAGACCGGCACCGAGCAGGTCCTGGTGACCGGCATCGAGCGCAACAAGTTCCACAACGGCGGACGGCTGCGATTCAGCCCGGACGGCAAGTACTTGTACGCCGGCACCGGCGACGCGCAGAACGGCGCGAACGCCCAGAACACCAGCAGTCTCAACGGCAAGGTGCTGCGCATCAACCCGGACGGGACCATCCCGGCCGACAACCCGTTCCACAACGCGGTCTGGAGCTACGGGCACCGGAACGTGCAGGGGCTCGCCTTCGACTCCGAGGGCCGGCTCTGGGAGCAGGAGTTCGGCAACAACATCATGGACGAGACCAACCTGATCGTGAAGGGCGGCGACTACGGCTGGCCGTCGTGCGAGGGCACGTCGGGCACCTGCGGCACAGCGGGATTCATCGCGCCGAAGCACACCTACCCGGTGGCCGAGGGCTCGTGCAGCGGGATCACCATCATCCGCGACTTCCTGTACGTGGCCTGCGAACGCGGGACACGGCTGTACCGCGAGCAGATCAGCGGCAGCGCTCTGACCAACGTCCAGCAGTTCTTCGTCGGGACGTACGGCCGGCTGCGCACCGTCGAGCCGGCGCCGGACGGCGGGATGTGGATGGCCACGTCCAACGGAGGTGACAAGGACAGCATTCCGCACAACAGCAACAATCAGATCTTCCATGTAGCGCTGTCCTGAGCTGTGGCGATGGGACGTTTGACAGCCGGGTCGGGAGATGGCCCCGACCCGGCTGTCAAAGCCGTCGCCATGGTCCAGATCGTCGCCATGGTCCAGATCCGGGGCGCTTCAGTCCGAACCCACGGTGACCAGGCCGGATTCATAGGCGAAGACGACGGCCTGAGCCCGGTCCCGCAGCCCGAGTTTGGTCAGCAGGTTGCTGACGTGGCTCTTCACCGTGTGCTCGCTGACCACCAACGCGGCCGCGATCTCGGCGTTGGAGCGGCCGCGCGCGATCTGCTGGAGGGTGTCGACCTCGCGTTCGGTGAGCTTGTCCACCTGCCTTCGCAGCGCCGGCCGCGGTGTGCCGCGGCTGAGGGCGTCCTGGATCAGCCGCCGGGTGACCGTCGGGGCGAGCAGGGACTCGCCGGCCATCACGAGGCGGACGGCACGGACCAGGTCGTCGCGGCGGACGTCCTTGAGCAGGAACCCGCTCGCCCCGGCGCGCAGCGCGTCGTACACGTAGGCGTCGATGTCGTACATGGTCAGCACGAGGACCTTCGCGGAGGTCCGGCGGCAGATCTCGGCGGTGGCCGCCACCCCGTCGACGCCCGGCATCCGGATGTCCATCAGGACCAGGTCCGGGTGGAGTTCCACCGCCTTCTCGACCGCCTCCCGGCCGTCGGCCGCCTCGGCGACGACGGTGATGTCCTCGTGGGCGTCGAGGATCATGACGAAGCCGCTGCGGAACAACTCTTGGTCGTCGGCGACGATGACGCGCATTCGGCTATCCGATCGGCAACGTGACGGCGACGGTGAAGCCGCTCGGGTCGATGGCCAGGGTCCCTCCGCATGCTTCCACGCGTTCGCGCATCCCGGTGAGGCCGTGCCCCTCGCGCAGGCTCGGTGCGCCGTGTCCGTCGTCGCTCACCTCGATGCTCAGCATCCGGTCGTGCCAGAGCAGGCGCAGCCAGGCGGTGCGTGCTTCGGCGTGGCGGACGGTGTTGGTCAGACACTCCTGAATGACGCGGTACGCGGCGAGGTCCACCGCGGACGACGTGCGCAGCCGGGTGCCGACTTCCTCGGTGCGCACGTCCAGACCGGCTTGGCGGACCCGCTGGACCAAGCCGGTCAGCGCATCCAGCCCGAGCCCGCTCTCGCCGCGCAGTGCGCCGAGCAACACCCGAAGCTGCCCGATGGCTTCCCGTCCGGTCGCGGAGATCGCCTCGAACGTCGCCTCGGCCTTCGCCGGGTCGGCCCGGACGACCAGCGGCCCGGCCTCGGCCTGCACCGTCATGAGCCCGACCGAGTGGGTGACGATGTCGTGCATGTCGCGGGCGATGCGGGTGCGCTCCTGCGCGGCGGCGAGCGCGCGCTCCTCCGCCATCCGCCGGGTGCGCTCGGCCTCCGCGTCGGCGTGCGCCCGCCGCGCCCGGGTGCCGACGCCCAGCGCGTATGCGGCCACGTACTCGGTCGTGACGGCGCGGAAGGTGTCCAGGTCGTTGTGCGGCACCGCCAGGGAGACGGCCACGCCGGCGGCCAGCAGCGCGATACCGACGACGCGCCACGCCGGCCGGGCCAGCTCCGCGAACGTGTAAGTACATACCAGCGGTCCGTACGGTGCCAGCAACAGGGGCTCGCCGGGGGCCGCGTGGTCCGTGAGATCCAGTATCAGGATCGCTAGCCCCACCACGAGGCACACCGGCAGGAGCCAGACGCGCCGCCACAGCACCGGGACCGAGCTCAGGATGGTCAGCACCACGGCCCACCACGGCTGGGTGTGCGGGACGAACGCGGGCACGAGCGCGGCGGCGGTGACCGCGGCGGCGACGGCCGCGTCCGCGCGCGGAACGCGTATCGCTGCCCCCGCCGACACTCTGCTCTCCCGTGCTAGTAACTGCCACGGCCCCCGTCTCACCCCGGACAACCTACTGCGCGGCGGTTTCCGAAGTACGCGACGGCGATTCCGGCGAGGAACAGGACGACGCACGTCCACGCGAACCAGTCACCGAAGCGTGTGTACAGCGTGGACGAAGCAGGCGACGGCAGCCAGGCGGTGACCGAGACCATCGACGTGCCGGACGTCCGCGCCTCGGCGGTCATCCGGCCGTACGGATCACTGACGGTCAGCGCGCCCTGCCTTGCGTCGCGCACCACGGTCATGCCGTTCTCGACGCCCCGGGCGACCGCCATCCTGCTGTGCAGCCACGCGTCGTCGGAGAAGTCCCACGCCGGTACGAAGAGCGTGGTGGCGCCATGGCTCCGGTAGTCGCGCACCAAGCTGGGGAAGTCGAGGTCGAAGCAGACGGCGAGTGCCCACCGGTCCTGGCTGCCGGGAACGAAGGCCTGACCGTGCCCCGCCGTCAAGTCGTCCTCGACGCCGGTGACGAGGTGCTGCTTGAAGTAGGTGACCGGGGCGCTCCCGTCGGCCGGGAGGTCGATCGCCGCGTTGAAGAGTTGGTTGTCCCGCTTCAGGATCAGCCCGACGACGATGTCGAAGTGTCGCTGGTGCGCGAGGTGCGACAGCGGGCCGGTCAGCGTGGGAAGGCTCGTGTCGTCGGCGGTGAAGGCCTTCTCCGGGAGGACGACGACGCGGATGCCTTGTGCGGACAGGGCCTGGACACCACTGACGTAGGCGTCGAGGAGATCGTGGCCGGCGGCCGATTCGACGGGTGTCGGATCGATCTCGCGGTCACTGGCCACCAGGGCTACGCGCTCTCCCGTTTGTGCGTGCGAGGAGTGCAGACGCAACGTACCGTAGCCCAACGCGACGGCCAGCACCGCCGTCGCGGCGACGGCCGGCTGCCACCGACGCCCGCGCGTCTGCCACTGCCGCCTACTCTGTTCCCGCGCCTGGCCTCGGCTCTGAGGCGCGAACACGGCCGCAGCCGCCGCTGGTACCAGGAGCACGAGGAAGGTCACGCCCCATATCCCGGTGACCGAGAGGATCTGGAACACGGGCAGGACGTTCGCCTGGGTGTAGGCCAGGCTCCACCACGCGCCGAACGGTGCCGCTTGCGACATCGCGAGCTCCACCGTGACCCAGGCCGCCGGAAAGACGACGGTCGCCAGGAGCTGACGCCGTTGCCCGATCAGGGCGCGCGCGAGCAGCACCACGAGCCCGAAGAGCAGCGCCGATCCCACAATGATCAGCACCGCCACCGGCACCGGAATCTGCACGGTGCCGATGAAGTACCCCCACATCGCCGACTCGCCGCCCAACCACGCGGCGGCCGCGAGTCCGAAGGCGGCACGCCGACCCACCCGCGGCGCCATCAGCAGCACCGGAAGCGGCGCGAGCCAGGTGAGCCAGGGCACCGGCCGCAGCCCGGTACCCAGGAAGAACAGGATCGCCGACCCCGCCGCGGCTCCGATCGCCGCGGCTGCCGACCGATGGTTCGACTTCACTGAGACGTCCCCTCTCCAAAGGAATCGCCTCAGTGAACGGCGCGCTTTCCGGTACCCACATCGCCGCTGGGAGCGAACCGGGCCTCGTCCGTAGGGACTAGTTCGGTCGGCGTCCTGGTCGGACGGCCCGACGAGCCGGATCGACCCGGACCACGCGGCCGAACGACTTAGGGCGGATCCGGCGCGAGGCGCTACCAGATCCGCCCTGTCAAACAGTGTCCTTCAGTGTCCTTCAGTGTCCTTCGACTGCCCAAGCGACCTAGAAGCTCGAGAAGCCGTCGCGGTGAGGCTTCAGAACGTTCCCCTTGGCGTCGTAGTAAACGACCTTGCCGCTCGGTCCGTGCCACGAACTGGTTGCGAACGGCAGGTAGAAATACCGGCCGTCCTCACCGGCGGGCGCAGCGACAAGCGTCGCGTCCTCGGTCGTGCCGCTGTCGAACACGACCTGCACGCGCGCCACCTTCGAGCTGACGATGCCGTTCAGGAAGGTGATCCCGTAGGGACTCGCCTTCTCCTTGTTCCGGGAGTCGTCCATCGACCCGACGCCGAGGTTCGTGGTCCCGATCGAGGACACGATGTCCGGGTTCGAACTCCTGAAGTGGTTCAGCAGTTCCGACAGGTTTCCCGGCGCCGTGCTGCCGCCGGCGCCGGCGCGGTCGCGCAGGGCGTTCGGTCCGGTGAAGTAGACGTCGTCGAACGCCTCTGAGCCCTTCGCGGCCCCGGAAGCGCCTGGCGGCTGCGGGACGGCGATACCGTTCCGCCTGTTCAGGTCGCGCGTCAGCGTCCAGTGCACGCCGTTGAAGTCGCCCTGCGCGATGACGGTCTTGCCGTAGTGGTCGGCATCGGGCGTCGTGGCCGCACCCGACAGCTCGACGGTGGTCGCCACGGGTGCCGGCTGGCTGCCCGCAGTGCCTGCAGTGCCCGCAGCGGCGCTCGGCGCCGGGCCTCCGGCGAAGCTTGAGACGCCGACCGCCACGGCGGCGCCGAGCGCCATGACGCCCAGTGCCGAGCCGCCGATCGCGCGGACCCGGGTGCGGCGCCGGGCCTCACCGACGATCGCGTCGTACGGTGCGCTCGCCGGGATGAAGTCCCCGGCCGCGTCGTTCAGCCGGTGGCGGAGATCCACCTGTCGACGGGCATCGCTGTGTTCTGTCATAGCCTGTTCTGTCATAGCCCTCTGGCTCCCATCATGAGTTCCTCGTGGACGGTGGACCCGAGGGCGGGATGCTGCCGGAGCCTGGCCAGCGCGCGATGCGTCTGGCTTTTGACGGTACCGACGGAGCATCCGAGGACCCCGGCTGTCTCCCTTTCCGTGAGGTCGGACCAGAACCGCAGCACCACGATGGCCCGCTGCTTCCTGGGCAGATCCTGAAGTGCCGCGACCAGCGCGTGGCGCTGGGCGACCTGGTCTGTGGCGTCGGACATCCCGCCTTCCGGAGGGTCGCCCAGCCGCTCGGCCACGCGCCGCTTGCGGAACCGGTGCCCGTTGCACCGCACCATGATCTTGTGGACGTACGCGTCCGGGCTCTCGCTCATACGCACCCGGCCCCAGCCCTGGTACACCTGGACCAGCGTGTTCTGGGCGAGGTCCTCGGCATCGTGCCGGTGTCCGGTCAGCAGGTAGGCCGTCCGGACCAGCCGGCTCCACCGGGCGGTGACGAACTCGTGGAACTCGGCGGCTTCCGCATTCTTCATTCGGTCCTCCTCAAACACGGAGTGGACCTAACGACCGCAGATGGTTGTCACCCCGGGCCTAGAATGCGGCGAGTCCGTTCGGCGTCCCCATTCCGGTGGGGCCGTCGTAACCGACCGTCGCGGTGCATTGGTAGTCGCCGCCGCAGTCCTGGGAGGTGACGTTGTCACCGCCGACCACGTCGTTCAGTCCCGCCTGCGCGGAGGACGCGTAGAACCGCGACGCGTTCGGGTACTCGGCGGGGTTGCCCGCCAGTGCGATCACGCCGGCGACGAACGGCGAGGAGGCGCTGGTGCCGCCGACGACGATCCAGCCTCGGGGACCGTCGGTGGAGGCGTACACCGCCAGGCCGGTCTGCGGGTCGGCGACGGCTGCGACGTCGGCGACCATGCGGCCGGGGCAGTTGGGGTCGGTCTGCCAGGTGGGCTTGTCCACCCACGCCGAGCAGCCGCTTCCAGCCTCCTGCCACGCGGACTCGCTCCAACCCCGAGCGCTCGAGTCCTTGGTAAGTGAGGTGCCGCCGACCGAGATGACGGACGAGAACACCGCCGGCTCCGACGGGATCCCGTAGCCGTCGTCACCGGAGGAGGCGACGATCGCGACACCGGGATGGGTGTAGTGCGCGGTGTCCGAGGACGTGACGCTGGACTCGGTGGCCCCGTAGCTGTTCGACACCTCGGTGGCGCCGAGACCGACCGCGGTGTCCACTGACGCACCGAGGTCGGTGCCGGTCGGGTGGTCGGCTTCGACCAGCAGGATCTTGCACTGCGGGCAGGCGGCCGAGACCATGTCGAGGTCCAGCGCGATCTCCACGCCCCAGCCGGCGTCGGCCGGGAGCGGGGTGGCGGCGCCGCGCTCGTTCACCTTGGTGAAGCAGCCGTTGGCTGTGGTGCAGGCCGGCAGGCCGTAGGTGTTGCGGTAGACGGCGAGGTCGGCTTCGGCTGTCGGGTCGTCTCCGGCGTCGACGATCGCAACGGTCTGGTTCGCGCCGCCGGTGGTCGGCAGGTTGTAGGCGGAGTGCAGGTCTGCCGGACCGAATCCGGCCGGAGCCGGAGTTCCAACCGCCACCGCACCCGCAGCACCCGCGATCCGGCCGACGTGCGCCGGCTCGTGAACATCGGTGCGGATCTGCGCGAAGCACCGGTCATAACCGGGTTTCGCCGCGCCGCAGACGTTCTTCACGTTGCTGGCGACCGCGGGGTGCGTGGCGCCGGTGGCGTTCGCCGGGGCGACCGCTGTCGCGATCGTGCCGACTGCCAGCACGGCCGCCGCCAGCCCACGCAGCAGCCTGTGATTCGCTATACGACTCATAACCCTGATTTCCTTCAGCCGATGGTGTAGGCGTTGGCGACGGTCTGCGCGATGGATCCGCCGAGTGCGTCGGTGGCGGTCACCTTCAGCCAGGGCGTACTGCCCTTGGCCGCGCCGTTCTTCCACAGCGCGACGAAGTGGTTCTGGCCGGCCGGGATCACCGAGGCCGCGGTCCAGGTCGCGCCCTTGTCGTAGGACACGGACACGGTCGCGCCGGTGGCCGCGGTCTGCGCGCCCGCTCCGGCGTAGGACTGGTGGCCGACCGTCAACGTCAGCGCCGTCAACGGCCCGTGGCCGGTGTCCGTGTCATCGGTGGCCAGCCGGTAGTTCAGGTTCAGCACCGGCAGGATCGAGCACGGGGTCGTGCTGCTGCCCTGCGCGTTGCAGAAGTCGCCGGACGGCAGAGTCCACTTCGGGTCCGGGGCCGGGGTGTAGGGCACGGTGACGTCGGTGTGCGTGGCCGTGGACTGGGTGATCGGGAACTGACTGACGTCCTGGTCGAAGACCATGCGGTAGGTGCCGGGCTGCTGAGCCTGACCGGTGAGCTCGACCCCCGAGGTGTTGTCCTGCGAGAAGACCTGGTTGCCGTCCCGGTAGACGCTCAGGTGGCCGGTGGCGGGGCCGATCGCCGCGACGACGGTGTCCGGCGAACTGTCCTGGAGCCTGTTCAGGACCAGGTCCACTGTGCCGCCGTCGGCGCAGGAGCGGCACGAGGCCTTCCCCGGGTACTGGCCGACCTGCGGCGTCAACGGGCCGTGACCCCAGGTCCGCCACGTCTCGGTCGGGCCGGCGTAGGTCGGCTCATTCGCGCTGAAGAACATCGTGGAGGGAAAGCCGGTGCTGCCGCTCGGCAGGGTGGGGACGACGACACGTACGTAGTTCGCGTCGCCGACCGGAGCGCCGTAGTAGGTGGTCAGCTTTCCCGGGACTGTGACGACCTGGCTGGTCAACGATCCGCCGAGCCCCGGCGAAGACGCCGCCGTCATGAACTCGCCACGGTGTTTCGTGTTGCTCGGATCGGTGTCGATGGTGTTGTGGACCGTGGCCAGCGTCGAAGCGTCGACCGTGTACGTCTGGTCCGCATCGATGTGATCGGCCGCCGGGAACATCACCTCGTAGCGGTAGGGGTCCGCAGTCCCGGCCGGGCTTTCACCACCCCAGGCGAACACCTGGTAGGAGAACTTGCCGGCCTTCGGCGCCGCCGTCGGACTGACGTAGATCGGCCTGCCTTCGGTGCTCACCTGGACACCGCCGACCACCCCGTTGCCGTCGGTGGTGTTGAAGACCACGTCGTTGTTGTCGTTCACCGCCGGCCGCGGCGTATCGGCCGTGATCTGGGCGGTCGCGGTGCGCTCGTCGACGGTCATGGTACTCACGCCGGTGTCGGCCACGGTGACGTCGAGTTGCGTCACCGCGTGGACCGTCGCGGCGTTCGTGGCCGGATCAACGGCCTGGAAGCCGGTGGTGGCCGCGTAGTGGCCGGCCGGTATCGCCACCCGCGCCACGCCGTTGACGATCGGAATCGGGATACTCCACCGGTTGGCGTCGTCGGTGTCGGTCAGGTAAGCCACGCCGTCAGTGGCCTGACCGTCCAGCCCCACGGCGTTGACCTGCAGGATCCGCAGGGGGTAATGCGGCGTCGCCAGCGGACTCGCCGTGCTCAACGCCGGTATCTCATACTGCGACGCCACGAGCTGGCCTGGCGCGGCCAGGATCGAGTCGGGGATGACGTAGGCGTGGTGCGTATTCGGTGCGTAGCGCATGAACGGTACGGTGTTGCCGTCCGGTGCGAATACCGCGACGTTCGCGGCGGCGCCCGAACCGAAGACCAACACCCGGTCGCCGTTCGGTAGGGTGCTGATCTGCGGTGCGGCTGTCTGCACGCCGTCCAGGGACGTGGCGGCCGCTGAGCCCGACGGAGTGCTGGACGCCGTAGCGGTGCCGGAGACTCCGGCGGCGGTGACCACGCCGAGGGCTATGGCCGTCACCAGAGTCGGGATACGGCGGGAACGTGTTAGCACAAGCATTTCCTCCAGATCGTTGGAGGCATCCGCGCACGCGGAACCTCCTCACCCGGTACGTGGGTCGAAGGAAATGAAAAGGTTGACACTTCTGGCCAGACACCATGGGCAGAAGGCCGAGCTGGTTCGCCCGGGCCGGAGTCGCCTGCCGTACCGGCTGGGAAAACCGCTGCCGGGCAAGTGGATCACGATGATAGAACTGCCGCTGTGCATAAGACTCTGGAGTTTCCCGATCTGCTGCGGCTGATCGACGAACGTGCGACCGCCTTCCGCGCCGTGATCGCTTCGGCGCCCAGCCTCGACGTGCCGGTGCCGACCTGCCCCGGGTGGACGCTGTTCGATCTGGCGCAGCACCTGGGTCAGGGGCGTCGTTTCCGGGCCGCCACCGTCGCCGCGGGACCCGCCGACGCCGCCCCGGCCGAGGCCGTCGCCGAGCGCACCGTGCCGGCCCCCCGGGAGCGCGAGGAGCTGCTGGCCTGGTTGGCCGCGACGACGCAGGAGCTGCTGGACGCGCTGCGGGCGGCCGACCCGGACGGCGGTTGCTGGACCGGGTGGGGCGCCACACAGTTGACGGACACCTGCGCTTCCGTCGCCCGGCACCAGGTCCAGGAGATCGCGGTGCACACGTACGACGCACAGGTCGCCGTGGGCGCCCCGCAGCCGCTGCCGACCGAGGTGGCACTCGACGGAGTCGAGGAGAACCTGTTCATCACCTGCTTCACGACGAGCCCCTGGCCGCACAAGCCCACCGCCTTCGACCTCCACGCCACCGAGGGCCGCTCCTGGCGTCACACGGTCGACGGCGACGGTGCGCGCACCACCCGCCTGCCCGCTCCCGGCGAGGACCCGGACGCGGCGGGCCTGTCCATCCACGGCACGGCCAGTGATCTGGTCCTGTTCCTGTACGACCGCATCCCGCTGGACTCCCTGCGACTCGACGGGGACCCAGGGCTGTTCGACCTGTTCCAGGCCTGGGAGTGGTGGGCGTGACGACACGCCGCCGCTGATTCAGAGGGTGCGGAGCCAGGTGATGGTGGAGATTAGGTGGATTCCGGCCTGGTCGCGGGTGCTGAGCTTGTCGTAGCGCGCGGACAGCCGGTCCTGAACCGCCACAAGATCCCGTTGATCACGGCGGGATGGCACGGCCTAGGCGAAGGAGCGCGGTTCGAAGCTGATCCCGCCGCGGTCGGCCATCCGCAGCACCCGCCTGCCGTATTGCGGTGGTCGGCGCAGGTGGAGGGTGAAGTTCCAGGCCCCGAACCTCAGGTCGAAGCCGTCGCCCTCCAGGTGCCAGCGCCTCTCGTCGAGGGGGATCGTCGGCCCCTGCTGGTGCAGTCTCCTCATCTGCAACGGCAGGTGGAGAGCGTGCAGATCGCCGGATATCGACCACACGCAGTCGAAGACCAGCGTGGCCGGTGAGACCCAGAACTCGACGTCCCGGAAGGGCGTCGGCGGCTCGACCCGGCGCACGATGTAGTCGAGGTCGAGGTGCAGCCTCAGGGCTGACGGCGCGGTGTCGTCGAGGTCGTCCTGTTCGAGGAACTCCTCCGGGGTCAAGCCGTCGGGCGGGCCCTCATCGTCGGTGATGGCGACGGCGTGGATCTGGCACAAGTCCCAGGACAACGTGTCCAGGTCCTGATCCGTCCAGGTGGCCTTCCTCAGGCCCGACTCGGCGTGCACCGCCCTCTGCATGGCACGAGTATCGACGGGTACGAGCGCATCGCCTAGTGCCCGGCCTTCGGCTTGCGCTGGATGCGGTAGTGCAGGACCAGGAACGGTAGACCGAACACCCAGAAGGCGTGCTCGGCGCGAAGTTCCCCGTCCCGGACGTAGACGTCCAGCTGCTCGGCGAAGCCATGCACCGCGGCGCTGGTCAGCTCGCGGGACTCCGAGTCGATGTAGGTCAGGTAGTGGCCGGGCTGGTCCAGGTCGCTGCGGCTGGTCAGGACCAGGCCGCCGTCGGGCCGGGCCTTCGGCAGCAGCGTGGCGGTGAAACTGGCCTGCGGCAGCGGGAAGCCGACGCTGACATACCCGCGCCCGGCGTTCCGGTACGTGGTGTAGATGCCCATGTAGATCGGCTCGTCGTTGTCCGCGAAGGACCGGATCCAGCCGCGCACCGCCACGATGTCGTCGTCCGGGTGCACGATCGTGTCGATGCGGCTGCGGATCCCGCGCAGCGTCTCGCGCTGGTTCATCGGCACGTTCGCCTGGCCGAGCGGGCGGGCCAGCAGGGTGCGGTAGAGCAGGTAGCCCGGACGGACCCACGTGCGCCACTCCGGCACGATGTCCAAGGTGAACCGGGTGGTGTGCTCGTAGAACTCGCGCACCAGTGGATCGGCCTTCGACGGGGCGAAGTCCGGACCCTCCAGCTCGTCGAGGGAGGCGACGATGCCGACGTCCTTCGTGTCGGGGACGTAGACGCCGCCGAGGACTTCCGCGAGGTCGCGCACGTATCCGGTGCCGACGTACCGCGTGCGCGACTCCAGGGGCACGACGAACGGCAGGTCGCGCGCCGTGACACGCTCCGCCAGAAGGCTGACCTGGGGATCGCGGAACACCAGCGCCGACACCGCGCGGAAACCCACCACGGCCGCCGCGGCCACCACCGCCGGGGCCCTGAGTCCGGGCCGGGTGGCCAGCCCGCGGCCGATCGCGGCGCCCAGCACCGGTCCGAGCGCGACCTTCTGCGGGCGCAAGGCCAGGCCTCCGGCGACGGCTCCCGCCGCGGTGCCGACCACCACGGGTCCGGCGCCCGTCGCCCGGCCGGCGGCCCAGCCGACCGGGGCCGCGATCGCGCCGCTGGCGGCGACGCGCGCCCACCACGCCGGGATCTGCCCGGGCCGCTGCCGGGCCCGGGCCACGGCCTCGACCGCGCCGAGGCCGGCCGCGCCGGCGAGCGCGCCCAACACGGTCCCGCGTCGGCCGCGGTGGCTGCCGAGGGCGGCGCCGCCGAGGGCGCCGAGGACGCCCGCGGTGACGATCTGTTGGGTGCGTTGGGTGCGTTGGGTGAGCGGGGAGCCGGCCGGAACTCCCGGCTGACTTCCGGGCTGACCTCCCGGCTTACCGTCGGGCGTGCGGTCGAGCGGGGACTCGGGTGTCGTCACGGTGGCACGCTACCCGAACGCCCCGTGTCGCACCTCGCCGGTCGCCGTTCTCCCACCGCCGGACGTCGGCCGGGATCGCAACGAATCCCAGCCGGATCAGGCTCTTGACCCGGTCCTCCACCGGGTGGATAGTGCCCATGCTTGAGCGGTTTATCTCCCTCGGCGGCACCACCGGCACTCGCACCGACCATGAGCAGACCTGGATCAGAGGAGATGTGTCAATGAACGACAGTCCGCAGCTCACCCGCCGCCGCCTGCTGCGCGACGCCGGTCTCGCCGCCGCCGTCCTCGGGACGTCCGGGGCCGTGGTCCGGGCCCAGGCGGGCACCCCGGCCGCCGCGGCCGCCGGTGCCGCGGCCCCGGCCGCCACCAAGTCCGGTCCGATCACGACCGCCTACGTCGAGGTCAACACCAACAGCATCACCAGCGCCGGCAACTACACCCTGGCCTCCAACGGGGCCAACGTGTTCGACATCGCCATCATCTTCGCCGCGAACATCAACTACGACGGCACCAAGGCCACCCTGTACTTCAATCCGCAGGTGCAGGCGGTGCTGGACAACGCCGCGACCGAGATCCGACCGCTGCAGGCCAAGGGAATCAAGGTCCTGCTGTCCATCCTCGGGAACCACCAGGGCGCCGGCTTCGCCAACTTCCCCGACCAGGCGAGCGCGGCCGCGTTCGCCACGCTGTTGTCCAACGCCGTGGCCACCTACGGCCTGGACGGCATCGACTTCGACGACGAATACGCCGACTACGGCAACAACGGCACCGGACAGCCGAACGCGTGGTCGTTCCCCTACCTGGTCCAGGCGCTGCGCAACGACCTGCCGAACAAGATCATCTCCCTGTACTACATCGGACCGGCCTCGACCTCGCTGTCCTACAACGGGATCAACGTCGGCAGCCTGATCAACTACAGCTGGAACCCGTACTACGGCACGTGGGGGGTGCCGGGCGTGCCCGGCCTGACGAAGGCGCAGCTCGCCCCGGCGGCGATCGACATCCAGAACACCTCGTCGTCGACCGCGACCAGCCTGGCGCAGCAGACCGTGAGCAACGGCTACGGCGTTTTCAACACCTACAACCTGCCCGACACGGACGCCAGCGCATACATCTCGTCGTTCACCCAGGCGCTGTACGGCAGCAGCGCCCTCTACAAGAACACCGGCGGAGGCGGCGGCACGGCGTCGTACAACAACACGGGCATCGCCAGCGACGGCTCGTCGGGACCGAACTTCGACGGCGTCGGCTGGGCCTACTCGGCGCAGGCCCTCGCGGCGGCCGGCGTCAGCCCGGGCTCCCGGATCACCGCGTCGGGGAAGGCCTTCACCTGGCCGAACGTGGCCGCCGGGACCGCGGACAACTACCAGGCCGCGGGCCAGACGGTCGCGATATCGGGAGCGGGCAACTCCGGCAGCATCGCCTTCCTGGGCGCCGCCACCAACGGACCCTCCCACGGGACCGCGAAGGTGAACTTCACCGACGGCACGAGCCAGAACGTGACGCTGTCGTTCTCGGACTGGACGCTCAACGGCGGGAGCGCCTCGGTCCAGTCGGGGAACACGGTCGCCATCAGCACCGCCTACCGCGACACCACCTCCGGCGGCCGCGACAGCGTCAGCACCAAGGTGTTCGCCACCAGCGCCATCTCCCTGACCGCGGGCAAGACGGTCGCCAGCGTGACCCTGCCGAGCTCCGCCAACCAGGGCCAATTGCACGTGTTCGCGATCACCGCATGAGCGCGCGGCGCTGAGACCGGCCCAGCCGGCCCAGCCGACCCAGCCAGCCCAGCCGGCCCTGGTGGGCGAACCGCCTGCCAGGGCCGCACGCAAAGCGCAGCCCTACACGTTGTCGCCGTTACCCCATGTCGCTGGCCACTCCGGCTGGTTCCGCCGCTCTCATCGTGTCCCCTACGTTCTGCGCACAGAGACCATGCGTGCGGCGATGGGGAGTCCGATATCCGTGAACTGGCTGATCCGTGAGTACCGCGAGGAGGACCTCGCGGCCGTCGTGCATCTGATGGACACCACCGCACCGCTGGGTCAGGAGTCTGTGTTCTCGTTGGGCGAGTGCATCAATGCCCTGACCACCCGGCAGCCCGCCGCGGTCGTCACACAGGGCGGGACGGTGATCGGCGCGGCGCTCGCGACCGTCACCGGTGACCGGGCGTGGATCATGCGGATCGCCGTCGAGCCGGCGTGGCGGGGCCGGGGGCTTGTCAGTGGGCTGCTGTTCGAGCTGGAGCGGCGGCTGGTGGAAAGCCGCGTCCGCCGCATCGCCTACATCCTGCCCGAGGAGGAACCACTCGGGGACGGGCTGCGCAATGCCGGCTACGAGCGCCGTTCCGCGGTGGCCTACTTCGAACGGATCGAGCCGGTCGCCGTGGCCGGCGCCGACGCGCTGGAGCGGCTGGGCGGGCGTACGTTGCCGAGCGATCTGTGGACCAGGCTGGCGGGCATGGCGGCCGAGCGGAGCCTGATCGAGCGCTGCGTGGTGCTGCCGCTGGCCGAACCCGAGCTCGCGGCCCGGCACGGGGTCGCGCCGCCGCGCGCGATCGCGTTGTTCGGGCCGCCCGGGACCGGCAAGACGACGTTCGCCCGGGCCATCGCCTCACGCCTGGGCTGGCCGTTCGTCGAGCTGCTGCCGTCCCGGCTGGCCGACGGCGGGAACCTGGCCGCGGCGCTGCGCGCGGCGTTCGCGTCGCTCGCCGAGCTGGAGCAGGTCGTGGTCTTCATCGACGAGGTCGAGGAGATCGCCGCGGTGCGCGACGGCGTGCCGTCCTCCGGGGCGCACGGGGTCACCAACGAGCTGCTCAAACTGATTCCGGCCTTCCGGGAGCACTCCGGCCGGCTGCTGGTGTGCGCGACCAACTCGGTGCGGGCCCTGGACCCGGCGTTCCTGCGCCCGGGGCGGTTCGACTACGTCATCCCGATCGGCCCGCCGGACGCGGCGGCCCGCGAGGCGATGTGGGCGCACCACGCCGACTCCTCGCAGCACACCGTCGACCTGTCCGCGCTGGTCGCGGCCAGCGACGGGTTCAGCCCCGCCGACATCGGCCACGCCGCGCGCATCGCCGCGCAGACCGCGTTCGAACGGGCCGTCTTCGCGCAGGACGACGGCCTGCCCGGCGCCTCCACCCGCGACTACCTCACAGCCGTCGCCCAATGCCGACCGACGGCGACGCCGGACCTGCTGAAGGCGTTCAGCGAGGACATCGCCACGCACGCACGGCTGTGACCGAGGTGTGTGATCGAGGCGATGCCCTCGCATGTTCACCCTGAAGCTCCGACGCCCATCAGATCCGTTCAGATCCGTCGGCGGCCCGTGGACGCCTTCGGGATCATCAGGAGGCTGCGATTCCTCCCAGCGGCGGCATCAGGCCCGCGACGCCGGCTGCCCGCCAGCTGACGTCCCCGCCGATGTGCGGTGGGACGCCGAAGTGGCCGGGGGCGCCCGGGGCGGTGCCGCAGTAGACGTCGACCTCGCCGGCGCTCGCCGTCACCGCGACCGGACTGCCGTCCTTCGCGAAGCCGGCCGGGCTCAGCGTCACAGCGTTCTTCCATTGGTCGGCCGTGTCGGTCTGGAGATCGATGGCTGTGCCGCCCTGCGCGATGTACGAGATGTCGTTGCCCAGGCTGCTGCTCGCGGCTGCGAGCGCGGCGCCCTCGGGGATCTTCGCCACCGCCCAGGGGACCGGCGTCGGGTCGGCTCGCAGGCCCCCTCCCTCGGCGACCTGGGCCAGGACCACCTGGCCGGCGCGGTTGGAATAGAAGAGCGTCACGCTGCCGTCGGTCGCCGACACGGTTGCCGCGATGCCGCCGCCCGGAAGCGAGGCCCCGTTCGCGGTGAGCGTCGTGTCGCTCCACTTTCCGCTCGGGTCGCGCCAGGCGGCGTGCACGGCTCCGTTGACGTCGACCGCGAACACGCCTGTCTCGCCGTCCGCCAGGCCGGCCGCGGCGATGGTGCCGCCGGGGACGTGCCCGGTGCCCGACACCGACTCGGTGCTGATCGGCGGGAGCGGCCCGGAGGGGACGTCGCAGGGGTGGTGGATCTCCGACTCGACGCGGATGTCGGACCACTGGCCCTTGTCGTCGGAGAACAGGAGCATCGTGGCGTTCGGGGTGATCGCCACGGTCACAGGGGTGCCGGGCTTCAGGAGATTCGCCACGGTCATGCGCCACAGGGATCTGCAGCCGCCCCAGATCGCCCCGTCGTCCCCGACGAAGAAGGCGAGCGGCGTTCCGTCCGACAGCCGGGTCGAGGCGATCGGTGCCCCGGGCGGGGCCGTCATCCTGGTGCCCACCGGGGCGGCCGGCAGCCAGGTCCCGTCGATGTTGCGGCCGTAGCCGTAAACCGTGCCGTTCGACGCCACGAAATAGGCGTTCGCCGGTGGCTTCGTCGCCGCCGGTGCCACCGCCGGTCTCGCCGCCGGTCCCGCTGCTGCCGCCGACAGCGGTGCCGCCGCGATTCCGAGGGCTGCGAGAAGCGCCGCCGCCCCGATCCGCCATCGCCTGCGATTCTTTGATGTTCCCCCGGTCACTGTGCCTCTCCCCCTTGATAGACCTTGATAGACCTCTGATACACCGAGCCTCTGATACGCCGAGCCGGGCCATGCTGACACCGTGCTCTGCATAACGTCTGGATGCCTTTGTGCTCGCTGGTTGAAGCGTCGGGATCGGCGCCAGTATCGTCGCGTCCTGGGGTGACATCCGTGGACGCGGCACCAGACCAGGAACTCGCCGTCAGAGTGCTCGGGCCACTGCGGGCGTTCGCCGGGCAACGCGAGATCGAGCTCGGCCCGCCGTTGCAGCGCGCCTTGTTCGCCGTGCTCGCCTTACGCAGCAACCACGTCGTCTATCGCGCCGAACTCATCGACGCGCTGTGGGGCGAGGATCTGCCCAACCGGCCCGAGGGCGGCGTCCACACCTACGTCGCGGGGCTGCGCCGGGCCTTCGAACCCGGGCGCGGGCACCGCTCGCCCGGACGGGTCATCGAGTCGCGCGGATCTGGCTACCTGCTGCGGGCCGCGTCCGACGCGATAGACCTCGCGCGCTTCGAACGGTGCGTCGAGACGGCCCGAACCGCGGTGGGCGCCGGTGATCTCGCGGAGGCGGAACGCTGTTACGACGAAGCGCTCGGGCTCTTCGACGGCGCCGCGCTCGGCGGCGTGCCGGGACCGTTCGCCGCCACCCAGCGGGACCGGCTCGCCGAGGTCCGGCTCGGCGTGGTCGAGGACCGGATCGACGTGATCCTGGCGCGGGGCCGGCACGCGGCGGTGATCGGCGACCTGCGGACCATGACCGGGGAGCACCCCCTGCGGGAACGCGCCTGGTCGCAGCTCATGCTCGCCTTCTACCGCGCGGGCCGCCAGGCCGACGCCCTCGCGGCCTTCGACCGGGCCCGCGAGGCGTGCGCCCGCGAGCTCGGCCTCGACCCCGGACCGGCGCTGCGGGAGCTGCGTCAGCGGATCGTCGTCGCCGACCCCGCGCTGACGCTCGGGGCACGCGCTGAAACGACGGTGCGAGCGCCCGCGGCCGCACGGCGCAACCTCCCCCGGGACATCGAGGGCTTCATCGGGCGGGACCAGGAGATGATCAGGGTGATGAGTTCGATCGACCGCCCCGGCGGCCGATCGGGCCGGAGCCCGGGGCTCGGGCCGGTCTCGCAACCCGGCTTGCAACCCGTCCCGCAGCTGGTCTCGCAACCCGTCTCGCAGTCGGTCCCGCGGCCGGTCCCGCCCCTGCGGGTGTTCGCGATCGACGGCATGGCGGGTGTGGGCAAAACCTCCCTCGCCGTCCACCTGGCGCACCGCCTGGCCGACGACTATCCCGATGGCCAGCTCTACCTCGATCTGCACGCCCACACCGTCGGCCAGGAGCCGCTGACCGCCGCGACCGCGCTCGACAGACTGCTGCGCGCGGTCGGTGTACCCGGGGACCGGATCCCGGTCGAGGTGGAGGAGCGGGCCGCGATGTGGCGGGCCGAACTCGCCGATCGCAGGATGCTGCTGGTGCTCGACAACGCCGTCGGCGCCGCCCAGGTGCGGCCGCTGCTGCCGGGTTCGGCCGGATCGCTCGTCCTGGTCACGGCCCGCCGGCGGCTGCCCGGCCTGCAGGACTGCGAGTTCCTGAGCCTCGACGTGCTGCCCGCCGCCGAGGCCGCGACCCTGTTCGCGCTCGCCGCCGGCGACGTCCGGCCGGCGGCCGAGCCGGAGGCGACGGCGGCCGTCGTGCGGATCTGCGGCAACCTCCCGCTGGCCGTCCAGATCGCCGGCGCCAGGCTGCGCCACCGTGCGGCCTGGAGCATCGCGCACCTGCTGGACCGGCTCGGCGACGAGGACCGCCGGCTGGCGGAGCTGCGTGTCGAGGACCGGAGCGTCGCCGCGGCGTTCGGCCTTTCCTACCGGTCGCAGACCCCTGATCGGCAACGGATCTTCCGGCTGCTCGGCCTGTTCCCGGGGCCGGAGTTCACGGTGCGGGCCGCCGCGGCGCTCGCCGGGACCGACGCCCGGGACACCGACGACGCACTCGAAGACCTCGTCGACGCCCATCTGCTCGACCAGTCCAGGGCCGGACGCTACCGCTTCCACGACCTGCTGGGCGTCTTCGCGGCCCGGCAGTGCCGTGCTGAGGAGACCGAGTCGGCCAGGCGGGCCGCGATGGAGCGGCTGCTCGACTTCTACGTGCTCACCGTGGACAACGCCGAGGAACTGATCCGGCCGCACCGCCTGGACCGGGCCGACCGGTCGCCCGAGGACCGCTCGGCCCACCGGTTCGACGACCGCGCCGCGGCGCTCGCCTGGCTCGACGCCGAGCGCACCGGCCTGGTGCCGCTGGTGCGCGCCGCAGGCGAATACGGGCTCGATCATCAGGGCTGGCAGATAGCCCGCTACCTGTGGGGCTTCTTCGAGACCAGGCGTCTGTGGGCCGACTGGGTCGCCTGCTACGAACTCGCTCTGCCCTGCGCCCGCCGGGCCGGCGACCCGTTGGCCGAGGCCAGGATCCTCGTCGGTTTGGGAGCCTGCCGCCACGATCTGCGCGAGTACGCCGAGGCGATCGGCCACTATCGCAGGGCTCTGGATCTGATGCGGCAGATCGGCTTCCGCAGCGGGGAGGCCGGAGTGCTGACCAACCTCGGCAACAGCTACCGGCGGCTGGGGGAGATGCAGGAGAGCATCGCCTGCTTGGAGCAGTCTTTGGAGATCTTCCGGGAGTCCGGCGACCGGCCGGGGACCGGGATCGCGCTGGCGAACCTCGGCGAACGCTATCGGGATGCGGGCCGGTTCGAGGAGAGCATCGCCTGTCAGCGGCAGGCTTTGGAGATCTTCCAGGACCTCGGGAGCCGGGGCATGGAGGGCAACGTGCTCGACAACCTGGCCCGCACATACCAGTCCATGGGCCGCTATGAGGAGGCGCTGCAACGCTGCGAGGAGGCCCTGGCCGCGCGGCGCGACACCGCGGATCGCTACGGCGAGGCCGAGACCCTTGACTGTCTCGGACACATTCATCAGGCCATCGGCAGGACGGTCGAGGCGCGGCGGCAGTGGAGCCGGGCCCTGGACCTGTTCGACGAGCTCGACGCACCGGCCGCCGCGGACGTTCGCGCGCAGCTCGCGGGCCTGGCCAGGAACGGGTAGGTGTCCCGTTCCCGGCCGGCCCGTCGGCAAGGCGCCCGATCCCACCGACGTATTTGAGGGAGCTGACGGATATCGGCCCGGGACGGCTACTGCGCCGCCGCGGTGACCGTGCCCGCGACCACCGATCCGAGGGCCGGGTTGGTGTAGACCGGTCCGCCGGGCCCGATGTGGATGTGGCCGGGCGGGGTCCCGCAGTAGATGACGTCGATGTCGTCGCCGCCGAGGCCGGCCACACCGACCGAGCTGCCCGCGATGCCGAACCCGGCGCTGCTGACCTGCTTGGGCGGCTGCCATTGCCCGTTGACGGTGCCGGCCACGAACAAGGTGCCCGTCGAGGAGATGTAAGCGATCTGAGTCGTACCGTCGGCGGCCGACAGCGCCCCGACGTGGGCCTTCCAGGGTGACGGCTCGGGGTCGCCGGGCAGCGCCACCGGCTTGTCGGACAGGCCGCCGGTCGCCGGGTGCTCGACGTTGACCCGGCCGTCGCGCCCGGCGTAGAAGATCGACGTGGCGCCCGGCGTCGGAGCCGTGGCGTTCGGGCTCGCGGCCGCGGTGCGGATTCCCGCGCCGGCCGCCGAGCTCACCGTCGCGCCGAGGCCCGCGCCGGGGGCCGCGATACCGGTACCGGTGAGCGTGGCCTCCTGCCACTGCCCGGCGGCCGTCCCCCAGAGCGCGTGGACCGCGCCGTCGTTGCCGGCCTGGAAGACGCCGACCTCGCCGTCGGTGTAGCCGACCGTCGCGAAATCGCCCCCCACGGTCCACCACTTCGGGCGCGGTCCGGGGCCCCACCAGTGCACGCCGGTGCCGCACATCGGCGGGTCGTCGTCCGAGGCGGAGCTGAAGCCGCCGGAGGACCCGACGGTCAGGTGGACCTCGCGGCCGGTGAGCGTGGCCGACACCGGGGAACCCGCCGGCGCGAACCCGGATCCCGTGACGGCCGCGAAGGACCCTCCGACGGCACCGCAGGACTCGTACACGGCCCCGTCGCCGCCCACGTAATAGGCGAGCAGACGTCCCGAGGGGCCACGCACTGCGGTCACCGGCGCCCCGGCCGGCGCACTCTTGGCCGGGGTCACCGGCGCCGCCTTGGACCAGACCCCGTCGCTGTTGCTGCCGAAGACGTCGAGACTGCCGTCCGCACCGACGAAGTACGCGGCGCGCTGGAACCCCGACGCGGCGTGCGCGGCCTGCGCGAACGGCAGCGTGCCCAGGACGGTCACGGCGCCGGCTGCCGCGATCGCCGCCGACCGCCGCCGTGACGAACGGGTCGACGAACGGGTCGACGAAAACAGGTTGGTCATGGGAATCCCCCTTGGAATGAAGCCGTCGAGCCGATGCTCGCCGACCTCTCTCCAGGCCCTCTGGACACGGTCTGGATGACGATCGGCGCGCCGCAGCCCGGTGATGACGTCGCTGGGGGCTGAACTCGCGGGCCGAACTCGCGGGCCGATCTCTGCCGCGGCTTGTGCCGGCTCACCGCGGAGATCGGCTCCGCGCGGAACTGCTCGGCGGCCCGCGCGCCGAGCATGCCGGTACCGATCCTCCGGACTAGGAGGCAGTCATCACGGCGTCGACGAAATCCGTCGGCGGCAGATATCCGTGCCGCTCGATGTAGTGGGTGATCAGCACCGGCGCGTGATACCACCCGCGCGGGCCCTCGATGACGATCTCCCCGTTCCCCAGAGCACCGGCTTCTCTGAGCGCGGTGAACAGGGCCGGTCCCGCGATCAGGCCCTGTGCTCTGAACTCGGCGACGCAGAAGTCGCAGGGATGCGAACCGCGGAACTGGTTGACCGGGTTCGCCCGCAGGATGGCCAGCCGTTCGATCGCCTCGTCCTTGAGCGGTCCCGTCGGGAACGGGTGCGGCGCGGCGAGCCAGCCGACGTTCATGTGCGGTTCGCCGTCGTCTTCGAGTTCGGTGTACTCGTACGCGCTCAGGTCGGCGTAGTAGGTCACAGCGCCACCTCTCGGCACACTGCCATGTGGCAGACTCCCTTGATCGTACCTTCGTCGAACAGCTCCGACAGGAGCTTCGGCTGGTCGACGGTGGTCGAGCCGCTCATGATCTTCAGCTCGTCGGGCGGGCCGATGATGTAGTTCGGCACTCGTTCGCCCGGTCCGTAGGTCTGGACCGGCATGACGTCGCGTGCGCCGCGTTCGATCTTGGTTCCGACCGAGTCGTCGAGCTTCTCGCCGTGCTGGACGTAGAAGTGCAGGTATGTGCCGTCCGGCACCGTCGTGAAGCCGTCGGGGGTGTTGTACCAGCCGTGTCCGGCCACGACCTGGCCGCCGTCGCCGCGTCCGCCCGGGGTGATGCTCCACGGCCGGTCGCGTCCGGGGCGCGGGTCGCCCTTGCCTCGCAGGTCCAGGACGTCCAGGCCGAGCGGGTCGGCACCGATGAGCGGGTTGGCCACGTAGCCGTGCGGGTCCGGTGCCGGGGCCAGGCCCAGCGGGTCCGCGGTGAGGTAGCGGCCGGTCTCCGGGTCGTAGAAGCGGTGGTAGTTGTAGTCCAGGCCGGTTTCCTCGTCGTGGTACTGGCCCGGGAAGCCGATGGGGCAGTCCGCGTCGGGGGACTCGCCGCCGAACGCCGTCCCGGCGCGCCGTCCGCCGCCGCCGCGCCACGGGATGCTGCCGTCCTGCGCCACGAGTTCGGTCGGGGTGCCGACCAGGTCGGCGATGATCGCGAAGAAGCGGGCGTCGATCTCCTCCTGCGGGGCTTCGGCGGCCCGGCGGACCTGGTCCTGGATCAGCGGCGTGAAGCTGCCCGGGCCGTACTCCCAGGTGGTGACGGTGCTGACGGCCGCGTCCGTCCCGATCTGCAGGGTTTCGGCCAGCCGGCTCTGGTCCCAGACGAAGCGCGTCTGCCGCACCACCTCGTCGCCGACCACCAGCTGCTTGGCGATCCGGCGCCCGAGCGGGTCGTAGACGTTGCGCCAGCGCTCGCCGCTGGGGGTGACCGTCTCGACGAGCCGGTCGAACGCGTCGTACGAGTAGGTCCAGACCTTGCTGCCGCCGGACAGCAGCTTTCGTACGGCCCTCACCCGCCGGCCCTGTTCGTCGTACTCGTAGCGGGTTCGTCCCGCGCGGCTGAGCAGGGTTCCGGCGTAGACGCGCTCGCCGGCGACCGCGTCCTGGGAACCGTGGCCGTCGCCGCGGTCCCGGCCGTCGCGGTCTCGGCTGTCAAGGTCCTGACTGTCGCGATCTCGGCTGTCCGCGGCGTGCGCCAGCCGCCCGTCGCCGTCGTAGGCGTAGGTCTCGGTCCAGGTCGCGGCCTGGACGGCGGTGACTCGGCCCATCCGGTCCAGCGCGAAGCGCTTCTGGCCGGTCGTCGAGTCGGTGACGGAGGTCGGCACGCCGTCGGCGCGATAGGTCCAGGCCCGCTCCAGGACCGGGGCCGCCGGACGGCCGGCGCTGTGTCCGCCGTCCGCGAAAAGCTGCTGCGCGGCCAAGCGGCCCCGCTCGTCATAGGACATGGCCACCGCGGCCGCCGGGCTCAGCCGGCGCGATGTCTCCCGGCCGGCCGCGTCGAACCCGAACGCGATCGGCGCCGCACCGTCGCGCTCCAAGGTCGACGGACGGCCTGCGGCGTCGTATCGCCACCGGACCCGGTGCCCGGACGGCGTCGTGCGCTCGGTGCGCCGGCCGACGGCGTCGAACGCGGTGGCCAGGACCGTGCCGTCCACGACCTGCGACACCGCGCGGCCCAGTCCGTCGCGAACGAACTCCAGTCTGCTGTGCGCGTTCTCGGCACGCGCCAGCCGGCCCGCGTCGTCGTAGCCGTACTCCACGCGGTTGCCGGCCTCGTCGCGGTGCCGCACGACCCGGCCCATCCGGTCCCGGCTCAGCTCGACGACCTGGCCCACGGCGTTGCGGCGGCGGACGAGCTGGTTCGCGGCGTCGTGGTCGTAGCGGAGAGTGCGTCCGTTGAAGTCGGTCTCGGAGACCAGCCGGCCTGCCGGGTCGTAGGAGTACGACCAGGGCCGGCGGCCGGGACGGGACACCGTGGTGAGCCGGGTCTGGCTGTCGTGGGCGAACTCGTACCGGGTGCCGTCGGCCTCGACGCGGGCCCGGACGGTGTGGAAGGGCCCTGGTTCGTAGCGGGTGAGACCGCCGGCCGCGTCCTGGTGGCTCAGCAGTTCCCCGTCCGCGTCCCATTCCCACCGCTCGGCGCTGCCGTCGGGGAAACGCTGCCAGGCCGGACGCCGCGCGACCGGGTCCCAGCCGGTCTCGGTCCGCGCGCCGGTCGGATCGACGACCTCGACCAGCCGGCCGAAGGCATCGCGGGTGGCGCGCCAGGACGAGCCCAGGGCGTCGGTCACCGCGACCGTCACGCCGGCGGCGTCCACGTCGTAGCCGACGGTGTGGCCCAGGGCGTCGGTGACCGAGCGGAGCGCCCCGGTCTCGTCGAAGCCGTAGCTGGTCACGGCACCCAGCGGGTCGCGGACCCGGACCAGGTTCCCGCGCTCGTCGTAGTGCTGGAGCCATTCGGCGCCGTCCGGCTCCAGCACCCGGACCGGCCGGCCCTGCCGGTCGAACTCGGTGGTGAAGGCCGAACCGTCGGCGCGCTCCATCCGCACCACGTTCCCCGCGGCGTCGCGGACCAGGCGGGTGACCGCGCCGAGTGGATCGGTGTAGCTCAGCATCCGGCCGAAGGCGTCGTTCTCGATGAAGGCCACGTTGCCCAGCGGGTCGGTGGTCCGGCTCAGGTGGCCGCTCTCGTCGTAGTGGAAGGTCGTGCGCCCGCCGAGGGAGTCGATGACGGTGGTGGTCCGCGGCTCTTCGTCGTAGACGAAGCCGGCGGACAGGTAGCCGTCGGTCCCGGTGCCTCGGACGACCCGGCCCGCTTCGTCGTATTCGTACTCGTAGCGGTATCCGGAACGGTTGATCCAGGCTCGGATGTGGTCGTTCTCGTCGTGCTCGTAGCGGTAGGGCACGCCGGCCGGGTCCAGGACGGCCGCGAGCCGGCCCTGCTCGTCGTACCGGTAGCCGGCCACGAGTTCGGCCGCTCCGGTCGCCGCTTCTGTGACCATCCACAGGGCCTTGATACGCGGACCCGAACCGGTCGCCTCGGTCTCGACCCGGACGTGGTACCCGCCGCTGTGCCGGACGGCGGTCGGGACGCCGGCCGCGTCGCGGTCGACGTCGACACGGTTGCCGTGGCGGTCGGTGACCGCTGTCAGGCTGCGTATATGCCCGTTCTCGCCGGCGAAGTGGACCACCGCGAAATGCTGGGTCAGTCCCGACGCCCGATCCGCGACCCGGATCTCGTCCGCGCCGCGGTCCCAGGTCAGCTCCCAGCGCGCGCCGTCGGCGGGCAGCACCGGCTCGCCCCCGGTCGGCAGCGGGTAGCGCAGTACCTGCGCGTCGTCGCCGGCGAACCGGATTCCGTCGGCGGCCACGGCCACCCGGATGTCCAGGGTGGACGACCAGCCCGGCCCGAACGAGTGCCCGGTGAGATACCCGGAGGAGTAGGAGCGGCGCAGCACCAGCGGCAGCGTTCCGGGCAGGCTCAGATCGGTCTCGGCGGTGATCATCCGGCCCGAGACGACGTCGACCGGGTCGGCGGCGCCCACCGCGTCCTTGTTGCCGCGGGCGGCCAGCTTCTCCAGCATCGGGCCGCCGAACTTCTCCAACGCCTTGCCGCCGAGGTAGGCCCCGGCGAGCATGCCGGCGTCCAGGAGGGCGTCGCCCCATTTTCCCTGCATCGCGTCGCCGGCCATCTGCATCACCGAACCGGCCAGCGCGACGAGGTTGTCGGCCTCGGCCAGCGCGGCGGTGACCACGTCCACCCCGGGTATCCAGGAGGTGGCCAGGGCGATGATGTCCAGGATCGGCGCGATCTCACCGGCGATGTCCGCGATTTCGCCGCCGATGTCGGCCAGGGCCGCGCCGACGTGTTCCCACCAGTGTTTGTTGTGGATTCCGTCGGACTGCGCGTGGCCGATGGCGCCGGCGCAGGCTTTGGCGGCGGTGATGCGGTCGTCGTGAGCCTGGTTCGCCTGGGCCGCCAGCGCGGCCAGATGGGCTTTGGCGTTGGTCAGGTTGGTCTGCGCGGTGTCGTGCGCGGTTTGGGCGTCGGTGACGGCCTGCGGGTTGGGACTGGCGGCGTGGTTCTGCTGCGCGGTCTTCAGGTCGGCCGCCGCGCTGTTGGCGTTGGTGGTGGCACGTTGCAGGTCCGCGTTCGCGTCTTGGGCCTGACGCAGGGCACTGTCAGCCTTGGACTGCGCTGCCTGGAGCTGCGGCGCGTAGGCGTTCAACGCGTCGGAGGCTTCGCTGTAGGACGTGTACAGCTTCTGCAGCCGCCCCGGCAGCGGGCCGAACTGATCCTTGAAGGCATCAGCGGTCTGACCCACCCACTGCATCGCGGTCGCGTCGGAACCGAAGCTGTTCAGGCTCCGGTACGCGGACTCCACGTCATGCGCGAAGTCCCCGAACTGCTTCGCCAACGCCTGCACCGACTCCACCACACCCGGAGTCGGATCCCCATCCAGCCCCAGAATGTCCCACCCCGTTGGACGCGCCATTCCCCCGAACCCCCCATGTCAAGGCACTTAACATCGATGCGGCTGACCGCGACGGCCGCCAAGCCTACCCGGCTACTTCTGCCTTGTGGCGGGACGCAGGTCCCCGGGTGCACCGCCCGACCGTCTGACGGATGCGGACGATGCTCAAGATCCTTGCCAACGGAGACTCGGCGGCGTCAGGATGCCATGCACGGCGGGGAACCCTGGCGCGGGCGCGGCCCGCAGACGCGGAAGGCATGCGGTTGGCGATGGAGGCGCATCTGCGGGCCGGCTTGGGCAGGGTCGTCGAGGACCTGGGGAGCACCCTGCTCGAGGCGGTGTGCGGGGATGTGGTCTCAGAGGCGCCGGTCGGCGGCGTCGTCATCTACGACCCGCTGGAGGAGCAGGTCTCGTGCCGGGACGCGCTGGTCCTCGCTGTGGGGGTGCGGGAGCCGGCGGCGATCGCCGCGCTGCTGGGCGAGCCCGTCATGGCCGGTGCGGCGGCGTTGGTCGTTCGGGCGCCGGTCGTGGCTGATCCGGTCATCAAGGACGCGTCCTTGCGCTCTGGCGTCACCGTGCTGGCCCTGACGCCCGGCGCTACTTGGGCGCAGCTGGCGGCCATGGTCAGGTCGCTGATCGCGGAAGGCGACGTCGGTGAGGTGGGTACGCCGACGATGTTCGGGACGCCGGCGGGCGACTTGTTCGCCCTTGCGAACGCCATCGCGGCGTTGCTGGACGCGCCGATCACCATCGAGGACCGCGGCAACCGGGTTCTGGCGTTCTCGGGACGCCAGGACGAGGCCGACGCCTCGCGGGTGGCGACCATCCTGGGCCGCCAGGTCCCGGAGCAGTACACCCGCATCCTGGAGGAGCGCGGTGTCTACCAGGCTCTGTACCGCAGCGAGGAGCCGGTGTTCGTCGATCCGCTGCCGGACCTGATCGGCCACGGCGAGCTGCCCCGGGCCGCGCTGGTGGTGCGGGCCGGCGACGAGATCCTCGGCACGATCTGGGCCGCGGTGCGGGCACCGCTGTCGGCCGAGCGTGCGCAGGCACTCCGCGACGCCGCCAAGCTCGTCGCCCTGCACATGATGCGGCTGCGCGCGGGGGCCGACGTCGGGCGGCGGCTGCACGCCGACCTGGTCGCCACCGCGTTGGAGTCCGGGCCCGGTGCGGCGCAGGCCGTCGCGCGCCTCGGGTTGGCCGAGCGGGCCGCCGTGGTCGTCGCCCTCGACGTCGTCGGCTCGCCCGCCGAGCCGTCCGCCGTGCGGCGCGCGGACCTGGTCGCCGAACGGCAGCGCGTGGCCGACGCGTTCGCGGTGCACCTGACCGCCGTCCATCCGCGCTCGGCCGTGGCCGTCGTCGGCGACGTGGTGTACGCCATCGTTCCGGTGCCGCAGCAGAGTGCCGACGGCGCACAGCGCGTCGCCACGGTGGCGCAGGAGTTCCTGCGGCGCATCGGGATCCGCCACGGGCTCATCGTCGGGATCGGCGAGGTCGGCACCGGTCACAGTGAACTGAGTCGCTCGCGGGCCGGCGCGCACCGGGCCCTGAACGTCCTGCGCAGACGCGACGGCGGCGGGGCCTGCGTGGCCTCGATCGGCGACGTCCAGCTCCAGGCGCTGCTGGCGGAGATGGCCGAGACGATCACCGAGCGCGGCGACGCCCTCGGCGGCCCGGTCGCGCGTCTGACCGACTACGACTCCCGGCACCGCACCCGCCTGGTCGCCACGCTGCGGGCGTGGCTGGAGGCGTTCGGCGACGTGAACGCCGCTTCCGCGACGCAGTACGTCCACCCGAACACCTTCCGGTACCGGCTGCGTCGTGTCTCCGAGATCGGCCAGATCGATCTGAGCGACGCCGACGCCCGTTTCGCGGCCATGCTGCACCTTCGGCTCCAGCCCTCTGGGCCGTCGGCAACGCACGAAGACCCCGACGCTTAGCCGACGATCTTCGTCCTCCTCTACAGATTCCGTCCCGCGGCCTCGTCCGCCCGGACGAAGCTTCGGCCCGACCGGCAGACATAGCCTCGGCACACCGATCCATGAACGGAATCAATCGGCGGAAGCGACCGCCAGAGACGGATGACGCATCATGATCTCGACCCGACGTTCGGTACTCAAAGCGGGACTGGCCGGTCTCTTTGTCGTCCAGGGCTCTGTCGCGCAGGGCTCCGCGGCCTTCGCCACGACGAGTCAGAAGCAGACCTTCGATCAGTGGCTTCGCGAGTTCGAGGCGAGCATGCCGGCGCGGTTGGCGGCCGCCCACGTCGCAGGGGTCGAAGTCGCGATCGTGTCCAAGAACGCCCCGACCCCCTACGCGGCGGCCTTCGGCTACGCCGACATCGCCGCGAACCGGCTGATGACCCCGGACACACCCGTGCACCTGGCGTCGGTCAGCAAGCTGTTCACCGCCTCGGCCCTGGTCCAGCTCTTCGAGCACTGTGGCCTGGACCGCCACGACGACGTCAGCAGCTTCATCGACTTCCCGGTGCGCAACCCCGCCTACCCGAACGTGCCGATCACCCCGCACCAGTTGGTCACCCACACCTCCAGCATCTCCGACGACAACTACGTGGGCTTCGACGTCGTCGGGGACCCGACGGAGAGCCTGTCGGACTTCCTCCGTGGCTACCTCGTGCCGGGTGGCAAGCACTACGCACCGAAGAAGTCGTATCTCCCCAAGCACAAGCCAGCCACGTATTTCAGCTACTCCGACGTGGGCATGGCCCTGGCCGGCTATGTCGTCCAGTGCGTCAGCGGACAGGACTTCACCGCCTACGCGCAGGCGAACCTGTTCGACCCGCTCGGCATCACCGGCGCGCACTGGTACCTGCGGCAGTTCGCGCCGGGCGTCCTGGCCGTGCCGTACGAGTTCAAGAACGGCGCCTTGGCCGCACTGCCGCAGATGAGCTATCCCGACGTCCCCTCCGGTGCACTCCGCTGCTCGGTGACCGATCTGGCGACAAGCCTGCGCGCGATGATCGGCGGGGCGATCGGCACGCCCCCGATCCTGTCCGCGGCCGCCGTCGCCGACATGCTGCGTCCCCAGGTCAGCCCGAAGATCGTGCCCTACCAGGGGCTCGGCTGGGTCCAAGAAGTCGTTTCCGGGCTGCCGTATGTCGGCCACTCCGGCTCCGACATCGGGTTCGCCACCATGGTGGTCCTCACGAAGGACCAGAACCACGCCGTCGCCGTGCTGATCAACACCGACGAGGGCGACGGGTCCGCGGTCAGCGACTTCCGGGACTCGGTCACGACAGACCTCGTCCACGGGGCGCAACTCCTGGGATGAGGGCATTGCTTCGCGCCGCCGGACCGGACAGCTCTGAGGAAGCGACACGATGACGACGATTCTGGAACCGGGCCCGGCGTCGGCGGCCGAGCCGGAAGCCCCGGCGCCGCCCGGCAAGGCCATCGAGGGCCGCTCCCCGGCCCGGATCGCCCTGGGCCGGCTGAAGAAGGACAAGGTCGCGACGGCCGGCGGCGTGACCGTCGTCCTGCTCATCCTGGTGGCGATCTTCGCGCCACAACTGTGCTCGCTCACCGGCAACGATCCGTACACCACACACACCGATCTGATCGACCCGAACCTGCAGATCCCCAGCGGCGGCTTCGGCGGGATGAGCTCGCAGCACATCCTCGGCGTGGACGTGCCGACCGGCCGCGACCTGTTCGCGCGGGTCGTCTACGGCGCCCGGACCTCGCTCGGCATCGCCGGGCTGGCCACCCTGATCGCCATCGTGATCGGGGTCGGCCTCGGGATGGTCGCCGGCTTCTTCGGCGGCCTGGTCGACTCGGTGATCAGCCGGACGATGGACGTGATGCTCGCGTTCCCGCTGTTCCTGTTCGCGATCTCGCTGTCCGGGGTGCTCGGCTACTCGTCCTTCGGGCTGACCGGCAACGTGCTGCGGATCGTGGTGCTGATCGTCATCATCGGCTTCTTCTCCTGGCCGTACATCGGCCGCATCGTGCGCGGGCAGACGCTGGCGCTGCGCGAACGCGAGTTCGTGGACGCGGCGCGCGCTCTGGGCGCCACCCCCGCGCGGATCATCCTCAGGGAGATCCTGCCCAACCTGACGGGGCCGATCCTGGTCTACGCGACGCTGCTCATCCCGTCGAACATCCTCTTCGAGGCGTCGCTGTCCTACCTCGGGGTCGGCATCCGCTCGCCGATGCCGTCCTGGGGCGAGATGGTCAACGAGGCGATCGCCTTGTACCAGGTCGACCCGGAGTTCCTGATCGTGCCCGGCTCGGCCGTCTTCCTCACCGTGCTCGCCTTCAACCTGCTCGGCGACGGACTGCGCGACGCCTTCGATCCCAAGGCCGGCCGCTGACCGGGCGAGCCCCGAACCAGAAGACAAGAGGTCCACAGACGCCATGCCCACACCACGAATCGCCGCCTGCGCGGCGGCCACAGCGCTGGCGCTCGGCGCCGCAGCCTGCGGCGGCGGGTCCACCAGCGGTACCGGAGCCCACGGCTCGGCGGCGTACAACGTCGGCGTGACCGCGATCGTGAGCAAGTCCTCGGCCGCCGTCCACGGCACGCTCCGGATGGAGCAGTCCTCGGATCTGCAGTCCACCGACCCGGGCAACAGCTACTTCGGGGCCGACTGGGACGTGATGCGGCTCTACACCCGCTCGCTGATCACCTTCGCCGAGGGTCCGGGTCCGGTGAAGCTGGTCCCGGACCTGGCCACCGACCTCGGCACCATGAGCGCGGACGGCCTGACCTGGACCTTCCACCTGGTCAAGGGCGCCACCTACACGGACGGCACCCCGATCACCGCGCAGGACGTCGCCTACGGCATCGAGCGTTCGAACTGGGGCCAGGACGTCCTGCCGAACGGCCCGACGTACTTCAAGCAGCTGCTCACGGACACCACGAACTACCAGGGTCCTTATAAGGACAAGAACCCGGCCGACCATCCCTCGGGCATCGACACGCCGGACAACGGCACCATCGTCTTCCATCTGGTCAAGCCGTTCGCGGACTTCGACGACGTGCTGACGCTGCCGTCGACTGTGCCGGTCCCGCGAGTCAAGGACACCGGTGCCACCTACTACGAGCACGTAATCTCCTCCGGTGCGTACACGTTCGACTCGTACAGCGTGGGCAAGGAACTCGACCTGTCGGCGTCCCCGAACTTCAACGCCGCCTCGGACCCGCTGCACCTGCATGTCGCGCACGCCGCCAGGATCGTCGACAAGGTCGACGTCAGCGCGCAGACGGTCGATCAGGACCTGCTGCACGGCAGCACCGACGTGGACCAGGGCGGCGTCGGCGTCCAGACCGCGACGCAGTCGCAGGTGCTGGGCAACCCCAAGCTCAAGGCCGAGGCCGACGACCCGATCACCGGGCTGCTGACCTACCTGACGATCGACACGACGATCAAGCCCTTCGACAACATCGACTGCCGCAAGGCGGTGGAGTGGGCGATCGACAAGACCGCGGTGCAGACCGCGTTCGGCGGCGGCATCGGCGGCGGCGACATCGCCACCACGGTGCTGCCCCCGACCGTCCCCGGCTACGTCCCGCAGGATCTGTACCCGACTCCGGGCCACTCCGGCGACCTGGCCAAGGCCAGGGCCGAGATCGCGACCTGCAAGGCCGCCGAGCACGTCACCGACATCAACACCCAGGTCGGCTACTACATCGACCAGCCGAAGGACAAGCCGGTCGCCGACGTGGTCCAGCAGAACCTGGCCGCCATCGGCATCACGGTGACCGAGGACGGCTTCAAGTACAGCCAGCTCTCGATCAAGGCCGGCAGCCAGGCGTACGTCAAGCAGAACAACGAGGCGCTGTTCATCACCGCGTGGGCCGCCGACTTCCCGTCAGGGTACGGATTCCTGGACCAGATCGTCACCCCGGACGGCATCAAGTCGACCGGGGAGAGCAACTACTCCGAACTCGACGATCCGGCTGTCAACTCACTGATGGCCACCGCGCTCAAGACCACCGACCCGGACGCCCGCAACGCGCTGTACGCCCAGATCGACCAGCAGGCGCTGAAGGACGCGGCACTGGTGCCGATGATCGACTCCCGGGCCCTGATGCTGCGCCCGCCGAACCTCACGAACGCCTACATCGAGCAGGCCTACGGCATGTACGACTACCAGGCTCTCGGCGTCCAGTGAGGGCCCTGACACCATGCTGACTTTCATCATTCGGCGCCTGTTCGCCGTGGCCGGGCTGCTGTTCGTCGTCGCGTTCGTGACGATGGTCATCTTCTACGAGATGCCGCAGTGGGGAGGGCAGACACCGGCCACCATGGCGGTCCAGTACGTGGGCAAACAGCCCTCGCCCGCAGCGGTGCAGGGGGTGATCCACCGCTTCGGCTTCGACCGGTCGTTCCCGGTTCAGTACTTCGACTACCTGCGCACGATCGTCACCGGCACCACGTTCAGCGACGGCACCCAGGACATCGCCTGCCACGCCCCGTGCTTCGGCTACTCGTTCAGGAACTACCAGCAGGTCTGGCCCACGATCCTGAGCGACCTGCCGGTCACCTTCTCCATCGCGGCGGGTGCCGGCGTTCTGTGGCTGTTCTTCGGCGTCGCCTCGGGTCTGGCCTCGGCCGTGCGCAAGGGCTCGCTGCTCGACCGGGTTTTGATGGCCACCGCCCTGCTCGGCATCTCGCTGCCGGTCTACTTCCTGGCGCCGCTGCTGTCCCTGCCGCTGGCCTACCGGTGGTCGATCCTGCCGGCCCCGGGCAGCTACGTCGGCATCCTGTCCGACCCGGGCCAGTGGTTCCTGGACATGATCCTGCCCTGGACCTGTCTGGCCTTCGGCCTGGCCGCCCTCTACACCCGGCTGACCCGGGCCGGGATGCTCGACGTGCTGAGCGAGGACTTCGTGCGCACCGCGCGGGCGAAGGGCCTGTCCGAGCGCCGGGTGATCTTCAAGCACGCGCTGCGCGCCGCGATCACCCCGATCATCACCATCTTCGGCATGGACTTCGCCACCGTGCTCGGCGGCGCGGTGCTGGTCGAGATCACCTTCTCCATGAAGGGGATCGGCTTCCTGGCCATCACCTCGATCCAGAACGGCGACTTCCCGATGATGATGGGCGTCACCTTGTTCGCCGCCGCGTTCATCGTGCTGGCCAACCTGCTGGTCGACGTCCTGTACGCGGCGGCGGACCCGCGGGTGCGGCTGTGACGGCGGCTGTGACGGTCGGGCGCGGGCGGGGTCGGACGCTGGGTATCGGCACCCGCACTACTTCATCATCATCCGATTCGACGAGAGCCCCGCTCGGAATTGATCCGTCCTCACCAAGACGACTCCGGGCGTGCGCGGGCAAGCTGAACGGCATGGCAACGAACCCGGGGGCCGGATCCTTCTGCCGCAGGTCCCGCACGCTCCTCAAACATTGCGAGGCCTCACAATGACCACGCCCGCGCCCGACACACCCGATCGCCTCGATCCGGCGACGCTGGAGCTGCACCACCGCGCGGTGGTCGCCGACACCCACAACGACCTGCTCTGCTCGGTCGTCCTGCGGCCGGTCGCGCAGTGGCCCCACTACTTCCGCGCGCAGTGGCTGCCGCAGCTGCGCGCCGGCGGCGTGGACATCCAGGTGCTGCCGGTCTTCATCGACGACGCCTACCGGCCCGAAGGCGCGCTGCGCGAGACGCTGCGCATGATCGAGGCCGCGCACCGGATCGCCGAGGGCAACGCCGACGAGGTCAGCCTGTGCCTGGACGGCGCCGACATCGACCGCGCGCTGGCCGCCGGACGGATCGCGCTGGTCCTCGCGCTGGAGAGTGCCCCGGGCATCGACGCCGACATCGAGCTGTTCGCCACGCTGTACCGGCTCGGCGTGCGCATCGCGTCGCTGGCCCACCTCGGCCGCACGATGCTCGCCGACGGCTCGGCGGAGGACGCCGCGGGCAGCCGGCTGACCGCCGCCGGGGTCCAGGCGCTGGCCGAGATGGAGCGCCTGGGCATGATGTTCGACGTCTCCCACCTCGGCGCGGCCGGCGTCGACCACGTGCTCGAACTCGCGACCCGGCCGGTGCTGGCCACGCACTCCTCCGCCCGGGCGCTGTGCGACCACCACCGCAACCTCACCGACGAGCGCCTGGCGGCCATCGCGGCCGGCGGCGGCGTGGTGTGCGTGAACTTCTTCCCGGGGTTCGTGGACCCGCACGAGCCGTCGATCTCCCGGCTCGTCGACCACATCGAGCACATCGGGAAGGTCGCCGGCCCGGGCCACGTCGGTATCGGACCGGACTTCGTCTTCGAAATGCTGCACGACGTGCTGCCCGGCGGGGTAGAGATCGGGCCGGTGGCCGGCTGCGATCCGTTCGCCGCGCTGCCGGGTCTGGCCGGACCCGCCGGTCTGCCGCTGCTCACCGCCGAACTGCTGGCGCGCGGCTTGGACGAGGACGTCGTGGCCGCGACGCTGGGTGGCAACGTGCTGCGGCTGTTCCGAGCCGAGCTGGGCGTGCCCGCCGTCCACCGTGGGCATCGTGGGAACCCTGGGGCCGCCGCGTGACCGTCGACACCACACCGCTGCTTGAGCGGCTGAGGCAGTCCTTGCCGTCCATGCTCGCCGACCTCGAAACCCTGGTCCGCTGCGAATCCCCGACCAGTGACCGGACCGCGACCAGCCGCTGTGCCGACGTGTTTGCCGAGCTGGGTACCAGGCTCCTGCGATCGGACCCACAACGCTTGGAGCGCGGGGGAGCGGCCCAGCTCCGTTGGCGCTTCGGACGGGGCGACCGTGTCCTGCTGCTCGGCCACCTCGACACCGTCTGGCCGCTCGGCACCCTGGAGCGACTGCCCTTCACCATCACCGACGGCCGGATCACCGGCCCCGGCTGCTTCGACATGAAGGCAGGACTGGTGCAGCTCCTGTACGCGCTCGCGGCCTTGCAAACAGACAACCCCGACGCGTTGGACGGTGTCAGCGTCCTGATCACCACCGACGAGGAAGTCGGCTCGCCAGCATCCATTACCCTCATTCAGGAGGAAGCGCGCCGCAACCATGCTGTGCTCGTCCTGGAAGCCAGCGCGGACGGCGGCGCGCTGAAGACCGCGCGCAAAGGCGCCGGCTGCCACCGCCTGCACGTTGTGGGCCGCGCCGCGCACGCCGGGCTCGAACCCGAGCGCGGAGCGAACGCGGCCGTCGAACTCGCGCATCAGATCCTGGCGATCGTTCAGCTCGCGGACCCGGAACGGGGAACGACGGTCACGCCGTCCGTGACCAAGGCCGGAGACTCGACGAACACGGTCCCTGGCTCCGCGGAAGTCGCCGTGGACGTGCGCGCCTTCAGCGTCGAGGAGCAACAGCGTGTCCTCGCCGGGCTGGCCGCGCTGCGACCGCGTCTGGAAGGAACCTCGCTGCGGGTGGAACAGGGCTCTGAGAGTCCGCCGCTGCCGCCTTCGGCGTCGAGCGACCTGTTCGCCCGCGCCCAGCAGGCGGCCGCACGCCTCGGGCTCCCGCCGCTGAGCGGGGTCGCCGTGGGCGGCGGCTCGGACGGCAACCGGACCGCGGCCGTCGGCACCCCCACGCTCGACGGGCTCGGCGCGGTCGGCGGCGGCGCGCACGCCGAGGGCGAACACGTCCTGGCCGGCTCCATGCCCGAGCGTGCGGCGCTGCTCGCCGAACTCGTGGCGGACCTGCTGGGGGCGCGTCCGTGAGCACAGCGCCGATCCCGACGCCCCCGGCCCGCGCCCTGATCGCCGAGGCGCACGCCCAAGCCGAGGCGGCGGCCCGCGCCGCGGCGGTCACCATCAGGGAACTGACAGAACCGGACGACCTCGGTGCGGTCGCCGAGGTCTTCACCCGGATCTGGGCCCTGGAGCCGGGTCAGAGCCTGATGCCCACCGGCCTGATGCGGGTGATGGCATACGAAGGCTGCTACATCGCCGGTGTCTTCGACGACAAGAACGGCGACCGGCTGATCGGTGCCGCCACCGCGTTCCTCGCCTCGGACGTGGAACCACGCGGCGGCATCCATCTGCACTCGCACATCACCGGGATGCTGCCCGAGGCCGAGGGCCGGCACGCCGGCTTCGCGGTCAAACTGCACCAGCGCGCCTGGGCCCTGAGCCGCGGCCTGCGCCGCATCACCTGGACCTTCGACCCGCTGGTGCGGGCCAACGCCTACTTCAACATGGCCAAGCTCGGTGCGGATGCGACCGCTTATCTCGTCGACTTCTACGGCGACATGCCGGACGGGGTCAACGCGGGACAGGGCAGCGATCGGCTCCTGATGAGCTGGGCCCTCGACTCGGCGCGCGCGGACGCCGCGGCGAACGGCACTCGAATCGAGCCGGAGAACGAAGAATCCCTGCTCAGCGCGAACAAGGTACTGCTCTCCGGGATCGCGCCGGGCATGATGCCCGAGCCCGGCCCGCCGTCGGACTCCGGTGGTTCCCTGCTGTGTGCGACGCCCGCGGCCATCCAGGACCTGCGGCGTGAGGCGCCCGAGCTGGCGCGTAGCTGGCGGTTCGCGCTACGCGGCGCGCTGACGGAAGCCATGGGACGCGGATACCGCATCACCGGCTTCACCCGATCTGGCTGGTACCTGCTGGAACATCACGAGGAGGACGAACGCCGATGAAGATTTCCGGAGTCGAACTGCGGCGCCTGACCATGCCGCTGCGCAGTCCGTTCGAGACGTCCTTCGGCGTGGTTACGGAACGCGACATCCTGCTGGTCCGCGTCGTCACCGAGGAGGCCGAGGGTTGGGGCGAATGCGCCGCGATGAGTGAGCCGGTGTACTCCTCGGAGTACATCCACGGCGCGGAGGACGTCATCCGCCGTTTCTTCCTCCCGAGGCTCGCCGCCGCACCGCGGGTGACCTCGGCGCTGGTGGCGGAGATCCTGGCGCCGTTCAAGGGCCACCCGATCGCCAAGGCGGCGGTGGAAACCGCTGTTCTGGACGCCGAACTGCGGGCTGCCGGCACCTCCTTCGGCGACCATCTCGGTGCCGTGCGGTCCTCGGTGTCGGTCGGCGTCTCGGTCGGGATCATGCCGAGCGTCGCAGAGCTCGTCGAGACCGTCGGCGGCTACCTCGACCATGGCTACCGGCGGATCAAGCTGAAGATCAAGCCGGGCTGGGACGTGGAGCCGGTGCGGGCCGTCCGGGAGCGGTTCGGCGACGCTCCGTTGTTGCAGGTCGACGCCAACACCGCCTACACCCTCGGCGACGCGCCGCGCCTGGCCGCCCTGGATTCCTTCGACCTGCTGCTGATCGAACAGCCGCTGCCGGAGGACGACATCCGCGGGCACGCCGCGCTGGCCCGGCTGCTGCACACCCCGATCTGCCTGGACGAGTCCATCGTCTCGGCGCGCTCGGCCGCGGACGCGATCGCCCTCGGCGCCTGCCGCATCGTCAATATCAAGCCCGCGCGTGTCGGCGGCTACCTGGAGGCGCGCCGCGTGCACGACGTCTGCGCCGCGAACGGGGTGCCGGTGTGGTGCGGCGGGATGCTGGAGACCGGTGTCGGCCGCGCGGCCAATGTCGCATTGGCGGCGCTGCCGAACTTCACCCTGCCCGGGGATATCAGCGCCTCAGAGCGCTACTTCGAGCGCGACATCACCGAGCCGTTCGTTCTGCGCGACGGGGGTTTGGACGTGCCGCAGGGCCCTGGCCTGGGGGTCACTCCCGACCCTGTGCTCCTTGACGAGTTCACGACGGCCCGGGAGTGGATCGATTTCCGATGACCCCGACGCCGAAGTCGGTCAAACGCAGTTTTTGCAGATCCATTCGCGACGGGTATGGCGCGCCAGGAGGCTTCGGTGTTGGACCAGAAAGCACCTGGAGCAGGTGAACTCGTTGCTTTGCGGCGGCACGACCCGAACGGTCAGCTGCTCGTCCGAAAGGTCGGCACCGGGCAGCTCCAGCGATTCGTTGTCGCTTTCTTCCAGGTCGGGGCTGCGGACGGCGGCTTTGGTGCGCGTGGCCTTCAGCTCCTCGATGCTGTCCTCGGCAAGGTCGTCGTCGGTCTTGCGCGGGGCGTCGTAGTCGGTGGCCATAATTCCTCCAGGATTTTGACGTGCACGGTCTCGAAAACGTGACACGAGGGGATAATATTCCAGCTATCCACAATCCTGCTATTTGCACCGGCGCCCGAGCGGCGGCATGGGGGATGAGCTCGGCCGAAATGGAGCCGTGGCCCTGCTGTCCACTCCGCGGAAATGCAAACAAAACAGCCGGCGCATAATCCTCGGCGCGGCCGTCGGCTGCCGCGTGAGGTGCGGGCGGCTTGCGGTTTTCGCTACTTGACGGTGAGCGTGCCGTGCATGAACTGGTGGATCGTGCAGATGTAGGGGTACGTGCCGGGCGTCGTGGGCGCGGTGAACGTCGCCGTCTTGCCGGGTGTGAGGTCTCCGGTGTCGAACGCCTTGCCGGTGGTGGCGGTCAGGGTGTGCGTGGTGGAGTCGTTGTTGACCACCGTGACCGTCTGACCTGCGGTCACGGTCAGGTCCGCGGGGCTGAAGGCGAAGTTGCTGATGACGATCTGCGAGGCGCCGACCGGAGCGCCGGTGGTGCCGGTAGTGCTGGTGGCGCCGGAACCAGAGCTGGAACCGGAGCTGGAACTCGATGTGGAGGAAGTGCTGGTCGGCGCGGCGGCCGGGTGGGAGCTGCTGCTGGAGCACGCCGTCAGGGTCAGCGCGGTCGCTGCCGCCAGAAGTGTCGCGGCGGCGGTCTTGCCGGGGAAACGGAGCACGGCGGCATCCTCACTGGTGATCGGGGCCGGAGCCCGGAATCGGCGTACCTCATGGCGGTGGTGCGCAGTCCGAAATGTCGGACTGCGCACCACCGTTGTACCGCCGGTCCCCGTCCGGGGCGCGGCGGCGGCTCCTTCAGACCGTCAAAAGGGTGGGGCTGGCGGCCATGGTGGTGCCCAGGAAGTCGTCCGGGACCGGGTACTGGCCGAGGACGAAGTTCAGGATGGCGGCGTGCATGGCCTCCACCGGGGCGATGCTGGCCGCGGTGGCGATGCCGCCGGGGCTGGTGACGTTGGCGACGGCGAACAGGTAGGTCTGCGCCGCCTGGTCCTCCAGCTGCAGGGCGAGCTTGGCGACCCCGCCGACGTCGGTGACCGCGCCCAGGGCGCTGAGGGTCGCCGCCTGGTTGGACAGCGGCACGCCGGTGATCGCCGGCACGTTGGCGCCGGTCAGGACCGCGTTCCAGGCCTTGGCGTGGTCGGCGTGCTGGCTCATCGCGGTGGTGGCGAACGTGCCCACCGCCGGGGGGACCGTGCCGAGCTTTCCGGCCTTCGCCGCGGCGAGCGCCGCGGTGTAGGCGCCGACGGCCTGGTTCTCCAGGGCGGTCGCCAGCGCGACCACCTTCAGGTCCCCGGTGTAGACGCTGGCGCCGGAGGAGGAGGTCGACGGTGTTGTGCCGGAGGTGCCGGAGGCTCCGCTGGAGGCGGCGCCGGTGGTGCTGCCGGGAGCCGCGGACGCCTTTGTCGACTTGCTGCTGGAGCAGGCCGCGAGCGCCAGGGCGGCGGCGGCTCCGCCGGCTCCGATCAGGAACCGGCGGCGCGAGGCGACGCGCTGCCGCTCCTCCTGGGCTTGGGCTTGGTCTTGGGCCTGGGTCAGGGCGTCGGAGTCGCGCAGCTGCTCGCTCAGGTCGTTGGCCGCGGCGTACATGGACGGCAGGTACTCGCGGTGTGCCTGGTCCAGGTCCCGGGTCATGCGGGACAGCTCGCCCTCGCTGATCGGCAGCTCCCAGCCACCGTTGACGGTGCTCACTTCACGGCCCCTTCGCTGATCGGCGAGGCGTTCTTGGTCGGGTAGAACGAGTCGGGGAACCCGACGCTGCCGGCCGCGGAGGGCAGCTTCGCGGCGTCGGTCGGGATGGCGATCAGCTGCGGGGCGCCGCCGGCCAGCAGCGCCTGCACGGCCAGCAGCGTGGCCCGGTGCTGGGCCTCGACCGGGGCCACCGAGCCGAACAGCTTGCGCAGCGCCGGGGTGCTGACCTGCGCGACGTTGGCGGTGTAGGTCTCGGCCGCGACGTCCTCCAGCGTGATGGCCAGCTTGACCACGTCGGCCGGGGTCTTGATCGAGGGCAGCAGCTGCTGCACCACGGCGGCGTACTTCGGGTTGGCCGCGGTCTGGGCCTTGCCGCCGGCCTGGGTGGCCGCGGCGTTGAACGCCTGCGCGTGCGCGGTGTGCTGGGTGGTGGTCTTGGCGATGAACGCCGCCACGGTCGCGTTGCCGCCCTTGATGAACGGCAGCCCGGCCGCGGTGGTGTAGACCGTGACGGCCAGGTTCTCGATCGACGCGGCGGTCTGCAGCGCCATGAGGTCGTCGCTGGGACCGGCCGCGGCAGCGCGGGCGGCGCCCAGCAGGACGGCGCCACCGGCGGCACCGGCCAGCACGGAGCCCCGGCGCCAGCGGTGGCGGCGCGGCTCGGGTTCGGCCTGCGCGTACTCGGCCAGCGCCTCACGGGTGATCCGAACCGCGTCGCTGTTCAAGTCCTGCGACTGCTCGGTCAACTCCTCAAGCAGCCGGGTATCGATGAGCTCTTCAGCCATCATGCCCCATCTCTCCGTGCGCCCGAGCGGAATCGGACGTCTGCCGGGCCATTCGCCGCCGGGGCCCGCGCGGATTGGTCGGGTGCGGGGATTCACTCGTTCGGATTACGGCGCCGCTGATGGGCGGGGCGGCGGCTGATAGAACCAGGCTGTTGGAACTAGGCCGCTAGAACTAAGCCGCTAGAACCAAGCCGTCGGGCGAGCCGATACGAAGACTTCTACAGGCGGGGCCGAACCGGCCGCGCCTGTCACCCCTCGAACAGCCTGGGAGTAGTGAACATGTTCGGTGCGCTGGAGCCTTGGCACATCATCCTGATCCTCATCGTCGCCTGCCTCCTGTTCGGCGCGAAGCGGATGCCCGACATGGCCCGCTCGGTCGGCCAGTCGCTGCGGATCTTCAAGTCGGAGATGCGGCAGGGCATCGCGGAGTCCCGCGAGGCGCTCTCGACCTCCCAGGGGGTCGAACACGTCGCCACGCCGGATGTCGAGCCTGTGGAGGTTTCCTGATGAGGTTTCCTGATCGGCGGCGCCGGTCGAGGTGATCCGCGGTTACAGCCGGCGGCCCGCGGCGAGGCGGGCGAGCCAGGACACGGCAAGGTGGGAGAGCCAGCCGAGAATGAGCAGGGCCCGTACCCATCCGGCTCCGTGCCCGGACACTGATTCGTCACGCTGGCGGGACAGACGCCTGCGACTGGCGTACTCGTCGGAGAACCGGTCGTCGGCGAAACGGCCGTCGGGGAACCGGTCGGCGGCCCGGCGGTACGTCGCCCTGAGCTCGTGGTCCAGCGCCGCACGAGCCTGCTCGTAGGCGCACGCCGCGATGCGGGCGCCGACGAGCCTGCTTTCCAGATCGGCGTAAGCCATGGCTATCGCGTCGGGATCGCACCCGAGGAGGGCGACGGCGAGATGCCGCCGCGCGGTGTCGCAGTGGGCTGATGCGGCGTGCATCTCGGCCCCGGTGTAGTCGCACTCACCGTGCAACATCCCGAGCCAGGCGTCGCGCACGAGGTTCTCGGCGTGGGACACGACGTCGTCGGCGGAACCCGAGGAGGACGGGGGCGTAGGTGCAGGCGCGCCGGTAGTCCGCAACGGCGACCGGTGCGGACTCCTGCGGCGTTGATGAAGTCTGTGCGGGAAAGCGGCCATGGAATCCCCCAGCGCTGTCAGGTTCCGGACGGTGCCTCGCTCAAACGCAGTCCACACCAAAGAGCACGGCGCCGGTGGCTGGAGCGTCGCGGACCTGCTGTCAGTTTAGTGCGGCTCGGGTTACAGGGAAGCCCTCGAACGCCACCGGTGCGAAGCGGGCTCTCGGTCTGTGGGCGTTGGTACGCGGGCGATCCGGGGCAGCATTAGTGTTTGAGCCCTCTGACCCGGGTAGCCGAACCATCCAGCGTGTGTCGAGAAGGAGCTCCCATCATCCGCATTCGCCCGGAAGCGACCGCCCCTGCCGAACCGGGCTCGGCCGGCCGTAGAAGGTTCTGGCGGGATGCCGACGGCAAAGTAGTCCTCGCTCAGATGCCCAACCTCCCGCTGATCGGCTGGCTGCTGTTCGCCCTCCTCGCCCGGATCTCCAGCGCCGGCCACTGGCGGAGCACCGCGGACTTCGTCAGCTCGGCCTTTCTGTTCACCTGGGCCTACCTGGAGCTGACGCAGGGCGTGAACTACTTTCGGCGACTTCTCGGGTTGGCTGTGCTGGCTGCCGTCGTCGGCTCACGCATGCACGCGATGCCTTGATCTGCCATCGACCCGTCACCTCGGACGGCCGTTCCCGATCCGATTCGGGCGATAGCCGTCGGCGTACAACCGGCGCTTGAGCTCCGCCTGTTCCAGCGCTCGTGTCCGACGTCGGGTGGACCATTCGTCGTATCGCTCGCGGATGCCGGCCGGACCGCTGCTGCCTCGGTCCTGGCGGCCGGAGTCGGTCGGGGCGTGGCGGACGATCACCGCGGCGCCGAGGAGCGTAGTGATCGCCAGTGGCAGCCAGAGGGCGGCGGGGGAGATGCTGAGGGCGAAGGTGATGGCCAGTGGGGCGATCGCTCTGCCGAGGCCGAGGGAAAGCTGCCACCGTGCCAGTGCGGTGCCGCGCAGGTGGGGTGGTGCCGCGTCGATCACCAGAGGGGTGCCGACGCCGGTGTAGAGGACCTCGCCGAGGGTGTAGAGGATCGAGACGGCGGCGATGGCCGTCGCGCCGGCGGCTCCGTGGGCGGCACCGGCGGCGAGGAAGCCGAGGTAGGAGGCAGCGAGGACGCCGCCGGCGATGCCGAACACGTGACGGCGCGGGCGCCGTGACATCCAGACCACGACCGGCAGTTGGATCAGGATCACCATCACCGTGTTCGCCACGAAGATCCCCGAGGACCACGCGGGCGAGGCCGCGAGCCGGGTGACGATGACGACCGGGAGGGCGACCTCCAGGATGTCGAAGCACACCGCGAAGGGCAGGTTCGCCAGGTTCATGATGGTCAGGCGGCGCATGACGGGTCGGTCGGCCGGCGCGATGGGTTGGCGGAGCCGTCCTGGTCGGCGCGTCTGCGGCTGCCCTGCCCGGGCGGCCTGCTCGTCCGGGAGTCGGACCGCCGAGATCAGGACGCCCGAGATCAGGTAGCCCGCGGCAGTCGCCGCCGCCAGCCACCGCATCCCCACCGCGCCCGACCCCAGCGCGACGGTCGCCAGGAGCGCGCCGGCGCCCAGGCCCGCGTTGCCCAGCGAACGCAGCGCGGCCAGGAGCGCGTCCCGCTCGTAGCCGACGGCCAGACTCGACACGACGGCGCCCTGCGCGATCGGCCCGGTCTGGTTGCCGATGCCCTGCAGCAGGCAGGCACAGATGAATCCGGCCGGGCCGGGGATCGCCAGCAGCAGGACCAGCCCGGCGACCCGCAGCCCGATGGTGGTGACGACCACCGTGCGGCGGGCCCCGGCGTCGACCCAGCGGCCGGCCACCGGCACCAGCAGGAGACCGGCCACGAACCCGCCCGACAGGGCCAGGCCGGCCTGGCTCGGGGTGAGGTGGCTGATGGTGACCGCGTACAGGAGCAGGAACGGGCGGATGAGTCCGGCGCCGAGCGCGGAGACGGCGGCGGCGAAGGCGTAGCGTCCGCCGCCGAGGCCGCGTAGCAGACGGACGGTGGAGAGCTTCGAGGGCGGGGCTGGGACGGCCTTGGCCTCGGTCGGGGCTGGTGGTTCAGACGGTTCAGTCTGTTCAGACGATCCGGCTGTTTCAGACGGACCAGGTGTTCCTGGTCTCCCTGGTGGCGGGGTGTTCGCGGCGGTGAGCATGGAGCCACCATGGGAGCCGTACCGCCTCCGCCGGCATCCGGTTAACGGTAATCGTCAACTCTGGCGGCGAACCCGTCGCCAACTGCGACGATTCCCCTATGAGCGTGAGCATCGATGTGACCAGCGTGACCGCGGACCAGTACCTCTTCGCGCCCTCGCCGCTGGCCGAACTCGGCTCCGCCCTGCACCTCCTGGTGGAGCCCGCGCACCACCAGACGCAGAACGGCTGGGTCACCGCGGCCACGGCCGGCATCGCCCCGGACCTCATGGACCGCATCCTGGTCGCGGACTACCTCTGGCGCACGTCCCGCTCGGACATGCTGCTGCCCGCCGCGCCGCAGCCGACGCTGGCCGCCGAGCTCGACGTGCTCGACGCCCTCGACGACGAGGCCTGGGTGCGCGACGCCCTGATGACCAGCAGCTGCGGTGTCGTGCCGCTGCGCGACGACCTGGCCTCGCCGCTGGTCGACGACGTCGCGCGCAAGATCGCCCGCGACCGGGCCGGCGCGCGGGGGCCGCGCGCGCTCGAGTTCGTCGACCAGATCCTCGCCCGCCCCGGCGCCGCACGCAGCTGGATCCGCCGCCTGCTGGAGGACTGCGACAGCGGGTTCTTCGCCGAAGCCTGGACCCGCGTCGCCAGCCGACTCGCGGCGGACGCCCGCCACAAGCACGACCTGCTGGAGCGGCACGGGCTGGAGGCGATGCTGGCCGCCGTGTCCCCGGCGCTGACGCTGACGGCCGCCGGCGACCGCATCGTCGTCGACAAGCTCCAGGACCGCACCACCTCCGCCAGCGGCCGCGGCCTGACATTCCTGCCCAGCACCTTCTCCCACCCGCACCTCCTCGTCGTCCACGCAGCCGGCCGCCGCCCGGTCCTCAACTACCCCATCCCGCCAGGCCTCGAAGAACCGACGGTCTCCGTAGCCGACATCCAGAACCGCCTGCACGCCCTGGACCACCCCCTCCGCCTCCGCCTGATCCGCAGCATCCTGCGCGCCCCGCAGACCACCGCCCAGCTCGCCGACGCGTGGACGGTGAGCGCGCCAGAGGTCTCCCGGCACCTGGCGGTACTGAAGAACGCAGGCATCGTGACCACGACGCGGCGCGGCCGGTACGTGCTTTACGAGATCGACATCGCGCGCAGCGCCCGGTTGGGGACCGATCTGATCGAGGCGCTGCTGCGCTGACGGCGGCCAGCGCACTCCTAGCAGACCGCGGCGGTTGCCGGGCGCCGCTGGTTCCGGCTGAGCTGGGGGAGCGTTGTCAGCCGACCTTCACCCACGGCGCGCACCCGGACGTCTTGAACGCCTTGTCGCTGCTGGAGATCTGGACGGTCGTCGGGCCGGTGGTGTTGTCGTTGGCGATGATCGAGCCCATGCCGCCGGACAGGTCGCGGTCGCGCTCCCAGTAGCAGTTCGCGAGGTCGCCGGTGTCGACGGGGCCGGAGGTCTTGTACAGGCCGGGCTTGATGTCGGTGCCGATGACGTAGGTGCCTTCGCTGATGCCCGTGGCTGCGGCGCTGGTGGGAGCAGCAGCGGTGGCGGTGGCGGTGACCGTGACGGTCGGCGCTGCCGGTGCGGCGGCGGCCTTGGCGGTGATGGTGACGGCTGCGGGGGCCGGGGCGGTCTGGGTCGTGGTGACGGTCGCGGTGGCCGTCGCGGCGCTGGCCGCAGCTGTGGTGGCAGCGGTGGCGGTGGTCTTGTCGCTGTGCCCGGCGGCGCCGATGCCTGCGCCGACGATGAGCGCGCCGATGCCGAATCCGATGGCGGTGCGGCGCCGGACGGTCGGGTGTTGGGGCGCAGCAGCCCACTGCGTCCCGTAGTACGGCTGCGGGCCGGGTGCGTCGTGGCCCTGCGGCTGTTGGTCTCGCTGATCCATGTGTCTCCCCCTGGTGCCCGATGAAGGCGCCGATCGTATGGGGCAGCGAGTCTTGATCGCCACATTTCCGCAGCTCAAGCCGTGTATACGCAGAGTTTCACAGCATGCTGATTAACTGCCCGCGACCACGTCCGAGGGCTGCTGACGCCCGGCTGCTTCTGGCGACTGACACCAAGTCATCAAGCAGCCCGGCGCTACCATGACCGACGGTGCTCCGCGCCAACACCGGCCGGACCGGGTGCGGCCACCCAACGACGGGGGAGGGCTGGGATGCGCG